>NZ_JADKPZ010000022.1 GCF_016106035.1 Arcobacter vandammei
TGATGGACAAATAGCTATAGCTTTTGTATTTTGTTTTATGATGTTAATACTTCTAGCAATTGACTTAAATGATAAATTTAAACGAGAGTTTAACAGATATAAAAAATATCTTAAAATTAAAAGAATAAGATCATATAAAGGAAGATAAAATGGTTAATGAAACTCAAGGACTAATAGCATTAGGAACATTTACTACAATTGTAGCTTTAATTCCAATATTAATGAATATCTTTATGAAAGCTCCAAAGAAAAAAACAAAGAAATGAGTTGCTATTCTTTGAATATCAATACGAATTAAGTCTTCAAGATAATTAATTCTTGAAATCTCATCGTACTTAACCCACAACTTAGAAGTAAACTAGAATTAATAGAAAAATTCATCAATTAAAATCTAGTAAAAATTGATAACAGTGAAATATACGAAAGTCAAATAATTTTTTCGACACATATGTCGGAAAATCATATCTCTATTTTCGTACGAATTTTTATCTATAAGTTTATTTGATAATTTAGAAACATATATAGAAATTATTTTTTAAAATAAACCTTTTCCATTTGTTGGAACGTAACCCATCTTCTTATATCCTCTTTGTCTTTTGTGAAAACTTGATCTTAATATTGGAGTATTTTCATCAAAAAAATCAATTGCTACACAATCTTGTCCATTCCTTCCAATTCTTCCAAGATATTGAACTATTCTTCCCCAATAAGAAACAGGCATAGTAAGCACAATAGCATCTAAATGAGAAAAATCTATTCCTTCCCCAATAAAAGAACTAGTAGATAAAATAATTGAAGAACTGTTTGCTTCTTTTAAAAACTCTTTTTTCATTTTTGATTTTAACCCACCATGTATAAGAGTTGATTTTATCTTTTTTGCATCTAATAGATGATATAAAATATTTAAATGCTCAATTCTTTCGCTAAGTACTAAAATATTTCTATCTTTTAATTTTTCAATTTCAGATATTATGAGATTATTTCTATCAAAATTTTCAACCATTTCATTTAAAATTAATGAAAAATCATCACTTAATGCTTCAAATGTAGAAATAACTGTTTTTAATGTATGTACTTTTTTAATCTCTTTTTTAGATTCATAAGCAATTTCTCCACATTGCATAAACATAATTGGATGCATTCCATCTTGCCTTGCAGGTGTTGCACTAAGTCCTAAAATAAATTTACCTTTAAATCTTTTAAGAGGAACTTCAAATGAAACAGCTGGAATATGATGAACTTCATCAATAATAATTTGAGAATACTCTTCAATTAGTTCAGGTTTATTTTTTAGTGATTGCAAGGTGGCTATATCTAGACTTGAATTTAGTTTTTTCTTTCCATTTCCAAGTTTTCCTATGGTTTTAATATCAATCTGAAAATATTCACAAAGTCGCTCAATCCATTGATCAAGTAAATTGCTTTTATTTACCAAAATTAATGTGTTAACTTTTCTTTTTTCAATTACTGCAGCTGCAATAGCAGTCTTACCAAATCCTGGAGGTGCAATTAAAATTGAATAATCTTGAATGAGTATTTTTCCTAAAGCTATTTTTTGTTCATCTTTTAAAGTAAGTGTGAAATTTAATTTATTAATAGATTTTATAAATCGCTTGTCTTCAATAGTAAGCTGTGCTTTATTAGAATTAAAAAGTTTAATGATTTTTTGAGTAAGCCCTCTTGGAACAATAATGTATTTTTCATTTATATCAAAGGATGTAATTATTCTTGGAGTATTAAACGTTGATTTTCGTAAATTTTGCAATACAAAAAACTCTGGATTTGAAAAGCTTGATAATCTTTGAAGTTTGTTTAATACTTCTTTTGAGAGATTTTGTTTTTCAATATATAAAGCATCATATAAAATTGCTTTTGTTATTTTTGGAAATACTAAAGGCTTTTCTTGTTTGATTTCCCAAGGCATTAAGGTTTCATCATAGTTTGAATTTAGTAAATGCTCTTTTAAAATTGCTGATACTTGATAAAATGATATTTTTGAAATATTTTGTAATATCTCCCATTGATTCTCAAAGTGTTGCATAGTATTAATGTCTATAAAAACCGTTTTATTTTCACATCTTGAGCCGTAGTGCAATGGAAGCGCTACTAAATTCCCTAATGCATCAGGAGATACAAAATCTTGATTTGGAAACATTCTATCATAGCTTGTCATATCAATCCCACTACTTGAATCCATAGCTTTTGTAATAATTATATCACCTAATTTTCTAGCATCTTTTGCTTTTATTGGTAACTCAAAGAAGTACCAAATATGTATACCATTTCCTGATTTAGAAAGTTCAAAAAGTGGTTTTAATCCAAGACTTAATGATATTTTATTTATAGCCCTTGAATCTTCAATAAAACTTGTTTTATCTAAATCTATCACTAAAAATTTTGCCATATTTTGATTTACTACAACATAAGTACCAAGTCTAATTTTTCCTTGAAGATGTTGTTGAATAATTTGATTTGAAATTGGAATATAATCACTTCCTTTAAAAGTATAAGTTGAAGGAGAATATCCTTTCTTTAATCCATCAGAACTTATCCAATATTTTGCAAAAACATCATATCTACCAATAAAAAGAGATTTAAAAAGTTCTATCTTTTGTTCTTTTGAAAAAGGTGATAACTTTTCTATCTCTCTTTTTGTTTTTAAAATCTCATTATCTAAATTAATTCTTTGCGATTCTAAATGTTGTAGTTTTTCTCTAAGTTCAAAAAGATTCATTCAAATTTATTTTACTTTGATATTTTCAATTACAGCTTCAAAAAACTCTTTTGACCAAAGTTCAATTTCTCTCATATCTTTTATAAAAGGTTGTACATCATTTTTTGCTTTGTCAACATCAAGGGTTTTTAACCTTTCTAGTAATAACTCTTTGATATTCTTTTTTGTAAGAGTATCTTGAATTTTTATCTCATGAGACTCTAAATATTTACAACTTTGAGATAATCTCGCTTTTAAATGAATAGAATCAAGTTCCACACTGTTTGCAATATACCAAATTAAATCATACCAATCTCTTCCTTTTGGTCTTGTGCTCCAAGCTCGACATAAAATAGCATGCATTTTACCAGCATATAAAGAATCTAATGTGAAAGCATTTATAGAAAATGGTCTTGGTGTTAATCTAATAATATTTTGTGTTTGAAAATTTAAAGGTGGATTTGTATCAATTTCTAATTTAATTTTTACTGTTTGATCTTTATGAATTTTATTTGTTATATCTTTTGGAGCATTTATATTTAATAGATGCTCAATTGTATTTCCTTTTACAAAAGCAGAAGCTATTGCACTATTTGAACTCTTATCTTTAATTTCTATAGTTATATCAAATCCAAATGATTTTAAAGTATCAATAATAGCTTCTTGAAATGGTTTTAAATCAAAATTTGGGTTTACTTCAAGAAGTGAGAAATCTAAATCTTCAGAAAATCTTGGAAGATTGTGTAAAATTCTCAAAGCAGTTCCACCATAAAAAGCAGCATGTTTGAAAAATCCTGCATCATAAAGTCCAAGGAGTACTATCTCTTGTAGTATCTCTCTTAAAGCATCGTAACTACTATTTGAATTTGTTAAATCATATTTTTCTAACATTTTTAAAAGTGCTGGATGAGTCATATTTTACCTTTTTTTACTAATGTGGCTAATGTTTTTAAATTTCTTGATTTATATGCAGTTGCAATTATCTCTATAAGTTCATAATTTAAAGGCTTTGTAATATCAAGTCTTAAATCATATTTTAAATATTCACTCATTGAAGTTTGAGTTAAAGTTCCAATTCCTCTATCATATTTTATTTTATCGCACAGTGCTTTTTCAGGAGTTGCTATAAATCTACCACCTTCAATGTCATCATAAATCCAATCAACACCTAAAGAGTAAGCTTCAAGACTTACTTTTTTATAGCTAAATCTTCCTATTGGTGTTTCAAAAAGTTTTTCGTTTTTACTTGTAGCTGATGTAATTTCACTAACTCGCTCAGGTATCATTCCATAAAAACTTAGTGCATAATCAAACGATACATAAGATGGTGTATAAAGCATATTTGAAGCACTTATTAAATCAATCGCTTTTGTTTGATATGGTTTAGAAAATGTATAAAAGCCTTTTTTTAATCTTATTAAATCACCATTTTTAACAAGATTTGATATTTTTTCATTTACATTACTAAATGATTTTTCAAGTATTGAAGATACCATCTCATGAGAAAATACACTCAATGGTAAAGCATTTTTTAGTTCTATTGTTTTCATAAGTATTATTTTATCATAAAACTATAAAAAATGCATTATATTATATAGATAATCCACATTATACGTTTCAAATATATTAAATAATGATTATCTTTTTAAAAAATATATTTTTTATGGAATAAATATTATTAAATAAAAATAAAAATTTAATTATTTAAATGTTCAGCCTCATGCATTTCTAGCATAAAATTTATTTTTTCATAAATTTCTTCAGCTTCTTTATCATTTAATTGATTATTATTAATTGTTTTTAATATAGTTTGAAGTTCTTCTAAAAAATATTCCATATCTTTTTTTGCTTCTAAATCATCTTCGCTTGAGCTATTGTTTTTTATGATTTCATCTAATTCATTTAAAAAAGATTTAGATTCTGGAATCATTATTTTTTCAATAATATCTTTTAGTTTCATTTGTATAGTAATCAAATATTTTCCTTATTTTTAAAGTTTCGTATTGTACAAAATAAATCTTATAAAAAGTACTTATATAACTTATATTTAGTTTATATAAAATATTTAAAAATTATTAAGTTACAATCTTTTTGTATAAATTATAGCTGAACATAAACATGGAGGCTTTCCACAAGCTGTACAATCAAAGTTTAATTTAAGGCTATCTTCTTTCCAGAACTCTTCAATTATAAACTCTTCTTTGAATCCTTCTTTTATAGCTAATTTTTTAATATTAACTTCGTCTTTGTTTATCCAACCAGCCATTATGGCAAATCCTATTTGATTTTCTCTTAATTTAGAAAGTGTATCTTTAAGTAGTAAAGTTCCAATACCATAACCTGAATAATTTTCATCAACAGCAATTGAGTCAATATATCCTATTTTTTCATATTCTTGATCTAATTGTAATTTTTTATCTCTTATAATTTTTTTTAAATAATCTAAATCTATAAATTTTGTAGTTGCATAAGCAACTATTTTTTCATATATTTTTGCACATAAATTTATATCATTGTCCAATATGTATTCATTAACAAATGAACTTCCTAATGTTTTAGAAGCTATTTGTGAAACTTCACATAACATTGATTTATCCATTTTAACTATATGTATATTTTTATTATCTATTTTATTTGTATTAATATTTTTCATTCTAATTGTCTTATTAGGAATTTTTTAACCTAAAGCTTATTTTTTCAAACTTCTTTCATAATCATACTTACCAATAGCTAATATTGTTCCTAAAACTAAAACTGTAATTGTAATTACTTCTAACACTTTTTAATCCTTATTTTGATTTGTTGAATTTTGTTTTCTTTGTTTCATCTCTTCTAATAATAGTTGAACGACTTGTTTTTTTACTTTATCATATTTTATAGATTGACTATAATGCTTTAAAAAAGGCTCTACCCACGTTGGAACTTGTATTATTTTACCATTAGCCATACAACCCCAATTATTTAATGTTGAGTAAGGTACGTGTGCAATCTCTGCAAAATCTTTTTGTGTAAGATTTAATTCCTTTAATCTAACACAAAACTCTTCTTTTGTCATTTTATATTCTCTTTATATACTAATTTAGAGCATATTATAGCATTAAATTAACTATTTTAGCTTGTAGGTATTGCTTTAATACCTAATTTAGATTATAATACAACTATTAAATTCCTATTTTGGATAAGTAAATCATAAGGAGAATCTATGGAGAATCAAGAATATTTAGCAGATGATTGTAAAAAAGATAAAGAACTATTTAATTCTTATGTTAGAGCTTTAATTGTTCTTATTATTTTTCTTATTTTTCTTATTTTTATAGCAGTAGTTTTTTATGTTGCTCAAGAGGAGAGAAAAGAAATTTATATTGCTTTTGAAAATGGAGAAGAAATTATATGTGATAACTTTATTGTTTCTAAAAAACTAGGGTTCAAATTTGATAAAAACAATAAATATAGAATTAGTGATGATAAAAATTCATTTATTTTATATAACTGTATATCTAAAAAAACAGAGTAAAAAATATAAAAGGAAGTATATGTGGTATTGCAAATGAATCAAAATAGATTAGATAAATACAGTAAAACAAATGAAAAAATAGTTCCTTGGACACTATTTATAATATTTTTAATTTCAATTCCAATTCTATATATACTTTTGATTGAAAAAGTTCGATTTGATATTACAAATGATTTTAATAGTAATAAAACTATTATTTGTAAAGTACATGATATAAAAATAGAAGTCTCAAAAGCTGATGGCTGGATAATTGATGATAGTTATAAATTTGTTAAAGGTCCAACAAGACTAATAATTTCTAGATGTGAAACTAAGGAGTAAAAATATGATACCAAGAGGATTTTTCTATAAATATATGTTTTTATTCTTAATATGCTTTTTAAAAGGTAAATTATTACTATGGGTATTTATTTTTTATGTAGCAACTGCATTTTACTATAATTCAAATGATGGAACTGTTTTAGTAAGCTTTATGGCAATACTTTTCTTTCTTATAGGTATTAAATTTTATTTAGAGGATAATTTTAAAGAAGAGCTTTATAGATATAAAAAATATTTAGTACTAAAAAGAAAAAGAGCTAATAAAATTAAAGTGTAAATAAATAAAATGATTCTTCTATGCAAATAACAGTAATAATATTTTTAACTCTAATTACTCTATTTGAGTTAAAAATTTATAAATCAAATATTAAAAGCTTAAAAAGCTATGTAGGTTATTATAAATTCATCAAAATTAATAAAAATATAAAATTTAAAAAGGATGAAAAAATATCAATAATAAACTCAATAAATAAAATAGTAAAAACTAGTTCAAACTCATTTATAGTTTCAATTGTTATATTGATTTTTATACTATATTTAAATATAAGTGGTATAGTAAATATACTTTTAATTTTACTATTTATACTTTCAATATTAAAATATATAAAAATAAAAAAATATGGTAACTATGTTTATAAATACTATAAAAATCAACTTTAAGGATAAAACTTGAAAAATTATATACTTATAATACTATTTTTAATAATTCCATCAATAATACTATTTTTTAGTAATATAAATGACTCAAAAGAAGCAGCTATATTTTTATTTATTGGTGGATTAGTTGTAAGCTTTTTAAATTATAAAAAAGATAAAGATGAAAGAGTGATGAGATTTTTAAATAAATGGTTATGAATATATCCAAAAAAATTTATAATTTTCTACTTTGCTTCAATTATATCGTTAATATCAATTTTTAAGAATTTGGATATTCTAACAATATGTAATAAATTAAAATGTTTACCATTTTTATTATTTTCACAATCACAATAAAAACTAACAGAATTAAAACCTATATTTGCTGAAAAATCTAACTGTGTATATTTATATTTTTGTCTGAGAGTTTTAACATTTTTTGAAATCTTTTTATAGAACTCTTCAGAGTCTTCTACAAATTCAACTAAATCATTATTTTTCAATATTTTTCACCTATTGGTTAATTATTTTCTAAAGTTTAATAAGTTAGTATCTTTTAATCATTCACCTTTTGGTGAATAAACAATAAATAAAAGGGAAAAAATGAAAAGAATTCTATTATTAAGTTCAAGTGTTGCATTAGCAACTTTACTATTTACAGGTTGTGGTATAAAAACTACAGAGTATAATCCATCTGCTGATAATGTACAAACATTAAGAGATTTTAAAGATCTTAAATTAAATGTTTCAAATTTTACTTCTACAAATAAAGGTGAAAGTAGTGTTTTGTGTAGATTAGCAGAAACAGTATCTACTCCAAAAGGTGAACCATTTTCTACATATATTGAAAATGCACTTTTAAGTGAACTTAAAATGGCTGGAAATTATGATAAAAACTCAAATATAAACTTAAGTGGAAATATAAATAAAGTATATGGAAGCTCTATGTTTGGAAATGCTTATTGGGAAATTAATGCAACTATAAACTCTTCAAATGGAAAATCATTAACTGTAAATACAAAAAGAGATTATCCCTCTGCATATTTAGCTTCGACAGCTTGTAATAATATGGGAACATCATTTGAACCAACTGTAAACCAATTAGTTAGTGATATTTTAAATCACAAAGATTTTCCAGAGCTTATTAAATAAGTAGACTATTATGAAAATGAAAAATTTAAAAATATTATTATCAACAATATTAATGGGAACAGCTTTTATTGGCTGTTCTTCTACTCCAGATGAAAAAACTGTTAAATCTTTAGCTGTGTTATATAATATTAAATCAGCTCAAGAAAATGATATAAAAATAGTAAAATCTTTTGAAAAAGATGGAAAATTAGTATATATTTTACAAATTAAAGGAATGATTTGTGAAATGCCAATGATTGAAATAGATAAACAGTGGAATGCTATTGGTATTAAATGTGGTGGGTAATAAAATTTTAATGAAAAATTCAAAATAATTAATATGAAAAAGTTGCTTGTAGCTTTTTTACTAACGAATAGCATTTTATTTGCATTTACTGATGAAGAAAGAAGATTTTGGGAAAGAGTTAATCCTGAACAATTGATGAAATGGGAAAAAGTTAGAAGCCAAATGGGAAGCAGTGCTAACGAAGACCAAACAAGTAAACAAAAAGAAGATAATGAAAATGAAATAGTTGGATATTTAGGCAATAACCTACCAATTACAAAAGCAGATATGAAGTGGAGAGTAACAATGAACTCTTTATCGGCATCTAACTCTAAAGAGTGGGGAAAAGTCGTAACTATGCCAGATAATTGTAAAAGTAGACTAGATAATAAGTTATATGACATTATGACTATATCTACAAATGTTTTAAATCAACACCCAAAAGATTGGTTAAATGGAAAATATTTAGAGTTTGTAAATAGTAAATGTAGTCTTGTTGGAACATATACTCTTAGAGATACAACAAAAGAAGATTTTGATAAATTAGTATATCAAAGTCATATTGAATTACCAAAAGAACAAAAAGATTTTTTGCTGAAAACAATTAAGCAAGAAGAAAAAAATTCTTATGTTTTTCAAATTTTATTATATATAATGATTCCAGTTATATTATTTAGATTATATCAAAGAGATAAAGAGCCTAGAAGAGAATTTCCTAGAATAGAAAAACCATTTTCTTTTTGGAGTGTATTTTTTTGGTGGAGTATCTGGGACAATCAAAATGATAAACATTAATAATACAAAAAAGGGGGGGGGGGAGGGAGGAAAAAGAGATGAAAAATCTAATTATGAAAATAGCAACACTTGCTGCTATTATATTTGGTTTAAGTGGTTGTAGTTCTACTACAATTAATGGTTTATCAGTAAACAATGACTCAGTTTTAAAAGATAATAGTAAAACAAAAGTTTACTATGAAGATTTAAGTGAGAAATTTGTTGTTGAAGCAAATAAAAAAATAGTTGAAGATCTAAATAGTTCTGATATTATTCCAATAAAATGGTACACTCTAGCTAATCAAAAAGAAGCAACAGGCATTACTAATTCAAAATATACTTCAATAGAGAACGACTTAAGAAAAAAAGTTGAGAATGGAAAGTTTAAAGTATCTAATGATGGTACAAAAATAGTTTTTGAAAAACAATATACTGATTTAGTATCTCAACTTGAAGATATTCAAAATATTTATTCTTATCTAAATTTCTCACTTATAACAGATAAAGATATTGAAACTTCATTTAATAAAAGAGATACATATTTAACTGCTTCAATATATTTTGACAAAGAAAATTCAAATATGCAAGAACTTGTATTTTTCACTAGATATTCTTTTTTTCATGACTTAGTAAAAAATGGCATTAAGAAACAAATTGAACTAGGTTCTTGGGAAATGGTGGATAGTCCAGAAAAAGCAGATAAAGAGATTTATTTTGAATTATCAAGAGATTATTTTCCTGCAGAGCTTAAATATTTAAGAAAAAATAAAAAAGGAATTAAATTTGTTTCTTTGGATTCAGGAAATAAATTTAATATAGAGGCAAATAATAAAGGTAAAAATAATAGTAGCCATATTGGTGTAGGACAATCTGCTATGAATCTGGCAAGTAGTTCAAATGGTGATTTAACATCAGCTGCTATTGGTTTAGCTGTTGCTGGAGTATTTTCTTTGTTTGAAGATACACCTAAAAAAGAGAATACAATTATAAATGAGTATTCAGGAGTTTTTGCTTCTATACGAGTTATAGATAAAATTAAAAACACAGATAATGTAAAACTATACGATACTTATATTAATAATGATATGTTTGATATAAGAAATAACTTGTTTAAAAAAATACATGAAACTATAAATATTGATCCAAATAGTAAAAAGTATAATATTAATTGATATAACAACTTTCGATTATATAAAGAAATTTTAAATTATTTTTACTACTTTAATGCAAGTTTATAACTAACATCAAAGGGGGCGCAAACATGGTATATTTAATGTATGTATTTTTACTAACATTTTTTATAATTTTAATTAATGTTAAAACATTAGATAAATCCTCAAAAAAAGTTTGGTTAAAACTAAAATCTTCTAAAAATTTTATAGCAGGATTACTTGCTAGTTTAGGAATTAGTAATTTAGCCAATAAAATTGATTATCTTGTCTATTGGGATATAGTAAAAATAAAAGAGTTATGGTTTTCAATAATTTTTGGTATAATGCTAATACCTATTGGATTATATTTAATTGATAAGGAGAAATAATGGAAATTCCAATTAATCCAGGTTCTATTACTATGATGATAATATTAGCAGGAGCAATATTCCTTGCTTATGGAAAATACTCATACGAAAAAGACTTAAAAAATAAAAAAAATAAAAAATCTTGCTAAAGTCCTAGCGAACTAATCTATAAATAATTTATTGTTTAAATTAGTTTCCAGTTAATTCTGGAGAGGTTTTTAATTTGCTAAAAATTAAATTAAAAAATATATGAAACTAGATATAACTTAAGTGACATAAACAAGATAGTGATATAATCAAAATAACATTTATTGCACTGATAGGAATATTGCTACTTGTATGTAAATATTTTTATTAACAAGATTTAAAAACTAAAATATAAAATATCAAATAGTTAATTTTTAAAAACTATTATATTATTTTAAAAAAGGAAAAGACATATGACAACAACAATAGTAAGTGGAATATTTTTATTTCTTCCAATTGTTTTAGGAATTCTAGGAGTTGCACTTTTTTCAGCTAAAAAAAATGTTGAGAGTAAAAATAATTGAGTAAGTTTTGCATTTTTATTTCATAGTAACTAATCTAATAAATTAATATTTTAATAAAAAAAACAGTTCTATAATTGCATAAAAAAGGAAAAATAAATATTCATCATTTTAAAGATTATTCAATGGCAATTAAATTAGATTAAGTAAATAAAATCTTATACTCTTATGATATAAAAAATAATGTTGTAGATGAAAATAGTAAAGAGATTTTAACTGAAGCTAATAGTTTAGTGTATGAAAAAATCAAATCATATTTTAAAATAAATTCAAAAGGTTATGGTTTAAATATTAATCATTACACAAATGAAAAAATGAATATTCGAATCACTTGAGATTACAAATATTATTAAAGAAAAATCACTAAATAAAAATGAATCTACAAAAATGATTACTCAAGATTTGATATTCTATTACTTGGAAAATAAAATACAATCATCAAAAATATAACTGCTATTTTTTTAAATAAAATCTATTTTCAAATTCAAAATCTATAAAAATTTTAAGAAAAATTATTGAGATAAGTGAAGTTAATCAAGATAAAATTACAAAAATACTTGCTGCTAAAAAGAAAAAGTTAAAAACAAAAGAGACAAAGATAAATGAATTACAAAATGAAAAAATGAAAATACTTTGAAGTATTTTCATAATCTTTAGTCAAGATAAAATTACAAAAGATGAATTAGAAAAGCAGGTATGATTGAAAGCGATTTAAATATGCTACAAGACAAAAATAAAGAAAAAGAATACCTAACTAAGAGTAACATACAAATGACATTTTAGAGCAAAACAAAGACTCAAATCAATAGATTTTAATAATAAGTGAGAAGTACCCCTTTTTATTTATTGTCATTAAGAAAATAATATTCACACTTCAAGAAATTTTACTTAAAAATATGGCTCTATATAATACACTAATATAGCCGAATTTTTTACAGAAAATATCCATAAAAATATCATTAAATATTTTAAGCCTTATATAAGTTTAAATTAAAGAAATATTGATTTTATCGTACTTTATTAAAATTGAAATATAAATAAAATAATTTTTAACTATCTAGCCGAATTTTACACAAGCGATTTTTGTTCAAAAATATGGCTCTACTAGTACATTAATATAGCCGAATTTTTTACGGACATTTTTTGCATAAAAAAACATAGCATTTTAGAGGTTTTTTACAAAAAGTGAAAAAATAGTACAAATGGTTTAAGTTTTTAAATGTTAAAAAAATCATAAAAAAAATTAAAATAATAAGGTCAAAAATGAATGATTTTTCTATGCTTGACGAGATTGAAAAATATCTTCTTGAAATCTTTGGTGATAAGATAAATGCACTTGAAAACAAACAAAGATTTTACGAAAAGGTTTTAAAAAAAAGTGATCAGCTTGAAGGGGGAAGAAAAAATATTTTTTTAAAAATGTTTTTAAAAAAGATGTTTGATTTTAAAAATATAATTGATAATGAATTATATAAAAAAGAGTTTATGGAATTTTCAAAAAGATATTCAATAACAAGAATAGAGTTTGAAAATATTTTTGAAAGTGCAAAAATAGAAAATGAAAAAGAGTATTATGATTCACCTGCTATTAAAAAATTAAAAATAAATTTTAGTAAAGAAATCCAAAAAGCCAAAGTGGTATTTTATTATCAAATCCAATTTCTACATCATCATTTACAACATAACCATTTTTATTTCCTTTTAGTTGAGATGCATCTTTTGATGCACCTCCTATTTCAAATACATAATTATCATTTATAATAAAATCACCTTTGTCATGATAGTGTACTTGATTATGAAGTACAAGTTGAGATACAAAAAAACTCTCTCTAATAGATCCTATATCACCATTTCCACAAGCAACTACGAAAAGATTTGGATTATCTAAAAGAAGTTTATCTGGTTTATTAATAGCTCTCATTCCTTCACCTGCTCTTACAATATGTATTAAACTTCCAGCATCCATTCTTTCTAAATATTTTTGTAAAGTTGGCCATGATGTTCCAACTGCTGAACTTAGTTTTGAGATATTTAATTCATAAGGTTTTGTACTACAAAGCATATAAATAATCTTTTTTAATTTATCTAGCTTTGAAGGTTCTATGTTATATATTCCACATAAATCTGAGTCAATTGTAAGATTTATTACTTCTAAAAGTTTCATAGAATAATCACTTAGTGATTCTTTGTAAAAAGGATAACATCCATATTTTAAATAGTTATTAAATTGTTCAAGAGGTCTTATTTTTTTTAAAATTTCAAAAGTAATATCTTCGTGATTTTTTAAAATATCTTCTAATGAATAACTTTGAAAAGTTTGATTAGTTTGTAATTCACAAAATTCTCTTAAAGATAAAACACCTAATGTATGAATAACTGCTCTTCTTGATAAATCAGCACTAGAGTACTCTATTTGTAAAGCAGAAGAGCCACTAAATAGGACTTGTAAATCAAATACATCATATATTGCTTTTAAATCTTTTGAAAAATTTTCATTTTTATGTATTTCATCAATAATAAAAAGTTTTCCACCTCTTGCATAAAATGCTTCAGCAATATCATATAATGATACCCCACTCATTGCTGGATGATCACAACTAACATAAAGTATTTTTGAAATAGGGTAGTTTAAACTTTTTGCATATTGTAAAAGTATAGTACTTTTTCCAGCACCTCTTGCTCCTTTTATACCTATTAATTTACTATTGAAATCAATTTTTGAATAAAGATATCTTTTATAAATTGGAACTTCTCTAGATAAGATTTGAGTAGATATTTTTTGAAGTGTTGCTAAATCCATATTTTCCTCTTATTATAAAATGTATTTTAGAATAATAGCAAGTTTATTATAAAGTATACTTTATAAATATTTCAATTTAAATTATTCTTATATACTTAAATTAATTTAAAAAAGTATTTATAGTATTTAAAGCAAAGATAAACTATCTATAAGAAAAAAATATTAAATTTTGATAATAGTTACTAGCTAAAGTTTATTTTTAGTTTTAGAAGCTTTAAAATGATTATTTATGAAATTAATTTTACGGCTTATGATATTTGAAAAAGAATAATAGTAGCAAACTATTATTTAAATGTTATATTTTTTAATTTTTTGTAAGAAAACTCTAAAATGATGGTTTTTAAACTGCAAAAAAAGCTGTTAAAAATTCGGCTAAATATAAAACTAGTATAAGGGTTATTGTATGTTAAAATTGTACTGTTAAAAATTCGGCTAAACTTAACATTAATTGTAAGTATTTAAAGAGCGTAAAAAAATCAAAAATCTTAATATTATTTTTCTAATGATTATAAGCAAAAAGAGAGTCTTTTCGCTTATTGTTAAAATCTATTGATTTGAGTCTTTGTTTTTATTTTTAAAACTTAATCTCATACCTAATATTTCTCCCAGCAGTACCATCAATTTTTTTTATACATCCAAATTCTACAAGGGCAGTTATATCTCTAACTGCTGTAGCTTTACTAACTTTTGTTAAAGAAATATATTTTTTGGTATTTAATCCACCCTCAAAATTTTCATTTCCCACATCAAGTATTTTATTTAAAACTTTTATTTGTCTTTCATTTAGAGCTTTACTTCTATGTTTATCCCAAAATTTTGTTTTTTGTATAATTTTTGATAAATTTGTATAACTTGGAATTTCAATATTCAGCTTTTTAGAATAATCTATCTATGAAAAAAATATTTTTTTTCTATGAGTAAAATTATTTGCTAATTCAATTGCATATTGTTGCAGTTTTGATTCTATGTCATTATTATATTCATTAATCCCTAAATGAGTTTTTATAAGTTGTTTATTCTTTGTATTGTTCTTGAAGTAAATGTTACATTTGAATCAAAAGTAGATAATTGATATTTATCGCTAATAAATTTTGTATCTATTGGTGAAAATGAATTTAATTCAAAAAACTTATTAGTAACTTTAAAATAACCAAACATTAAAGTAAGAATTATAAAAGATTCATCATTTATAAAATTAACTGTTTGCTTGTGAATTAAAGTTGGTAAAGTAAAATAATAATTTCTTTCTATATCATTTTCAAACTCTGGTGCTTTTTCAAATTTTTTATCTCTGACTCAGATAGATATTCAATTCTTGCCATAAAAATCCTTTCTCATAAATGGTGGTTTTTAAGAATAGAAAAAAGTAAATTTTTAAATTCCATAAAATCATACTTTTAAATTCTCAAAAACTATTCTCAAAACCAATTCTTAATTTACTATAATTATAATGAGTTTTAAGAATATTTTAGCAAATAGAAATTATATTATATTTGATATATCTTATATTATTAGATATAATCATAATAGATTAAAACAATTTAAAGGATATATAATGATAACTTATGGTGTTACAGACATTCAGAATAAACCATCTTTAATAAAAGCTATAGATATAGCTAAGATAATAGATAAAAGAGCTCACACAACTTTAGGATATTTTATCTCTTCAAAATATGATAATTATATTAAACCAATAATTGAAAAAATTGATAGGGAAGAAAAATTAGCAAAGTTAAATAAATTAAAACAACATCAAGATTTAGAATTTGCAGAAATTGGAGTTGATGATGGAATTAAATAGAGGAGATATTGTAATTGTAAATCTATATCCTAAAAAAGGTGATGAAGTTGGAAAAATTAGACCAGCTGTAATTATTTCAGGAAATGATGAAAATTCAATTTTAGATACTGTTATTTTACTTCCTCTTTCAACTGATTTAATAGATGATATGTTTCCATATAGATTAAGAATAGAAAAAAGAGATAAGCTAAAAGAAGATTCTGATATTTTAATCAATCAAATTAGAACTTTATCAAAAACAAGAATCAAAGAAAAAATTGCAAAACTTTCAAATGAAGAATATGATTTAGTAATACAAGCTCTTTGTAAAAATTTTCACTAGGATAATTTAATGCTTATAGGATATGCAAGAGTTTCTACAACTGACCAAAACTTAACACTTCAAAAAGATGCTTTAGAAAAAGCTGGATGTGAAAGAATTTATGAAGATGAACTAAGTGGTACAAAAGATAATCGTCCAGGTCTTTTAAAAGCTATTGAAATGCTAAGAGAAAATGATACTTTAGTTGTATGGAAACTTGACCGACTTGGTAGAAGTGTAAAAAGCTTAATAGAACTTGTAAGTGTTCTAAATTCTAAAAATATACATTTTAAAAGCTTAACAGATTCTATCGATACATCAACACCAAGTGGAAGATTTTTTTTTCATGTAATTTTAATTCAGAACAAACATATAATGTATTTTTAAGATATTGGTATGATGAGTTAAAAAGAGGTGATTTGCCTAAAAAGGTACAAGTATTGAGAAGTAAGGCTACCTACACCCCTTTATTAAATGATAGATTTGAAATAAAAGTTGAACTATTATATTGATAATTACCTATTGAGTTTTTATTGGTTATTTTGTTGAAAGATTTATTGTCAATGTATTTATTGGGATTAATTTTTTCATTTCTAATTAAGTTAAATATTCTTTCTCTATCTAATTTTATAGATATACCTTTATTAGAATTCATAATTTTAATGCCTTTAGATAATTTAAAACAGAATATTATCACTCTAACTTTTTTTTTGCTATGAAATTTAAAACAAAATTTTATTTATTTGCTTGTTTTCTAAGGTTAGATGTTTTGTAGCAAGAACTACTGCAAAGATATACACTTCTACTTTTATTTACTGCAAAAGATATACACAACTACTTTTTTTTTGGTGCAAAACTAATACACAACTAAAAACTTTGATTCCTATATTAAGTTATATCTCTTTTTTTCTTCTATATCAATATCTCTAATATAGGCATACTTAGAAGCTCGATAATACAATGCTTACAAGGTTTAAAATGATAGATGTTTTGTAGCAAAAGGATAGATGTTTTGTAATATTTACAATAACTATATTAGTGTAATGTTCTACCTTTTGTTTTCAGATGATAGATGTTTTGTAGTAGTACTTGCTACAAAAGATATACACAACTACTTTTTTTTGGTGCAAAAGATATACACAACTACTTTTTTTTGGTGCAAAAGATATACACTTCTGCTTTTATTTACTGCAAAAGATATACACAACTACTTTTTTTTGGTGCAAAACTAATACACAACTAAAAACTTTGATTTCTATATTAAGTTATATCTCTTTTTTTCTTCTATATCAATATCTCTAATATAGGCATACTTAGAAGCTCGATAATACAATGCTTACAAGGTTTAAAATGATAGATGTTTTGTAGCAAAAGGATAGATGTTTTGTAGCAAGAACTACTGCAAAAGATATACACTTCTGCTTTTATTTACTGCAAAAGATATACACTTCTCAATTACCTGTTTCAAGTTGGTATAACTATTTAAATAATGACACAGTTGCTGATGCTATGGCAGAGTGTCCGGATGTAAATCGGCTGGCTGTCCGAATTGTTCCGGCGTATGCAAATAATTAAAATTGTTAGCAAAAAGAATCACTTTGTAAGTCAAAGTTATTTTAAAAGTTAAGTTATATTAGATTAAGCTATATTTAAGAACCATGGCGCATTTGGTACCATTGTGCAAACTTAGCCTTTTTTATAGAAAATATACGAACTTTATTATCAATCCTCTTCGATAATATAAGCTATTACACAAAAAATCTCTTTTTTTTGAGGTTTTAAAATAAGTTGGTAAATTTAATTTTAATAACTTGGTATAAACCAGTTAATTATTATAATTTATATCTTTGTTGTTTTTATAAACTATATTTTATATAATATTTAAATAGACAGCTTAAATATTTTCTCTATTTAAACTATCAATTAGTGTACTTCTTTTAACTTCAAATGTTCTACATATACTTGCTTTACTCATTCCATCATTTAGAGCTTTTTTAATAGCTATCATTTTTTCTTCACTAATAGCTCTAGGTCTTCCACCTCTTATACCTCTATTTTTAGCAGCTTCAAGTCCAGCTTTAACTCTTTCTTGAATTAAACTTCTTTCAAATTGAGCTAAAGCTCCAAATATATGAAAAAATAGTTCACCTGAAGCTGTTGTTGTATCCATACCTTCAGTAATAGATACAAAAGAAATATTGTTACTTTTTAAATCTGTTATTACAGATATCAAGTGAGCTAAACTTCTTCCAAGACGATCTAGTTTCCATACAACTAAAGTATCACCATCTTTTAAAAATTCTAAAGCTTTATCTAAACCAACTCTTTTATCTTTTGAACCAGATGTTTTATCAGAAAATATATTTCTTTCATCTACACCATATTTTAAAAGTGCATCTTTTTGTAAAGATAAATTCTGATCATCAGTTGAAACTCTAATATAACCTACAAGCATACGAAAAACCTCTCTTATATAGTTTTCGTATTGTATCACAATCCGATAGTATTTATCGTATAAAAAATAGCTATTTTTTTGAATATTTTATGGAAGTAAAACAAAGTGTCGGAAAACAAGTGTTAATCGTATTTATATAATACAAATAATACTTTTATAATAAAGAGAGTATTTTATAAAACTTTTTAATTAAAGTTACAATATTTTAAGTAATTGTTACTATATTAAAGATTCTAAAATTTCTTTTCTCTTCTCCCAATCACTCATATATAGTGATAAATAATTATAAAATTCTTTAGAATGATTTGGATAGATCAAATGAACCAGTTCGTGGAAAACTACATATTCTATACAAATCTTTGGCTTTTTTATAAGTTCAATGTTAAGATTTATATATGATTTATGTGGGTTACAGCTTCCCCATCTTGTTTTCATTTGTCTTATTTTTATATCTTTTATCTCTTGTTTCACAATTTTATTAAACTCTTGCAAAATATTAAAAAAATGAAGTAATGCTTTTTCATAATACCACTCGTAAACCAAATTTTGTTTTCGTTTTAAATCATTTTTATTTTTAACATATATTTCTAAATAGCCTCTTTGAAGCTTAACAGCTTCTTTTTTTGATTCAATTACTTTCAGCCTGTAACTTCGACCTAGATATTTAAAATCCTCTCCACTCACATACTCTTTTTTGATTGTTTCAAATGATGCAAAAAACTCTTTCTTTTTTTCAATCCATTTAGCTCTTTTTTTGATTATAAATTTTATATGCTCATCACTTGTTATCTTTGGAGCAGTTAAAATTACTTCTCCAGATGGTTTTACTTTTAAAGTGATATTTTTTACATCTTTTTTAGTAATTTGGATGTTTTCAAGCATAAAAACTTATTCCTATACCTCTAATAGTTTGATAAATTTTATCTTTGTTCTCGATTGATATATCATATTCATCTTCTACATCCCAAAGAACATCTTCCATTGCACTTGTTATTTCATTTTCAACATCTTTATTTTTATGCCATTCAGGTTTTTTAGAAGCTCCTAAATAAATCTCATCAAATTTTAAAGTCAAATTTTTTACAATCAAATCAAAATCAACAACTTCTAAATTACTTAAAATATCACTCAAGTTATCATAGATAGCAATTAGAGTTTTTTTATTTTCAAACTCTTTTGGGTATTTGTTCTCATTTGGTTTTGATATACCTGTTATTAGGTCTTTTAATTGTTTTGCTTTTGCTAATTTTTCCTCTTCACTGAGTCTTTTAGCTTTATATTCATTAATTACATCTTCTATTTGTTGGGCAATTGACTTATAAAATGCTGGGTTGGATTCCATTTTTTCTTTTACTACCGCACTTACGGCACTCAAAATTGTGTCAGCTTTTGCACTTTTACCCTCAACTCTTTGAACCTCTTCTTCAAACTCTGTTTCAAATATATTTACAAGCCTTGTAAGCTCATTTACCTCTTTGGCACTTACAAAAGTATCAAGTAGCTTTTGCATCTGTTCTTCATATTTTCCAAAGTCGCAAGTTTCGTGATATCTTAACTGCACTACTTTTCTTAGTTCATTGTAAAATTTGATTTTTTTCTTATAAAGCTTTATTTCACTCTCACTTAAAATATCATCAATTTTTTCACTAGAAAGTGCCAATTTAAAAGCACGAGAGAAGTGTGATAACCACTCTTTAAAATCATCTCTTTTAGCAATATCTGCTAAAACAACTACATAACTTTCTAAATCATCTTTGAATTTAACATCACTAAAAAGATCTTCTAAATGTGTGTAATAAGTTTTAGCTTTTGCTATTTCACTTCTTACATCTACTACAGCTCCCGTCAGATCTTCTGGATCAAAGCCATCAAGTGAAGCATAGTTTGTTAAAGCTTGATCAAGTTCTCCTAGAAGCCCTCGGAAATCCACAATATATCCATAATCTTTTCCATCATAAAGTCTATTTACCCTTGCAATTGCTTGTAAAAGGTTGTGTTCTTTTAGTTGTTTATCTATATAAAGTGTACTTGCTCTTGGGGCATCAAAACCAGTTAAAAGCTTATCTACAACGATCAGTAAATCTATCTCACACCCGTGGATAAATTCATTTTTTACATATTTTAGATACTCTTCTTCACTTCCATAGTTCTTAATAGTCTCTTGCCATGCTTTTGCCACATATTCTTTATTTCCACCATCTAGTTCTTCATGCTCATTGCTTGAAATTACATAAGCGGTTCGTATATCTCCATACTCTTCAAATATTTCATGATATTTAATAGCTTCATATTTACTACTTGTTGCAAACATTGCTTTAAATCCACTATTTGCCATTTTTAGAGTTTTTTTGAAGTGTTCATTAATGTCTAGTGCTATAAGCTCAAGTCTTTGCTCACTTGATGCAACTTTTTGAAATCTTGCCCATTTGTGTTGCAAGTCTCTTTTTGCATCATCACTAAGTTCTCTTGTAATCATATTAAATTTTCGTTCTAATCCTTCAGGACTAAGTACCTCTTGATCTACAAGTCTTCCCTCATAAAGTAATGGTAAAACAGCTCCATCTTTTACAGCGTCATCTATGGTATATCTATGTATTTCGCCACCAAACTTTAAAAAACTATTTTTATTTTTCTCTTTTTTAAGAAGTGGTGTTCCTGTAAATCCAAGATAACAAGCAAGAGGTAGAGCTTTTTTCATAGCATTGTGTAAATCACCACCTTGAGTACGATGAGACTCATCAACTAGCACAAATACATTATTATCATTGATAACAGTTTTTGAGTTTCTTACCTTTTCAAACTTATGCACAAGTGTTGTAATCACACTTATACCGCTTTGAAGTTTTTCTATCAAATCACTTCCACTACTTGCTCTTCCTGCTTTTATATCTGTATTTTCAAAAGTTTTATGAATCTGCTCATCTAAATCAACCCTATCGGTTACTACTATGATTTTTGCATTTGTATAAGTTAGTTTTAGAAGTTTTGTGAGCATAACCATTGTAAGAGATTTACCACTTCCTTGAGTATGCCAAATAAGTCCACCAGCTCTTACGCCATCTGTTATCTTTTCTACCCTTTTTAAGGTTTTTTCTATTCCAAAAAACTGCTGATAACGGCTCACTTTTTTTACTTTTTTATCAAATAAAATATAATGTTTTATAAGTCTTAAAAGCCTATCTTTTGATAAAAGTGCAAAAAGTGTAAGGTCAAGACTAGTTACTTCTCTATTTTCTATCATTGTTTTTAAAGTCACTTTTGCCTTTTGGTTCTCTTCTTCTTTCCACAAGCTATAAAACTTCAAAGGTGTTCCCATAGTTCCATATCTAGCTTCATTGCTATTTGCTGCAATGGTTAGTTGGATGTATTTAAACAGATGTGGTATTTCATCTTTTTTTTGCTCTTTTTCAAGCTGTTTGATACCATTTTCATAGTTCACACTTGATTTTTTTAGCTCAATCACCACTAGTGGGATACCATTTACAAACACAATCAAATCAGGTCTTCTAGTCTTTGTAATTTCGTTTTGGTTGGCACGATCTACTATAAACTCTTCTGTTACAAAGAAATGGTTATTTTCAATATTGTCAAAATCGATATATTTAAAAGAGAAACTCTTTTTTGTACCATCATCAAGATTCTCTTCATAGCTAGTACCTAAAAGCAGATGATTAGTAATCTTCTCATTTGCTACTATCAATCCCTCATTTAAAGATACATCTAAGTCTTCTACTGCTTTGGCTATATTATTGGCACTAAATTTATAGTTTTGTCCTTTGTATTCATAACTATTGATGGCATAAAGCCTCTCTATAAGTATCTTTTTTAAAAGTACCGCTGATGTTTTATTTTCTCTGAAAATAAGATTATCTTCTTTGGGTATAAACTTATATCCAAAATCTTTATGGCTTAAAAGATTGATACAGTTTTGTTGTATTACTTGCTCTAGTGTAATGTTATCATTCATTTTAAAATCTCCCAATGTCCACCTTTAGCACCACCAATTCGTTGGATAATATTTTGCTCTTTTAATGTTTTTATATGTTTCTCTATTGCTGTTGTGCTGATTCCAAGTTCAGTAGCAAGTGCTGTAATTGCAATTTTTGGGTTATTTTGCATAAGCTTTATTATGTTTTGCTGTGTTTCACCCAACTTTTCACCCAACTTTTCACCCAACCCATTAGGTGAACTTATATCAGTATTAAAATAAAACTCTACCCATAAACCATTTTCCCATCTAAATTGTGGAGTTATACCATTAAACTTTTGTGATTCTTCTATGATTTTTTCTATCCCTCTTCCCCAAGACTCAATATATCCAGCTAGGAAAAATGGATATGCAATAAGAGGATTATGTGGTTCAGATGTGTGTTTTCGTAAAAGTGTATCTATAGTCCAGTTTTGTGGTAAATCTCCTGCATTCCACATAAGAAGTTTATCATCATAAACACTTATTTGTATACTATTTTGTGAACTATAATCTTTA
>NZ_JADKPZ010000023.1 GCF_016106035.1 Arcobacter vandammei
AATTACATCAAGGATTAGCTAAAAAAAGAAAGATAAAACTTATAGATGAATATCTAAGTAACTATAATAAAAAATGATAATTTAGCAACCCATTTTTTTCATTAAGCCAAAAATTTGATGATGTTGTTCTAGCTTTTCCACATAAAGATTGTGTGCTTGAAGGTGGGCAAACAAAAGATGATGATAAAAGAAAAGAAGTTTTTTATAATGAAATACTAAGTAGCAGTGAAATAGATAGGCTTTTTGAACCAAAAGTTTTGACAAATATAAAAAGATATAGTAAAGAAAAGATTGAAAAAATCCTACTATAAAAGAAGATGATAATCTGATAATAAAAGGAAATAATCTTTTAGCACTTCATAGCCTAAAAAAGAAGTTTGCAGGGAAAGTAAAGCTGATTTATATTGACCCACCATATAATACTGGAAACGATAGTTTTAACTATAATGACAATTTTAATCACTCAACTTGGCTAACTTTTATGAAAAATAGACTTGAAGTTGCAAAAGAGTTTTTAAGTGATGATGGTTTTATTATCGTACAAATAGATGATAATGAACAAGCATATCTGAAAGTTTTAATGGATGAAGTATTTGCTAAAGAAAATTTTAGAAATTCAATATATTGGCATAGGACTTATGCAGGAAAAACTGTTTCAAAAAATTTACCTTGGAATGTCGATATTCTTCATTTATATTCAAAAAATATACTAACAAATATTAACAATGTAACAACATTACTTACTGAAAAAGATATTAAAGCATATAATAAAGATGATAATGATGGAAGAGGTAAATATAGTACAGTAAGTTTACAGAAAACAGGAAATCCAGGTCCACAAACTACATATGATTACATTGATAACTTTGGAAAAACTTGGAAATGCCCTGCTAAAGGTTGGAGGATGAAAGAAACTAAATTAAAAGCACTAGAAAATGATAATAGATTATACATAAATGGTAATACAATGAGAGAAAAGTATTATTTGGAAGAAAGAACTAAAATTGGGAAACAAATAGATAATTTTTGGGCTGATATTGGTAATTTAAATAGAAGTAGTGATAATATATGTGGTTTAAGTGGGCAAAAACCAGAAACATTAATTGAAAGAATTATTAATTTATCAACAAAAGAAAACGATTTAGTTATGGATTTTCATTTAGGAAGTGGCACAACTTGTGCAGTTGCACATAAAATGAATAGAAGATATATAGGAATAGAACAAATGGACTATATAGAAGATATTGCTGTTGAACGACTAAAAAAAGTAATAGATGGCGAACAAGGTGGAATTTCAAAAGCTGTAAATTGGAGTGGTGGTGGAGAGTTTGTTTATGCAGAACTAAAAACTATTGAGAATTTCAAAAATAGTGAAATAGGAAAACTAAATAAAAATCTTCAGTATCTTCCAATAAGTGAAATAGAAGATGAAACTTATAGTATTTCAAAAGAAGAAATAGCAATTAATAAAGCTTTTTATGGAATAGAAAATGAGTGAGATACTTTTTAAAGAGATTGAAACAGGTATTGAATTTCTTAAAAATAGGGGATATTGGGAAAGTGAATTACCAAAAAGTATTTTAGAAAATATAAAACAACCCTTAAGAGATTATCAAAAAAAAGCCTTAGAAAATTTTATATTTTATTGTGAAGATAAACATTACTCAAAAATAGAAAACAAACACTTACTTTTTCATATGGCAACTGGAAGTGGAAAAACCAATATTATAGCTTCTACAATTTTGTATCTATATGAAAAAGGTTATAGAGATTTTATATTTTTTGTAAATACTCAAAATATTATCACAAAGACAAAAGATAATCTTTTAAACAAATACTCACAAAAATATTTATTTAAAGAAGATATAAAAATAGATAATAAGCAGATAAACATAAATGAAATTACAGATACATTTGATGTATCAAAAAAAGATGATATAAATATACTTTTTACAACTATAAACAAACTTCACGGAGATTTAGAAACGACTATAAAAGAGAACTCTATAACTTATGCTGATTTTGAAAATAGAAAAATAGTTTTAATAGCGGATGAAGCACACCACTTAAATGCAAATACAAAAAGCTTAAAAGATAGTGAAAAAGATTGGGAAACAACTACAAAAAATCTTTTAAAATCAAACAAAGAAAATATACTTTTGGAGTTTACAGCAACTCAAGATTTAAGCGATATAAATATAGCTTCAAAATATAAAGACAAAATAATCTATGATTATGCACTCAAAAAGTTTAGAGATGATGGATATAGCAAAGATATAAAACTAATAAGTGATAATTTAAACGATATTGAAAGAATGCTTCAAGCAGTGCTAATAAGTGAATATAGAAGAATTATTGCAAATGAAGTTTTAAAAAAGGTTATAAAGCCTGTAATTTTGTTTAAAACTGTTAGAAATACTGAAAATATAGATACTATTTATGAAGAATTTATAAAGCTTGTAGAAAATCTATCTAGCAAAGATATAGAAAATATTTTTGAAAAATCAAGCTTGGAAGTTATAGTAAAACTAAAAGAGAAAATAACAGATATAAATAGTTTTTTAAGTGCTATTAAATATGGATTTAAAAAAGATTCTTGTTTGGTAATCCACTCAAAAACCAAAGATAAAGAGGAAAAATTAAAATATCTAAATAGTTTAGAAGATGTAAATAATCCAATAAGAGCAATATTTGCAGTTGATATTTTAAATGAAGGTTGGGATGTTTTAAATCTTTTTGATATTGTAAAACTTGATGAGATGAAGAAAAATACAAGTAGCACAATAAGTGAAGCCCAATTAATAGGGCGAGGTGCAAGATATTTTCCATTTGTTTATGAAGATTATGATAAATATAAAAGAAAATTTGATAAATATCCAAGCGAAGAGGCAAAGATACTTGAAGAGATGTATTTTCATAGTATAAATCAAAGCGAATATATAAGTGCTATACGAAAAGAGCTTGTAAAGATTGGGCTTATTGATGAAAATGAAGATAACTATAAAACAGTAGAATTAAAGGTAAAAGAGCAGTTTTTAAATAGTGATTTGTACAAATATGGATATATTTTTACAAATAAACAGATAAATCAAGATAGGATAAAGATAAATACAATTAGTGATTATATAAATTCATATAAAACTCAAAAATTCAAAATAGATAATCAAAGCAGAGAAATAAAAGTTTATGATGAAGATGATGAAGTGGTGCAAGATAGCGATTTTAGGTTTACAGCAAAATTTAAAATAAGTGAAATTGACAAAGATATAGCAAGAGTTGCTATAAATAAAAAACCGTTTTTTTACTTTTCAAATCTTAAAAAATACTTTCCAAATTTAAAAAGTATAGATGAATTTATTGGTAGTACCAACTATTTAGGAGATATAGAGTTTGTTTTTCATACTTCAAAAGAGTTTTTGCTTGATGATGAGATAAAAATAGAGTATATTTTAAAAGTTTTAGAAAAATTAGAAAAAGAGATTTTGAAAAATAGTAATAGCAAAATTGGAAGTTTAAAATTTTATCCACATAGAATAAACCTAAAAATACCAGCAAAAAAACTACTAAAACAAAAAGATAGTAGTGCCAAAATATCAAGAGTTGAAGATTGGTATATTTTTGAGCCACACGAATGCACAACCGAAGAACAACATTTTGTAGAGTTTATAAAAGGCGTAATTCCAAACTTACAAGAAAAATATAAAGATATAAAACTAATAAGAAATGAAAAATCATTTGAGATTTATAGTTTTGATAAAAAAACAGATGGAGCAAGATTTGAGCCTGATTTTATCTTGCTTTTAGAAGATAATAAAAAAACCATTCATCAAATATTTTGCGAACCAAAAGGAAATCACTTAGTAGAGTTTGATAAATGGAAAGATGATTTTTTAAGAGATATTACAAAGTGTACAAATGACAATAAGATTTTACTAGAAAGTATTAATAACGATGGTTTAGAGCTGTATGAGAGTAAAAGTTATAAGATTTTAGGACTACCTTTTTACAATTTTAAAGATGAAGATAGTTTTAAAAATGAGTTTTATAGTTTGAGTAAAATCTAAAATAACCAAGCTATAACAAAAAATATCCTATAATCTTGCCTTAAAAATTCCAAAAACAAAGATAAGAGCAAAGAGAAAAATGATAGAGCTAATAAATATAAAAAAATCATACCCAACACAAACTTTATATCAAGATTTAAACTTACGACTAAACAAAGGCGATAAAGTAGGGCTTGTAGGAAGAAATGGTACAGGAAAATCAACACTTTTTAAGCTTATTTTAGGAGAAGAGCAGCCAGATAGTGGAGATATTGCAAGACCTAAAAACTATAAAATAGGTGCTTTGAAGCAGTATTTTGATTTCACAGAAAAAACTCTACTAGATGAAACAGCTTTGGCTCTTAGCGAAGATGACAAATACAATATCTATAAAGCAGAAAAAATTCTTTTTGGGCTTGGATTTAGTGAAGATGACTTACAAAAAGAGCCAAAGAGTTTTTCAGGTGGTTACCAAATAAGAATTAACTTAGCAAAACTTCTTTTAACAGAGCCAAATATGTTGCTTCTTGATGAGCCTACAAACTATTTGGATATTTTATCAATTAGATGGCTAAGAGAGTTTCTAAAAAGCTTTGATGGAGAGGTTATTTTAATCACTCACGATAGAGATTTTATGAATAGTGTTTGCACTCACACGATGGGAATTATAAGAAGAGATGCATTTATAGTTCAAGGAAGCACACAAAAATTCTTTGAGCAACTAGCAGCAAATGAAGAGCATTATGAAAAGCAAAAAATAGCACAAGATAAAAAAATAAAAGATTTAGAAGAGTTTATAGCAAAAAATAAAGCACGTGCAGCAACAGCCACTTTGGCTCAATCAAAAGTAAAAATACTTGAGAAAATGGATATTTTAGAAGATATTGAGTATGAAAAAGATTTAAGATTTGATTTTAACTACAAAGAGAGTAGTGCTAAATTTTTACTTGAAGTAAAAGATGTAAGTTTTGGATACGATAAAAGCAACTTACTTTTTAAAGATATAACTTTTGCACTAAGTCGTGGTGAAACTTTGGGAATTATTGGGAAAAATGGAAAAGGAAAATCAACACTTTTAAATGTACTTGCAGGTGAATTAAAAGCTCTTAGTGGAAGTGTAGATTTTCATCCAAGTACAGTTTTTGGGCATTTTGGACAAACAAATATAAATCACTTAAACCAAAATAATACAATAATAGAAGAGATACAAAGTGTAAATAATAAAATTCCAGAACCAGTGGTGCGAAATATTTGCGGAATTATGATGTTTAGCGGAGATAATGCAAAGAAAAAAATCTCACTTCTCTCTGGTGGAGAAAAATCAAGAGTAATGCTAGGAAAAATCATAGCACAAGATGTAAATCTGCTTTTCCTTGATGAGCCTACAAACCACCTTGATATTGAGAGTATTGAAGCACTTACAAATGCTATAAAAGAGTTTCAAGGCTCTAGTATAATTGTAACTCACAGTGAAGAGTTGCTTAGAGCCACTTGTGATAGGCTTATAGTTTTTACAAATGATGGAGCAGATTATTTCAACGGAACTTATGATGAGTTTTTAGAGAAAATAGGTTGGGGCGATGATATAAATGATGTAAAACCCACAAAAACTTCAAACTCAAAAAATGATGAGATAAAAAAAGATAAGCCAAAGATAAATAAAAAAGAGAGTAAAAAGCTAAGAGCTGAATTGGTAGCCAAAAAAAGCCAAGATTTAAAACCACTAAAAGCAAAACAGCAAGAGCTTGAAAATAGTCTAAGTAGTGTAAAAGACAAATCACAAATAGAGAGTGAAATTTTAGATATTATGCAAAAAATGGAAGATATAAACAGAGTTTTTGAAGAGAAAATGGCAGAATTAAGTTAAAAAAAGAGTAGTTTTACTCTTTTTTACTTTTTATATCAAACATATTTAAAATAGTTTTATACGAAGATGCAAACTCTAAAGATATAAGAGAGCTATCACCTTTAACTATTTGAAAAGCTTTTTTTACCTCTTGTTCTCCAAAGACATCACAAAGAGCATCTTTATAATCCTCTAAATCTAAATCTTGTTCGTAGGCTCTTAAGATTTGTGCCAAAAGATAGTTGAAGCTTTTATTTGATTGTTCAAGATAGAAAATAGCCTCTTCATACTCTTCTAATTTTATTAAAATATCAGCTTTAAACTCAGCTAAAGTGAAATCATTTTTAAAAATAACTCCGATAAATGCCCCAATATATACAAAATCATCAAAGCCATTTAGTTCATCAAGTAACTCTTCATATTCATAATTATCTTTATTTAAGATAAAATCTCTTATTAGTTTTCCTTGATTTTTGTTGTTATAAATCAAATCTTCAAGAGGATAAATTTCAGAGAAATTTGGAACTATCATTTGACAAGAGTAAAACCCCAAATAGTTATATTCTCTTAAATATATCTCTTTATCTTCTTTTTCTAAAATATTTTTTAAACTTTCAAATTGTAAGGTAGAATTTTCTACTTCAAATTCCCAAGGAGTGTATGAAAAATCTTTATTTTTATTCAAAAATTGTAGTCCAACTTTTGCATTTGAATCCACAAAATGAGATTCTAAATTAGAACTTGAACAAATCTCTTCTTTATCAAAAGTTGGTCTTTCAAAACTATCAAGTTCATTTATCTCTCTTCCTTGTAAAAGCTCAGTTAAAGTTCGCTCTAAGCTTACTTCCAAAATAGGATGACTTCCAAAAGATAAAAATAGTGTGTTGTTTTTTGGATTTATAAAAGCTATTGCAGTTACTGGATAAACTCCACCTAAAGAGGCATCATAAACTTTTATTTTGTAGCCATTTTCTTCTAATGCTTTTATATCTTCAGATATTTTATAAAAACTTTCTATTACACTTTTTGGAAACTCTGGAAGAGATAAACTCTCTTTTAAAACTTTTATTTTTACATTTCTTTCAAAAATCTCACAAAGAGCTTGAACTTTCGCTTCATTTGGGCTATTCCCTGTTGATAAACCATTACTTGCATATAAATTTGCTAATAAATTTATAGGAAAAAATTCTATCTCTTTTGTTGTTTGATTTACAAAAGGCAAAGATACTATTTTATCAAAACTGTTTGAGTTGAAATCTAAGAAATCAGTTTTTTCAACATCTTTTAAATTGTAATATTTTTTTAATTTCTTGCTTAAAAACTCTTCATTTAAATTAAACTCTTTTTGATCAGCAAAAAATTTTCTATTTTCTAAATAAAAATCATTAAAATATAAATTTGTCTGTAATCTTTCGATAAATTCTCCATAAGCACTAGCTAAACAAGAGTCCAAAAGACTACCTTTCCCATTTGAAAATATAAAATTATTTGCACCTTCAAGGCTTAAATTTATTGAAAAGCTATTTTTTACAGGATTTTTTTCTTTTGATAGTTTTACTTTTAGCCCTAAATTGTCTATTATATCTTTTAATTTTTTTATTGATGTTTCAAGTGGAGCATCTTTTGATAATATTTGCATTTTTTCTTCTTTCTTTTATTTTTACGAAGTATAGCCAAAAAAAATCATCAATAAAGAGTTTATTTTTCATAAATTTTAAAAAATAACAATTTTTTTAAGTTATCATTAATATTCTATTAATCTTTTTTATATATAATTTCAACATAAGTAAGTTAATTTATTAGCTTATTTATAGAAAATATTTTTTTAAGATAAGTTTCTTAAATAGATAATTTTTATGTTTCCTTGTGTATGAAGAGAGTCGCTTCCCCTAGGCGGCTCTCTTTTTTTATCTCTTTTTAACTCCCTTTATACTACTATTTCAAAATGAAATTACCTAATAAACTAAAAATATAAGCCTTCTTTATGCCATTATCAAACCTAAATCAAGAACAATTAAATGCCGCAACTTGCCAAAGTGGATATAATTTAATAATTGCTAGTGCAGGAACAGGAAAAACATCAACAATTGTTGGAAGAATTGCACATTTAATAAATAGCGGAATAAAACCAAAAGAGATTTTATTACTTACATTTACAAATAAAGCTGCTGTTGAGATGATAAATAGAGTTTCAAAAATCTTTTCAAAAGAGATTGCAAAAGAGATTATGGCTGGAACTTTTCACTCTGTTTCATATAAACTTTTAAAAGAGTTGGAAGTAAATATCACTCTAAAACAACCAAATGAGCTTAAAACACTATTTAAATCTATTTATGAAAAAAGAGTTTTTATGGATAGAAATGAGGAAGCAAATCCTTATGATGGAGGATATTTATATGATATTTACTCTTTATATTTAAACTCGAATAATAGTGAAGATTTTACAACTTGGATAAAAGAGAAAAGCCCTGCTCACGAGAGTTATACACTTATTTATGAAGATGTTATTGATGAGTTTAATACTTTGAAAAAAGAGTATGGATATGTAAATTTTGATGATTTATTAACAACAATGCTTGAAGTTTTAAAAGATAAAGATTTTTCTTTTAAAGAGATACTTGTAGATGAATATCAAGATACAAATCCACTTCAAGGGCGACTTTTGGATGCTTTTAGACCAAAATCTCTTTTTTGTGTTGGAGATTATGACCAAAGTATTTATGCTTTTAATGGTTCTGATATTGGAATTATCTCTACTTTTGCAAAAAGATATGATAATGCAAATGTATTTACACTAAAAAGAAACTACCGTTCTACAAAACCTATTTTAGATTTAGCTACAAAAGTTATTGAGTTTAATGAAAGAGTTTATCCTAAAAAATTAGAAGTTGTAAGAGCTGAAAACACTCATCAACCTAAACTTTTAGTTTTTAATGAGCTTTTTTCTCAATATGAATATATTTCTCAGCTAATATCAAAATCTTCAACTCCTCATAGTGAAATTGCAATAATTTATAGAAATAACTCAAGTGCAGATGGAATTGAAGCCAATTTAAGAGAGTTTTCAATTCCTGCAAAAAGAAAAGGTGGAATGAGTTTTTTTGATTCTGTTGAAGTTAAATTTCTTTTAGATGTTTTGGTCTTACAAATCTCAAACAATGATATGATGGCATTTATTCATATACTAGAGCATGGAAAAGGAATAGGAAAAGCAATAGCAAAAGATATTTTTGATGCACTTATAAAATTGGGAGATGGAAGTTTATTAAATGGATTTTTCTCTTTCAATCAAAGTATAAATAACCCTTACGAAAGTAGGGCAAAAAATCAGCAACTTGGACTTTTTGATGATTTTATGGAGCTTGGAAGTATATCTAAATTTAAAGATTGTAATTTTGAAGAAGGATTTTTATCAAATCCAATACTAAAACATCCAAAATTAGGAGTTGATGGAGCAAAATATATTTATGATATTTATCTACTTTTTAAACAGTTAAGAAGAACGAAAAACCCAGAAAATCTTCTCTCTATGATAAGTTCATCAATGGCATACTCAAAAATAAAAGATATGTTATCAACAAAAAGAGCAACACAAAAAGATGGTGAAATAAATCCTATCCAAAAAACAAAAGCTTTAGCAAAAATAAATAGAAAAGCTATGTTACTTAAAAATTTAGCTAGAAATTTTTCTGATTTATCAAAATTTATAAACTCTATGATTTTGGGTGGAAGCGAGTTAAGTGAAGGCGATGGAGTAAATCTTCTCTCAATTCATGCTAGTAAAGGTTTGGAGTTTAAAGAAGTTTATGTTATTGATTTGATGGATGGAAGATTTCCAAATAGAAAGCTAATGAGTAAAGGTGGAAGTCTTGAAGAAGAGAGAAGACTTTTTTATGTTGCAGTTACAAGAGCTAAAGATATTTTATATCTATCTTATGCAAAATATGACAAAATAAAAAAATTAACTTTTGTGGCAAGTCCGTTTCTAACAGAAGCAGGAATGCAAACTAATAGTGAGCCAGAAGAGTAAAATAGGATAATATGGAAAAAATAGTTTTAATAATAACGGTTTGTATGATAATTATGTCTGCTCCAATCTTTGCAAAAATTTTCAAAATACCCGTGGTTGTTGTAGAGATAATTTTAGGTTTATTATGTGGATATTTAGGGCTTATTTATGATGATGAGACTTTAAAATTGGTTGCTAAATTTGGATTTATTTATCTTATGTTCCTAGCAGGTTTAGAGATAAATTTCAAACTTGTAAAGGTTATAAAAGCGACACTTGCTGTTAATGTTATTTTATATTTTGTTTTACTATATACACTTTCTGGTGCTGTTTGTTGGTTTTTTAATTTAGGGCTTACATACTTTGTTGCACTTCCTATATTTTCTTTAGGAATGTTAATGATGCTAATAAAAGAGTATGGAAAAGATGAGCCTTGGCTAAATCTTGCTTTATCTATTGGTGTTGTTGGAGAAGTTATTAGTATTTTAGCCTTGACTTTGTTTGGTGGATGGACTGAATTTGGATTAAGTAGTGGATTTTTTACATCAATTTTTACAATTTTTGCAGTTGTTATTGTTACTATTTTGCTTCTTCGTTTTTCTTATATGATTTTTTGGTGGTTTCCTGAAGTTAAAAAATATTTAATTCCAGATAATGTTGATGATAAACATGACCAAGATATAAGATTCTCAATATCTTTACTTCTAATTTTAGTATCAATTATGCTTATTTTAAAAATAGATGTTGTTTTAGGAGCATTTACAGCTGGGCTTTTCTTTAAAATGTTTTTTAATCAAAAACAGGAGTTATTGCATAAAATAGAGTCTTTTGGATTTGGTTTTTTTGCTCCAATTTTCTTTATTTATACAGGTTCAACTGTAAAACTGGAAATGGTGACTTTTGATATTTTACAACATGCAATATTTATTATGTGTACAATTATTTTTATTAGATTTGTTAGCTCTTACCTTGTTTTCTTAAATTATTTAAAACCAAAACAAACTGCACTTTTTGCTTTAAGTGATTCTATGCCACTTACTTTTATGGTTGCAATTGCAATGCTTTCGTATAACTATGGTTTAATTTCTCAAGATGAATATTTCTCATTTATAATTGCTAGTATGCTAGATGGTTTATTGCTTATGATATTTATTAGAAAACTATATAAATTCTTCAAGTTAGATATAAAACCAGATACAAAAATAGTAAAAAGATAGTTAATATAAGCTACTCTTTTTATTATTATAATTAAATAAAATCAATCATTTTTTTCTTGGTAACAAATGCTATTTTTATGCTATTTTAGTGTGTATTTTTGTAATTTTCTTATAAGAAAAATTAATATTTTAAGTTCTATTTTAACTTATAAAATCTATAATGTAAATGACATTAGTATTAAAAAAATAGTCAAAATTTTATAGGAGGTTAGTTTGGATAGTAGTAAAGCTTTAAAAACTACAAAAGAGTCATCTGTTGTAGAAGCTACAAGTAGAAGAGATTTTTTCAAAAAAACTGCTATTTACTCAGCTGGTGCCTTAAGTGCTGCATCTGTCTTGTCACCTGTTTCTCTAAGAGCAGATGACCCTGCAATAATAAATGATGCACCTTGGGGACAAAAGTTAGGTGATGTGGTAAATAAAAACCCTTACGGATTACCATCTGTTTATGAGCATAATAATATAAGAAGAACTCACGATTTATTATCTTCAGGTGATGCTTATGCATCTATTTCTATGTGTCCAATCCATGAATCTGAAGGAATAACAACTCCAAATGGGCTATTCTTTACTAGAAATCATGGTGGAACTGCACAAATAGATCCGAATGAATTTAGATTAATGATTCATGGAAAAGTAAAAAGAGAAGTTGTTTTAACTTTGGAAGATATAAAAAGATACCCAAGTGAAACTAGAACTTATTTTATTGAGTGTCCTGCAAATGGAAGTCCAGAGTGGAGAGCACCACAATTTAATAGCTTACAGTTTATGAAAGGTATGATGAGTTCAGCTCAATGGACTGGAGTTATGCTAAAAACAATATTAGATGATATTGGGCTTGAAAAAGATGCTGTTTGGATGTTGGCTGTTGGAAGTGATAATGCATCAAATCCAAGAACAATTCCAGTAGAAAAAGCTCTTGATGATGTTATGGTTGTTTGGGGACAAAATGGAGAGGCTTTAAGACCTGAACAAGGTTATCCAATTAGACTTGTTGTTCCAGGTTGGGAAGGAAATTTAAATACTAAGTGGTTAAATAGACTTGAATTTAGTGATAAACCTTGGCATGCAAAAGAGGAGACTTCAAAATATACAATGCTTCAAAAAGATGGAAAATCTATTAGATTTTTCTGGGTAAATGAAGTGAATTCTGTAATTACTAAGCCCTGTCCAGAAAAACCATGGACACACCTAAAAGCTGGTGATATGGTTGAAATTGAGGGTATTGCTTGGAGTGGACATGGAACTATTAAAGGAGTTGATATATCTTTTGATGGTGGAAATAACTGGGTTGAAGCTAAACTTAAAGGTTTAGTATTACCAAAATCGTGGACAAGATTTTCTTATATCTATAAATGGGATGGAAAACCTCTATTCTTATCAAGTAGATCATATGATGACTTTGGAAATATACAACCAACTATTGATGAAGAGACTAAAGCTGTTGGTGTAGAGAGTGTTTACCATAGAAATGCAATAGTTACTTGGGAAATTACTGAAAAAGGAGAGTGTAATAATGTTCACATTAGAAAACATCACAAAGCTTAAAAATACTGTTTTAAGTATTGGTTTAGCTACTTTTTTGGTAAGTTCAGCACAAGCAGCTAGTAATTCATCTGTTGATGGAGCTGTTAAATATCCAATTAAAGATGGAAAATATACACAATACCATGTAAATACTCAAAGCTTTAAAGGTTTTAATATAGGAAGAGATGCTACTCCTACAGAAATTGCGGCTTGGGATTTAGATATAATGTATGATGGTACAGGATTACCAGAATTTGATATGAAACATGGGAAACCAGTTTTAGATGAAGATGGAAATCCTAAAAAAGCACAAGGTAGTGTAGAGTTAGGAAATGAACTTTATGATGCTCAATGTGTTATGTGCCATGGAGACTTTGGAAGTGGTGGTAAAGGTTATCCTAAACTTGCTGGTGGAACTGTTGAAAGTTTAAAAAATCAAAGATTAAATCCAGCAGATGATGAACCAAATCCAGAAGCTCCAGATAAGACAATTGGTTCATTTTGGCCATATGCAAGTACACTTTTTTGGTATATCCAAGAGTCAATGCCATTTAATGCACCAAAAACTTTATCAAATAGTGAAACTTATGCACTTACAGCATATTTACTATCATTAAATAATATCACTATTGATGGCGAAGAGTTAGATGATGATTATGTTTTAGATAAAGAGAAATTCCTAAAAATCGTTATGCCAAATGCAAATGGTTTTTACCCTGAAACAAATACAACTAATAAGCCACAAGTTGGTGTTGAAAATATGACTAAACTTTTAAGTGATCCTAAAATATATGGTAAAGGTACTAGATGTATGAAAGATTGCGTAAAAGGTGGAGTTGATAACTTGGTTCTTAGAATTCAAGATGATTTATCAAAAGGTTCAAATGAACCACTTTCAACAGCTAGAGATTTACCAACAGTTGATGCAAGTAAGTCAGTACCTGGTCAAGCTGAGTATGAAAATGCTGGATGTTCTGCTTGTCACTCAAATGCAGCAATAGGCGCACCAGTTGTTGGCGATAAAGATGCTTGGGCAAAAATTCTTGAACATGGTTTAGATACAGTATATTCTAACGGAATAAATGGTATAAATGCTATGCCACCTAAGGGCGGAACTGATTTAAGCGATGAAAAGTTTAAAGAAATCGTTGATTATATGATTAATTCTAGTAAGTAAAGGAGAGATTATGAGTGTACTAAAGAGAACGGCAGCTGTTTTTGCTCTTTGTTCATTATTTGTTGTTGGTTCAAATGCCAATGATGAACTAATAAAAAAGGGTGAAAAAATTTTTATGACAAATACAAAAGGTAACTGTTTGGCTTGTCATGCGGCAAATGGAAAAACTATTGATGGACCAGGAAATATGGGACCAAAATTAGAAAATTTAGCATTATGGCCTGAAGAGGCTTTATTTGATAAAGTTTTTGACCCATCAACTGGAAATCCAGTTACATCTATGCCTGCATTTGGAAGAAATGGTTGGTTAAGTCCAGATGAAATTAAAGCAGTAGTTGCTTATTTAAAAACAATAAATTAATAAAAAGGATGAATTATGTTAAATAGAAGAAATTTTTTAGGTTTAGGATTGGGAGTATTAGCAGCTGCTACAGTTCCTTCACAATTAAGTGCTGAAGATTTTAGAGCAAGTAAGCCAAAAGCTTGGACTGCAACAAAAGTTGATGATGCAATTAAAGAAATTTTTGGAACAAGTGCTACAACAGAAGGTGGAATTAACTTAAAAGCTCCAGAAATTGCTGAAAATGGTGCAGTTGTTCCTGTATCTTTTGATACAGAATTAAAAGCAAGTAAAATTGCAGTATTCCAAGATGCAAACCCAGAAAGTGCAGTTGCTGTATTTACTGTAAATGAAAATATGGTTTTAGATTATGCATTTAGAATTAAAATGGCAAAAACAGGTAAAGTAACAGTTGTTGCAGAAGTTGGTGGAAAATTACATTCAGTTACAAAAGAGATTAAAGTTACAATGGGTGGATGTGGAGGTTGATATATTCAACAATTCACAAAAAATAATTAAAATATAAAATAAAAAGGATATTAAAATGGCAAGTACAAAAATTAAAGCAAAAATAGATAAAAATGGTGTATGTGAAGTTAAAGCTTTAGCATCTCATGAAATGTTAAGTTATCAAGAGGCTGAAAGAGCTAAAAAAGAGGCAAACTTTATTACTTATGTAATTGCAAAAGTTGGAGATAAAGTTGTATATGAAGCATCTACAAGTCAATTCTTATCAAAAGACCCATACTTTAAATTTTCATTTAAAGGTGCAAATGTTGGAGATGAGTTAGTATTTACTTGGACAGATTTAAAAGGTAATACTGATACAAGTAGCGAAAAAATCAAATAATTTTGATAAAAAAAAAGAAAAAAGGAGAGATAACATGTTTTCTACAATAGTTAAATCTACTACATTTTTAATATTTGCAGCTAGCTCATTAGCTGCTGCAAATTTTAATGCAGGAGCAGAAAAAGATAGACTTGAAATGATTAAATATTTTGAGACAAAATTTGAAGATCCAGCAAAAAATTTAAATAGATTTTTTCCATACTCAAATGAAGAAGAGTTAGCAACAAAATATGAAAAAAACTTAAAACATATGGATTTTAATATTGGGTCTTATGCTTATGCAAAAGATGCAAAATTTCAGTATGATGAATTAAAAGAGATGCCACCTTATGAGTATGCAATTGAAAAAGGTGAAGAGTTATATACTAAAAAGTTTGCAAATGGTAATTCATTACAAACTTGTTTTCCTGATTTAACAAATGCAGGAACATATCCTTATTTTGATGATAAAACTCAAAAAATGGTATCTTTAACTTCAGCAATTAATGACTGTTTAAGAGCAAATGGTGAAAAAGAGTGGGGAACTAAAAAAGGACCTATGGCTGAGTTTCAAGCTTATTATGTAAATGAGAGTAAAGAAGCTGGTAAAAATTTTGATATAAAAATTCAAAGTGAAGCTGCAAAAGCTGCTTATGAAAGAGGCAAAGAGTATTATTATACTCAAAGAGGTTATTTAAAACTTTCTTGTGCTACTTGCCATGTTGAGGGTGCAGGTAAAAGAGTTAGAAATGAAATCTTATCTCCTTTAATAGGACAAGTTACACACTTCCCTGTTTTAAGATTAAAATGGACAGATATTGGAACAGTTGAAAGAAGATTATCTGGTTGTGTTTTAGACCAAGGGCAAGTTCCACCAAAAGATGAGAGTGAAGAGATGAAAGAGTTACTTTATTTCTTAGCTTATATGTCAAACGAAATGCCAGTTGATGGTCCAGATGTAAGAAAATAAAAGGATTTATGATGAAAAGTATTTTAAAAATTACAGCAATTTCTGCAATATTGTCTTTATCTCTTACATCTTTAGGAGCTGAAGATTTTTTACAACTAGATGTTAAAAAAGAGTGTGATGTAAAAGCAAATGGTGTAGAAAAAGTTATTCAAACAGCTGAAAAATATAATAAAATAGCAAAAGAACACAAAGTTGAATTCATGAGACTTGGTATGAAAGCTAGTCAATATATTGAAGCTACACAAGAGGCTTTAAAAACAGGAGCTAAAGAGATAGCTATAGTAGATGAAAAAGCAAAACCAACTGGAGAGATGGTTTCTATTGAATTTGCTGCTTGGAGATCTTGTAGCTTTGCAATTAGTGCTTTAACTCAAGAAGCTCAAGGGAAAGAGACTTGGAAATTATCAAGCCCTAGCGATGGATATAAGTATTAAGAAAAGTCTTAAGTTATTTTAAAAAGTCAAGATTTTATCTTGGCTTTTTTTATTTATAAAGGCTTCATTCTTGAAGCCACTTCAGGTTTTTGCTACTTTTTAGGAGATTTTATATCTCCGTTGTAAAAAGTAGTTATAAAATGGACGGTTCCCTTTTTAAATGGGAACTATTTAAAAAGGATACAAAATGAGTAAATTAAGTAGAAGAGAGTTTGTTTATATGATGGCAGCATTAGGTGCAGCTCCTATATTTGCGAACTCTCATACAAGAATGACAGATACTTCAACAAAACTTGAAGATTACTATAAATTAAAACCATTTGGAAATGCAAGATTTATACATATGACAGATTCTCATGCACAACTTTTACCAGTATATTTTAGAGAACCAAGTGTAAATTTAGGATTATTTGGAAATTTAGGAAAACCACCTCATATTGTTGGGGATAAATTTTTAGACTATTATGGAATTAAAGGAAATAAAAGACTTGAATATGCATTTTCTTGTGTAAACTTTGAAGAACATGCAAAAGTAATGGGGAAAACTGGCGGTTTTGCTCAAATTAAAACTGTAGTTGATTTTTTAAGAGATAGTTTTGGTAAAGATAAAACTCTATTCTTAGATGGTGGGGATACTTGGCAAGGAAGTGCAACATCTTTATGGACTAGAGGTAAAGATATGGTTGGTGCTTTAAACCTTCTTGGTGTTGATATTTGTGTTGGACACTGGGAATTTACTTATACAGCTGAAGAAGTTTTAGAAAATGTAAAAGCTTTAAATGCAGAATTTTTAGCACAAAATGTTTTTGTTAAAGAAGATGCGTTAATGAATGATGCACCAGCATTTGATGAAGATACAGGACATGCATTTAAACCATATACAATTAAACAAATGGGTAATGCAAGAGTTGCAATAATTGGACAAGCTTTCCCATATACAACTATTGCAAATCCACAAAGATTTATTCCTGATTGGACTTTTGGTATTTATGATGATAGTATGCAAAAATTAGTTGATCAAATAAGAGAAGAAGAGAAACCAGATGCTGTAATCGTACTTTCTCACAATGGTTTTGATACAGATAAAAAAATGGCAGAAGTTTGTACAGGAATAGATTTTATTATGGGTGGACACACTCACGATGGTGTTCCTGAAGCAGTTCCTGTTACAAATCCAAAAGGTGTAACTTATGTTTGTAATGCAGGTTCTAATGGTAAATTCTTAAATGTTCTTGACCTTGATATTGCTAATGGAAAAATTAAAGATTTCAAATTTACACTTCTTCCAATTTTCTCTGATTTAGTTCCTGAAGATAAAGAGATGAAAAAATATATCGAAGATGTAAGACTTCCATATTTAAAAGAATTAACAAGACCAATAGCTACAACAGAGGAGACTTTGTTTAGAAGAGGAAACTTTAATGGTTCTTGGGATCAAATTATTTGTGATGCTTTACTTGAAGTAAAAGGTGCAGATATTTCTCTAAGTCCAGGTTTTAGATGGGGAACATCTGTTATGAAAGGTCAAACAATAACTTTTGATGATTTAATGACACAAACAGCTATGACATATCCTGAAACTTATGTAAGAGATATGAAAGGTAGTGATTTAAAAGATATTTTAGAAGATGTTGCTGATAACTTATTTAATGAAGATCCATTTTATCAACAAGGTGGAGATATGGTAAGAACAGGTGGAATTTCTTATAAAATAGATCCAAAAGCAAAAATGGGAAGTAGAATTTCTGATATTGTTTTAACAAAAACAGGAGAGAAAATAGATGCTTCTAAATCTTATAAAATCTCTGGTTGGTCAACTGTTGGAGCAAAATCTGAAGGTGAGCCAGTTTGGGAAACAGTTGAAACATATTTAAAAAATGTAAAACATATTTCAAACTTAAAAGTTGATACTCCTGATATTGTTGGAGTAAAAGGTAACCCTGGAATTATTTGATAAAAGGCACTCTTTGTGCCTTTTTTTCATTTAAAAGATATTAAAAAATGTTTTTTTAATGGAAAAAGGAGATTTTATGAAGCTATTGTTTATATTTTCAGTGTTTATTTTAAACTTATTTGGAAATAGTTATGAAGATGGGAAAAAGGTTTTTATAGAAAAATGTTCTTCTTGCCATAAAGAGTATATACCTTTGTCTTTAATAAAAGAGAACTATTTTGAAAAAGACAATAGTTTATTAAATCTAAAAACTCCTACTGCAAATATGATTGTGTGGGCTATGATGGATGGACCAAATAGGATTGGTGACCCAAATGAGCCAGATATTCAAATCTTAGAGATAGAGAAGTTTTTAAGAGAGTATTTAGAAAAACCAGATAGATTTAACTCTATTTGCGATGATACAGTTATGAATTATTATGATAATAAACCTAGTATGAAAAGTGAGTTAGAAGATGAAGATTATATAAATCTTAGTTACTACTTCTTGGAATATAAAGAGAATTTAAAAGAGGATATTGTAGTAAAAGAGCCTATTTTTAAAGCTGAAGAAGAGAAGAAAATTTTAGAAAGAGCAACAAATGAAAACAAAAAAATTATAGTTTATGCCACTTCAAAAACTTGTTTCTTCTGTAAAAAAATGGATAGGGAAGTTTTATCTTTGGATGAAGTTAAAAAAATTAGTGATGAAAATTATATTTTTATAGAAGTTGATATGGAAAATTCATCTTTGCCTTTTTCTTTACAAAAAGAGTATAAAAAGATAACTCCTAGCTTCTTTATTGTGAATAGCAGTGGTATTATGGAAGCAAATTATCCAGGTTCTTGGTCTAAAAAAGATTATTTAGATATATTGAAAAAGAATATAAAATGATTGTAGGGAAAGTATTAGATACTTTTAGTGCAAGAACAAAAGAGAGTTCTATGCCAAGACCAAGAGTTGAAAATCTTAACTTAATCAAAGATTATGGAATAGAGTTTGATAAGTTTGCAGGAAAAAACTTGGAACAAACAGTAATGATTGTTGGAATAAACTCTTATGAATTGGCAAAAAGTAGAGATATAAATATAGTATATGGAACATTAGGAGAAAATATTTTATTAGATTTTGATCCACATAAATTTGATATTGGAACAAAATTTGAAATAGGGGATTCTGTAATCGAACTAAGTTCAATTTGTACTATTTGTAACCATTTGACAGCTTTTCATAATCATTTACCTCGGCTTTTAAAGAATAATAGAGGTGTTTATTGTAAGATTATTAAATCTGGTATTATAGAAAAAGATATGTTAGTAAAAAGGATAGAAAATGTTTAAAAAATTATTTTTAGTTTTATGTTTAGTTGGTTTTTTATTTGGTGAATCAAAATTTAGTGAGCCAAAACCTAGTTTTGATAACCCAAGAAAGGTAGTTTATTCACTTCATTCTGGAGATGTTGATACAGTTAGTCATACAGTTGGTTCTATGTACAATATCTTAAAAGAGTATCCAGCAGAAAGTTTAAAAATTGTAGTTGTTGCTTATGGAAAAGGGCTTAGAGCTTTGAAAAAAGATGCTGATAAAACTACACTAGATAGAATAAAATCTCTTATGGAGTATGATGTTGAGTTTATTGCTTGTAGAAATACGATGGAAACTATGAATTGGACAGAAGCAGATTTTATAGATGATATTTCTTATACTCAAGCTGGAATTGTTGAAGTTATTGAGCGACAAGTTGATGGATATATAGGTATTACAGCTTATTAAAAAGGAGAAATGATGAAAAAGATTTTACTATTAACTGGTTTTTTATTTGCAAGTTCACTTTTTGCAAATGTTTCTAAAAGTGATTGTGAAAATAGAGGTGAAGATTTTGTTTTTGCAAAAGGTGAGTGTATCAATTTTAAAACATTTGAGGGTGAAAATAGTGGTTTAACTATTATAGTTCATGGAACTTGGGATGAAGGAACAGATATTATTGCTAGATATTCACCTTTTGCAGAAGATATTGCAATGAGTAGTGATGTTACAACTTTAGCCATTGCACTTCCAGGATATTCAAAAAGTTCTTCAAATCATCTTAAAGCTATTGGTTCTAAAGAGGTGAAAAATTTAGCTGCAAAAAAAGAGTATGCTGAATTCTTTGTTGAGTTAGTAGAAGCTTTAAAAGAGAAATTTGATAGCCCAAAAACAACAGTTATTTCTCATAGTGCTGGTTGTATGCTAAGTGCGACAGCTATTGGATTGAAGCCAAATTTAGTTGATAATTTGGTTTGTGCTGGTGGAAATTATGATATTCATAAAAAAGTTCCAGATGATAAAAGTTTAATTAGTGCAGTTGATGTAGTAGATAATATCTCAAAAGATACAAAAATAGCTATTGTTTATGGAACACAAGATGATATATCAACTCCTCAAATGAATAAAGATTTTTATGAATTAGCAAAGAAAAAAGGCTTAAATGTTGAACTTATTGAAGTAAAAGATGCTCCACATATGGAACTTGAAATGACAAAAGAGGCAAAAGATTATATAAATAAACTTCTTGAAGATTAAGACATTTCGTAAAATAGTTTATGGAGCTTTATAAAGCTCCATAATATATAAATTATAAAGCTTCTTAACTTTCTAAAAAATAGTAGAAATCAAAATTTACACTCTATTAAGTCCATATTTAAGGGATTATGATTTTATATTTCGGTGTCTCATCTTATTGATTATCACATATTATCTACAATTTCTATTTTAATCTTTTAAAAATATTATAGCTACTAAAAATAAATTAAAATAATTGATTTAGATATATTTTAATAATAAAATATTATATAAATAAATAGATTTAAAGGAATAAAATACTAAAATCATATTTAATTTTTTTTATTTAGGTAATAATGGTAAGAGAATCAATTTTAGAAGAGTTATTTGGAACTATTGTTGGAAAAGATTGTAAGTATGAAGATAGATACTTACAAGTTGAGTTAGAAATAGATAAAATTTCAAGTGTTACGCAAGAAATGTGTAATTTTAGACAGATAATTGAAAACTGTGAATATTTGCTTTCTAATGAGACAAAAGATTTTAAACTTGCTTCTTGGTGGTTTTATGCAAATTTTAAGATGAATGATATAAAGGGGCTAGAATATTCAATAGATTGTTTTATAAACTTTATAGATAAATTTCATACATCATTCTACCCAAAGTTATTACTCCCCTAATAAATAATCTGAATTTTAACTTGCATATTTAACCTTTGGATGTTTAAAAAAATTAGCTACTTTTTGTGGATTTTTTTGAAGAGATAACATATATTTTTCTGTATTATTACGTAGTTGTTTTTGACTTGTTGGTAATTCATATTTATTAGCACTTTGTTTGTAATCTTGATTTAAATATTCATCTGGGTTATAATCTGGTGAGTATGCTGGAAGATAAAAGAGTCTAATATATTTTGCATTCTCTTCTTCCCAAGCTTTTACAAGTTTTGCATGATGTACTCTT
>NZ_JADKPZ010000024.1 GCF_016106035.1 Arcobacter vandammei
CAAAATTACATCAAGGATTAGCTAAAAAAAGAAAGATAAAACTTATAGATGAATATCTAAGTAACTATAATAAAAAATGATAATTTAGCAACCCATTTTTTTCATTAAGCCGGAAATGGTGATGAGAAAAGTGAAGATGGGTTTAAATACAGAGGTAGGGGTATTATTCAAATAACAGGTAGAGAAAAATATCAAGGGTTTACAAATGAACACAATAAGAAGAACCCTAATGATAATCAAAATTTTATTGATAATCCAGATTTAGTAACAGATAATATAAATTATAGAGTAGCTTCAGCTTGTTGGTATTGGAGAAACAGAGGTGCATTATATGGTAAATTCAATGCAAAAGGAGATATTAATATTATTGTTGATAATGCTCCAGATGATGTAAAATTGGTAAGCCAAGCAGTTAATGGTGGAGTATATGGAAAATCTAATGGCTATGATGAGCCAAATGAACCATTTAGTAGATTGCCACTATTTAATAAACTAAAAGAGTATTTAGAAAAAAAAGGACTATTATGAAATATATATTAATTATTTTTTTGTTAGCAAATTATATTAATGCCAATATATTAGATAAAGAGCAATTATTAGAAAATTCTTATAATAAAACTCAAAATATAAAAATAAGAGATTTTAAAACAAAAGATTTTGAGTTAAATTTTGAAAAATATGATTTATGGATTAATGAAGAAGATTTAGAAGATTCTTGGAATAAATTATTATCAAACTTTCAATCTTTAAAAGTTGATTTTACATCAAAAAATGGTAAAAAACTTTTGTTCAAGCAAGAGGAATTTAGACCATATGGACAAAAGGTAGTTACTGTAGTTTGTAAACAAACAGAAGTAAAAAATATATTATTTATTCAAACTCAATTTCATAAATCTAGTAATATTATCCCAGGGTATATTAGTTTTTCACCATTTATTTTTGAAATTAATGATAAATTTGAAGTTTCAAAAAATGAAGAAATAAGAATTAATTATTTCTATGGTAATGATTATTTTAAAACAATAATACCTGATATTCCAATCTCAGAAAATGAGAGTTCTTATCCTTACTATAACGAAGAAAAAATCCTAGCAAGACTTTATGAAACAAATATTTGTGATAAAGAATTAACAGAGAAAGCAAATATTGAAGTTTTTGTAAATGGTAAATGGTATCCACAAGAAGAGAGTTGGAATATAAAAAATATTGATTATGTAATTAAATCTGAAAAACAACCTCTTTACAAAAAACCAAACGAAAACACAAAAACAAAAATGTATCTAGTAAAAAATGATGTTGTAGAAATGCTTGCAGAAGAAGATGATTGGATTTATATCTTATATATCACAAAAGATAATAAAGAGATAAAAGCTTGGATACCTAAAAATGCTTTAGAGTCTCAAGGAAACTAAAACTCTAAAATAATTTAAAATATGTCAGTAAAACCAAAAATATATATACTAAAACATAATCAAACTACTTTAATAGAGAATGATAAAAAAGAAGATGTAAATAATAACTCAAACTTAAATGTAAAATCAGACTATATAATAAATGTAAATAAAAACCTAACACAAACTGTAGATGAAGAGAAAATAACAACTGTAAATAAAGATTATAATATTTATGCTAATGAAGATTTAAATATAAAAGTAAAAAACACAATAAAACAACTAATAGAAAAGGATTTTATACAAAGAGTAAAAGGTAATAAGATTACTTATGTAGAAAAAGATGTAAAACAAAAATACCTTCAGAATTTGTTTAAACAAATAGATAAAGATTTTAGAATTGATGTAAAAGAGAATTTTCATACAATTGCAAATAGTATTAAAATAGAAGCCCAAACTATAGAGTTAATTTCAGATACAGAAGTAAACCTAAAAGGTACATTTTTGGATTGCACTTGACAATTATCCAATCTACCTTCAAAAAATATAGCCAATTGTGAAAGTGTTAAATTCCAGTTCCACATTGGCATATTCCATTTCTTTGTAGCATTTTTCATTCCCATATAAAGCAATTTTAAAAGTGAATTCTCATTTGGAAATGCACCTTTGGTTTTCGTCAATTTTCTAAATTGTCTATGTACTGATTCAATAATATTTGTTGTATAAATTACTTTTCTTATATCTTGTGGATATTTGAAATAAACAGATAGATTTTCCCATTTATTATTCCAAGATTGTAAAACTATTGGATATTTTTTGCCCCATTTATCTTCAAGTTTTAGAAGTTCATCTTCTGCTAAATCCTTTGTACTTGCTTGATAAACTAATTTTAAATCTTTCATAAACTCTTTTTCTCACAGAGAGTACTAAGGCACAGGGTCTTTAGAAGCTACATATCTCAAAGAGTTTCTAATTTCTCACAGAGAGTGCAAGCACAGGGTGAATAATACATAGTTGCACTTCTGTTTTAGGAAATATTGTTTTTATATCTTCTGGAAAGCCTTTAAGTCCATCAACTGAAGCTATTAATATATCTTGTACTCCACGATTATTTAAATCTGTAAGTACACTAAGCCAAAAGTTTGCACCTTCACTCTCACTAAGATAAAGTCCTAATATCTCTTTTTTACCTTCCATATTTACACCAAGAACAGTGTAAACAGCTTTACTTACATATTTACCACCATCTTTTATTTTCTCACAGAGAGTGCAAGCACAAGATAGTGTATTGCATCAAGCCAAACAAATGGATATAAGGTTTCAAGAGGACGAGATTGCCAAGCTTTTACTTTTTCAATAATTTTCTCGAAGAGAGTGCAAGCACAAAATCTGTAATAGCACTTATTGTTGCTGTTGAGATAGATACTTGATATATCTCTTCAATATGAGAAGATATATCTACATAACTCATTCCTAAGCCATACATAGAAAGTATCTTTTCTTCTATTTCATCAGAAATTGTAGTTTGATGTTTTTTTACTATTACTGGTTCCTTAGCTTGCTGTAGCGACCAAAGGGAGATAAAATGTTCCATTTCTATCTCTTGGAGTATCTAACTCAAAGCTACCATCTGAAGTACCTTTTATAGTTTTAGAATTAAAACCATTTCTTCTATTTGTTTTACCAGCTAAAACATCATTTGCAATATGTGATTCAACTTCTGCTTCAAGTGCAGCTTCGGTTAGTTGCTTTATAAGTGGAGCTAAAAGTCCATCTTTACCTGTAAGTCTTTTTCCACTTCTAAATTTATTTAGAATTTCATTCTTGTGCTTGCACTCTCTTCGAGAAAGTCAAAATTTAATTGTTTTTCTTGTTCCATAATCAATCCTTAAAATTTGTATTTTATCAGATTGACACGAAATTTCTAACACTCCCTGCTTTAAAATATAACTAAGTAACTTCTAGTATAAAAAATATAATCAAAGAAACCAAAAATTTAAAACCTACTAACCCTATATACCCCATTCCTCTTTGTAAGCTATAACTCTATCTCTTCCTTCATTTTTTGCTTGGTATAAAGCTTTATCTGCATTTGCAATTAAAGTATCATAAATTTTTATATCATTTGAAAAAGAGGCAACACCTATACTTAATGTTACTTTATCAAAGTAAGTTGTAAAATTGTTATTTTTAACTTCAATGTTTAGTTTTGTTGCTAAATCAAATGCTCCATTTAGTTCTGTTTCTGGACAAATAATTAAAAACTCTTCACCACCCCATCTTCCTAAAATATCTGTTACTCTAATACTATTTTTTAATATTTGAGCAGTCTCTTTTAGGACATCATCACCAACTTGGTGACCAAAATTGTCATTTACTTTTTTGAAAAAATCAATATCAATTAAAATGATAGAAAAAGTTTTATTATATCTTAAAGCTCGATTTAGCTCATCTTGTAAAGTGCTATCCAATTTTACACGATTATAGATATTTGTTAATTTATCTGTAATTGAGATTTTTAAAAGTTCTTCATTTTTTAAAGAAAGCTCTTTTGTTCTTTGATTTACTTTCTCTTCTAGTGAAGTTTGATATTCATAAATAGATTTTGCCATATCATTAAAAGCATTTGAAAGTATAGAAACTTCTAAAATAGAGCTATCAATATAGTTTATTTTTTCATACTCTCTATTTTTTATTTTTTTACTCTCATTTGATAGTTTATGAATAGGTTTTACAATTACTCTTGAAAAATAGATTATAAGAGGAATCATAATAACTCCAGATAATAAAAATAGCGAAATTAACTTATATGTTTGTATATTATAAGGTTCAATAGTCTTTTTATAATCAGCAAATAGAACTAAAAAAGCATCAGCTAAATTTTCTACATTTTGAACTTGAACTATATATTTTTTATTATCTATTTTTATAATTTTTGCTTTTTTGAATTCATCTATATTTTTATTGTTTTGTAAAAACTCTTTTAAAAGCTCACTATTTTTTGAAATTGAAGATATTTCAAAGCCATCTTTTTGAAAAAGAAAAATATCCATAGACTTCTTATCTATAAAGCTTTCAAATATATTTTTGAAATCATCAACTAATACATCAATAGATACAACATTTTTACTATTTTCAAGCTCTTTAGAGTAAGTTATACCAAAAGTGTCGATATGAGAAAATTTATAAGGAGCTGTTTTTATAGAGCCTTTGTTTGAAATTGCATCTTTATACCAAGGTCTTAAAGTTGCATTGTAGTTGCTATCTTCAAATCTATGAGTTGTGATATTTAATGCTTCATCAAAGAATACAAGCTCTCTTTGTTCTATCTTTTTGCCATCAATTTTCATAAGTAGATATTTGTCATTTTTTGTTGCATTATAAGTTTGTCGTAAATTTTTATCAACATCTAAGTTTATAATCTCAAAAAAGCTACCGTCGTTATATCCTGTGTAAATTGCATAGAGGTTATTTTGAGTTTTTAGTGTATTTATATATAGTTTAAAGTTTTCATCTTGCTTCTCTTTTTCAATTTTGTTTGAAATACTTAAAATTTCAATTGTATTGAAATAGTTTTTTCTACTATTATCTATAGCCGTTTTTACACTATAAGAGATAGTTTCAAGTTTTGAGTCTATATTTTTTATTGAAAGTTCTTTATCTATATAAAAAAGCTGTATGCCTAAAACAGAGATTAAGATAAATGCCATAAATGTAAATATAAATAGAACAGTTGTTTTAAGAGATATTTTTTTATTATTTAATGATTCTTCTTTCATTATTTTCCTTGTATATTTTTTACATATTACCAAATAAAAGATTAAACAAAAATATTTATTTATTTATAAAAATTGTTATTTTTATAAATAAATAAATATTTTGGTACAATCTTATTTATGAAAGCTTTATTTTTAATCTTCTTTTTATTGTTAAGTTTCATAGATGCAGATTTTGCCTCAAGTTCACTAATAGAAAAAGTTGAAAAAAAATATGATAGATTTGCAAAAAATAGATTTGTTGCTTTAAATGATTTATTGGAAAAGTCTAAAAATGAACCAACAAGTAAAAAGCTTGAAAAGGTAAATGATTTTTTTAATAAAGTTAGATATGGAAGTGATAAAGAAGTTTTTGGTTCTAGCGATTATTGGGCTAACCCTTTTGAATTTTTGGCAAAAGATAGAGGTGATTGCGAGGATTATGTTATAGCTAAGTTTTTAGCTTTGGAATATTTAGGAATACCAGCTTCAAAAATGTTTCTCTCTTATGTAAGATTAAAGGGTTCAAAAGATGCTCATATGGTTTTAAGTTATTATGAAAGCCCAAATAGTGAACCTTTAATCTTGGACAATTTTAGAAAAATTGTTTTAGGAGCTTCAAAAAGAGATGATTTAACATTTGTTTTTAACTTTAATCCTAATATAAAGAGTTCAGGCTCAAATAGTGCTAATTCTAAATGGAATACAATGATAAGTCAATTTAAGGGGCAAAAAATATGAGTTTATTTAAACAGGTTTTACTAGTTTTGGTTTTTGTTTTTATTATGCTATTTATGATAATAACTGCATTTTCATTGGATATTTTAAAAAATAGTACAAAAGAGTCTATATATCAAAATATTCAAAATAGTGTAACAAATCTTAGTATGTCAATTACAAATGCAGGTGAAGATGAAAGTAGTATAAAAACTGCTATAAATGCAGCTTTTGATAATGGAAGTTATGCAAAAATTGTATTTAAAAATACAGATGAAGAAGTTATTTATGAACTGTCAAAAGATGTTGAAATAGATGAAGATATTCCAACTTGGTTTGTAGATTTGGTTGATATTGGAGATATTACAGCATTAGCTAGTGTTTCAAAATCTTGGAATGTTTTAGGAATTATAGAGATTTACGGTGATAAGTCTATTTATTTTGAACAAATTTATAGAGTTTTCCAAAAATTAATTCAATCCTTACTTATTGGTTTTGCAATATTCTTTGTGATACTTTTTGTTCTTTTTAAATATATTTTAAGACCTTTAAAAATAGTAAGAAATCAAGCAGATGCTGTTATGGAAAATAGATTTATTATCTCTAAAGATATTCCATTTACCCAAGAGTTTAAAAGTGTTACTCTAAGTATAAATAGTATGGTTTCTAAATTTGAAGCTATGTTTAAGCAGACAAATAATCTTTTAAAAACAAATAAAGAGCTTATGTATATAGATGAAGTTACAAAGCTTTATAATAGAAAATATTTTCTATTAAAAGCAGATGAATACCTAAATGAAAATAGTTTGAATAGTAGAGGTTTTGCTATTATTTTATCTTTAAAACTTGATATTTTAAATCAAAATCTTGGATATGAAAAAACAAATAAAGTTTTAGTTGAATTATCTGAAATTTTGAAAAAAGATTTTTCAAATAGTTTAGATTTATTTGTAAGACTTAATGGTTCTGAATTTGTTATTATTCTTCCAAATTGTGAATTAAATGAAGCTCAAAAATGTTTAGATAAACTAATTTTAGATACTAAAAACCTAGAAGAGTTAAAATCAAATATATATATTGGTTTAACAAAATATGAGAATGAAAATAGTGTAAAAACTCTATTTACAAAACTTGATTATGTAATTTCACAAGCAAAATTAGACCCTTCAAAAGAGTATTTTTATCAAGAAAATATAGAAAATTATAAAACAAAAGATGAGTGGATAAATATTATAAATAGTTCACTACTTGAAGATAAATTTAAATTATTTTATAGAGATATAAATGATTTAAAAACTAATTCTTTATTATTTAAAACTCTAAATTTTAAAATTGATGGTTCAAATAATAACTTCTCATATATTGATTTTATTGCTGCAGTTGTTAAATTAAATAGATTAAGTGAAGTTTATTTGCATATTATCTCAAAATTATTTAAAGAGAATATGGATGAAAAAATATCAATAGAGTTACCAAGTAAATTTATTGAAGATTTAAATAACTATACTAAATTAAAAGAGATATTAACTCTTAATCAAAATAAAAATATTATTTTTGAAATAGAAGAGATTAGTTTTTATAGAAATTTAGAAAATACAAATATGTTTATTGAGTTATTTAAAAAGTATGGTTTTGACTTTGCCATTTATAATTTTATTGCTTCTAGTGATGATTATAAATATATAAAAGAACAAAGACCAGTTTATATAAAATCTTCTAAAAATTTCTTAATTGAATCAAAACAGAGCCTCAATATTTTAAAAATATTAACTCAATCATTAGGAATAAAATTAATAGCCACTTCAGTTGAAAATGAAGATATGCCAATGTTACAGGAGTTAGAAATAGATGCTATTTCTAATATGCTGAAGAACTAATATTTAGTTCTTCAGCATTTTTTAGCTATTATCCAATAAATTTAATAAAACTTTTTGGATAATAAAATGACTGTAAAAATAGACCTTTCAAATGAAAATTCTTATGAAATTTATATAGAAAAACTTCAAAATCTCACTTTTAATAGAAAAGTTGTAATTGTTACAAATCCCACAGTTGCTGGTTTTCACTTGGATTATTTAAAATCAAAAATAGATGCAAAAGAGCTTACAATATGCACAATTCCAGATGGAGAAGAGTATAAAAATATGCAAACTTTGGAGCAAATCCTAGAATCATGTTTTTTAGCAAAACTTGATAGAAAATCACTTTTAATTGCTTTTGGTGGTGGAGTTATTGGAGATATGACAGGATTTGCTGCTTCAATATATCAAAGAGGAATTGATTTTATTCAAATTCCTACAACTTTGCTTTCTCAAGTTGATGCAAGTGTTGGTGGAAAAACTGGAATAAATAATAAATTTGGTAAAAATTTAATAGGCTCTTTTCATCAGCCAAAAGGTGTTTATATAGATTCAAGTTTCCTTAAAACTCTTCCAAAAAGAGAGTTTGGAGCTGGAGTTGCTGAAGTTATTAAAATGGCTGTTTGTTTTAATAGCGAGTTTTTCTCTTGGCTTGAAAATAACGATTTAAGAGATGAAAAAAATATAGATATTGCAATAAAAAAATCTGTTGAAACAAAAGCTTATGTTGTAAGTATTGATGAAAAAGAGCAGGGCTTAAGAGCTGCTTTAAATTATGGGCATACTTTTGGGCATGTTATTGAAAATCTTACAAATTATAAAACTTATCTTCACGGTGAAGCTGTAGGAATAGGTATGTGTATGGCAAATGCTTTAGCTGTAAAATTAGGTTTAATGAGTGAAGAAGAGGAACAAAGAATTCAAAATTTACTTAAAAAATATGATATACCAACAAGCTATAAAATAAGTGATGTTGAAGATTTTTATGAGCATTTCTTCCTTGATAAAAAGTCAAGCAATAGTAAAATTAAGTTTATAGTTCCTTTAGGAATTGGAGATTGTAAAATCACTGATGAGATAAAAAAAGAAGATGTAATTGAAGTTTTAAAAGGATTTTAATTGATTAAAAAAATATTTTTCCTATTTCTTGCTAGTTTTTTGTTTTTACAAACAGTAAATGCTGCTAAAACGGTTGAACAAAATAGTGAACAAAAGGCTTTAGAAAGTAATTTAGAAATTGAAAATATGGTTGAAATTAATATTTTAAATGAAAAAATAAATAAAATAGAGTTGGCATTAAAAGATAATATTTTATTAAAAAGGTATTCAAACTATTTAGCTTACGGAAAAATTTCTGCTGAACTTGATAATTTAAAAGATAGTTTAAAAAGAAGAGGAAACTTAAGTGAAGAAGAGAGTTTTCAATTATCAAATAAAATTAGAGTAAAAGAGAACGAGTTAGAGTTAATTGCAGAGTATAAAGGTTCTGCTATTGGTTCTTTGATGAATCCACCTGAGATAGAAAAAGTTGAAAATATCACAAATCCTTTTGGAATAATAAATGCTCTATCAAATGTAAAAAAATTAGAAAATAATAAAAAACAGTTTTCTAGTGTAGAATTTGATATTGGTTATTTAATGGAAAAATTAGATGAAGAGCTAGTAAGCTATACAAAACTTTATGAGCTAGAACCAAAAGTAGAGTATCAAGAAAAGATAAAATACCTTGATAAGCAAAAAAGAGATTTTGATATAGTTTTAGATATTGTTACAACTACTCAAGAGGTTTATAGCCGAAAAATAGAGCAAGTTATATTAGAAATAAAAAGCCAAATATCTCAACAAGTACAAAAAATGTTGGCTATTCTTGTAATAATAATTATTATGTTTGCTGTTTCATTTTTGGTTAAATTAGCACTTAAAAAGTATTTTTCACAAAATGAAAATTATTATATGGTAAATAAAATAATAAATTTCACTTTAGTATTTTTAGTTTTGATGGTACTTCTTTTTTCATATATTGATAATGTTTCATATCTTGTAACAATCCTTGGATTTGCATCTGCTGGTATTGCAATTGCCCTAAAAGATTGGTTTATGTCGCTTTTTGGGTGGATGGTAATTGTTACATCTGGCTTTATTCAAGTTGGAGATAGAATTAGAGTTACAAAAGGAGATGTTGAAACTGTTGGAGATGTTTTAGATATTTCACTATTTAAAATAACAATAAAAGAAGATGTTACAATGGTTTCATATATGAAAAATAGAAGAGCAGGACGAATTTTCTTTGTTCCAAATAACTATATTTTTTCAGAGTTAATTGCAAACTATAGCCATAGCGAACTAAAAACAGTTTGGGATGGTATTGATATAACTTTAACTTTTGATTCAAATTTTAAAAAAGCACAAAAAATTATAAGAGAGATTTTAAAACACTACTCAAAAGGTTATAGTGATATTACAAGAAAACAACTCTCTAAAATGAGAAATAAATATCAGCTAAGAGCAACAGGAGTAGAACCTAGAGTTTTTACTTTTATAGAGCCATATGGTGTTGTAATTTCTGGTTGGTATCTTACAAACTCTTTTGCAGCTTTGGTTTTAAGAAGTACAGTTTGTGCCGAAATAATGGAAGCTTTAATGAAAGAAGATGATATTCATATAGCTTACCCAACTCAACAAATAAATATAAATAGAACTTCAAGTCCTTATGGTCCATCAAGAGTGATGCCAAAAGATGAATTTGAGATAAAAGAATAATTAGGATATATAATTTATGAATTTTAGTACACAAAAACCAAAAGTTTTTTTTAAAACTTTTGGTTGTAGAACAAATATTTTTGATACTCAAGTAATGATGAGTAATTTAAAAGATTTTGAAGTAACACAGGATGAAAAGGATGCATCTATTGTAATAATCAACTCTTGTACAGTTACAAATAGTGCAGATACAACTGCAAGAAGCTATATAAATGGACTTAAAAAACTTGAAAACTCTCCAAAAGTAATCTTTACTGGTTGCGGAACAAGAACAAAAGGGGAAAAACTTTTTGGTGAAGATAAGATTGATGGACTTTTTGGAGCAAGTGAAAAAGAGAATATCAATGAGTTACTAAAAATTGATGAGAAATTTTTCAAACTTGGAGATTTAAAAAGTCTTGATAAAACTGTTGTTGAAGAGTTTGTAGGAAAAAGTAGGGCATTTATAAAAATTCAAGAGGGTTGTGATTTTAGATGTTCATACTGTATTATCCCTTATGTTAGAGGTGATGCAAGAAGCTATGAAGAGAGTGTAATTTTAAATCAAGTAGAAACTTTGGCACAAAATGGCTTTAGTGAGTTTATACTAACAGGTACAAATGTGGGAAGCTATGGTAAAAAAATGCACACTTCTTTGGCAAAACTTCTAAAAAAAATGGCACAAATAAAGGGTGTTAAACGAATACGAATGGGAAGTATTGAGCCAATTCAAATAGATGATGAATTTAAAGAGCTAATAAATGAGCCATTTATGGCAAAACATTTGCATATAGCACTTCAACACACTTCAAAAGAGATGCTAAAAATTATGAATAGAAGAAATAAAGTTTTAAGTGATTTAGAACTTTTTGAATTTTTAAGCTCTAATGGCTATGCTTTAGGAACTGATTTTATAGTTGGACACCCTGGAGAAACTAAAGAGCTTTGGGAAGAGGCTATGAAAAATTTACATAATTTTCCTCTTACTCATATTCATGCTTTTACTTACTCAAAAAGAGATGGGACTCCAAGTGCTTCAATGAAAGATATGCCAAAAGGTGATATTGCAAAAGATAGATATATTGAGCTTGTTGAAATTATCAAACAAAAAAATTATGAGTTTAGACAAAAAAATAAGAATATCAAACTTGAAGTTTTAGTAGAACAAGAGAAAAATGGAAAATATTTGGGATTTGATCAATTTTTTAATCAAGTTGAAATTAGTAGCGATGAAGATTTACTTGGAGATTGGCTAAATTTAGATGATTATAAAGTAGGAATAACTAAAAATGAAGCAAGATTTAAATAATAAAAGTATAGATAAAAATTTTAAGCTGATGATTATTTCAGCTTTAGTTTTACTAATTTTGTTTATTTACACTATGTATAAAAGTAAAAGTGTAATTGAGGGAACTACCTATTATTTAGGGATTGGTTTTCTATTTGTTTTACTGGTTTTAGCATTTGTACTAAAATTAAAACAAGAGAAAATTAGAAAATTAATAAATAAAGACGGAACAAATAGTTTTGATAGTGAATTAGCAAAAAGTTCTTCAAAACTAGATTCAAATTCATCTAAAGATGAACAAGATTCAACAGTTTTACCAGTAAAATCAAATACAAGTTTTAAAGATGTAGCAGGGATTTCTGAAATTAAAGAAGAGCTAGAAGAGATTGTTGATTTTTTAAATAATCCAAAAATATATCAAAAATACGGAGTAAAACTTCCAAAAGGTGTACTTTTAGTAGGACCTCCTGGAGTTGGAAAAACTTTGATTGCAAGAGCAGTTGCAGGTGAAGCACAAGTTCCATTTTTCTATCAAAGTGGTGCTAGTTTTGTACATATTTATGTAGGAATGGGTGCAAAAAAAGTAAGAGAACTATTTTCTAGTGCAAAATTAAATGCTCCTTCAATTGTTTTTATTGATGAAATAGATGCTATTGGAAAAGCTAGAAGTGGAAAATCAAATGATGAAAGAGAATCAACTTTAAATGAACTTTTAACTCAAATGGATGGATTTGATGGAGAAAGTGGAGTTATTGTAATTGCTGCGACAAATAAAATAGAAGTTCTTGATGATGCACTTTTAAGAGCAGGGCGATTTGATAGAAGAGTTCATATTGCTTTGCCAAATATTGAAGATAGAAAGAAGATTTTGGAACTATATTTAAAAGATAAAAATCATAATTTAAATATTGAAAAATTAGCTTTAGAAACAGCTGGTTTTAACTCAGCTGCTTTATCAACACTAATAAATGAAGCTATTTTATATATGATAAAAATTGAAAAAAATATTTTAGATGAAGCTTGTATTGAAGTTGCAAAAAATAAAATAGAGTTTGGAAAAAAACAGTTAAAAATTTTGGATAGTGAGCAAAAAGAGATTTTGGCTATTTATCAAACTTGTAAGGCTTATATTTCAAAATCAAAAGTAAATTTTCTTGAAGATGGAGTTGTTAAAATCAATAAAGTTTTTCTATCTTACAATGAAATGCTTGAAAATATAAAACGAGAATTAGCTGGAAATGTTGGCTTAGAATTAATAAAAAAAGAGAAGTTTGCAATTGGAGAAGATGCTATAAAAAGAGCTGAAGAAATAGCATTTGAAATGGTAAATAAATATAAAATGGCATCTAGTATTGAAGAGATTATTTTTAGTGTAAAAGAGAGTTTAAAATTAGAATTTATGCAAAATATTGCTGAAATAGAGAGATTAAAAAAGCTAATGTTAAAGAATGAGGTTATTACAAAAGATGATTTGTAGTAACTTTTTTTCTGGATTTTGTTTTGAAAACGAGTGTGAACTTTTTTCTGAGTATTTAGAAAAAGGCGATTTTATTTTAAGTGGTTTCTCTTTTGGAGCTATAAAAGCTTTTCAAAAAGCCTTGGAAAAGCAAGAAAGAGTAGATAAAATTCAACTTTTCTCACCTGCATTTTTCCAAACTAAAGATGAGAAATTTAAAAAAATGCAAAAGATGTTTTTCAAAAAAGACGAAGTTGCTTATATAAAAAACTTTTTGGAAAATGTAAAATCTCCAAAAAGTGCCGATATTTCAAACTACTTTAAAAAAGGAAGTTTTGAAGAGCTAGAAGAACTTTTAAATTTTGTTTGGAGTAGAGAAAATTTAGAAAAACTTGTACAAAAAGGAATAAAAATAGAGGTTTTTTTAGGTGGAAATGACAAAATAATAGATAGTTTTGAAGCAAAAGAGTTTTTTAAAGATTTTGCAACTGTTTACTATTTTAAAGAAAAAGGACATTTATTATGAGTAAAGAAATAGCAAAAATTGGTGTAGTAACAACAAGCGATAGAGCAAGTGCTGGAGTTTATGAAGATTTATCAGGAAAAGCTATAATTGATACTTTAAACGATTATTTAAAATCTCCTTTTGAAGTGGTTTATAGATGTATAAGCGATGATAAAGAGATAATAGAAACTACTTTAAAAGAGTTAGTGGACAATGAAAAGTGCTGTTTAGTAGTAACAACAGGTGGAACAGGACCAGCTCTAAGAGATGTAACTCCAGAAGCAACAGAAGCTGTATGCGATAGAATGATGCCAGGATTTGGTGAACTTATGAGAAGTGTAAGCTTACAATATGTTCCAACTGCAATTCTTTCAAGACAAACAGCAGGTTTAAGAGGAAGTTCTTTAATTGTAAATCTTCCAGGTAAACCAAAATCAATTAGAGAGTGTCTTGATGTAGTTTTTCCTGCAATTCCTTACTGTATAGACTTAATGGAAGGTCCATATTTAGAAACAAATGAAGAAGTTATAAAAGCTTTTAGACCGAAAAAGTAGATGAATTTCAAAATAGCTAACTATGATAAAAAATATTTAAAACAAATAGTTGAACTGTTTACAAATACAGTTCACAATATAAATAAAAAAGATTACACAAAAGAGCAGCTAAATGCTTGGGCAAATCTAAATTATAATTTGAGTATTTGGGAAAAAAGATTTGAAAAGTCAAAGCCATGTCTATGTATTTTAGAAGATGAAGTTCTAGGATTTTGTGAGTATTATGATGGATATATTGATTGTTTTTATGTTCATTTTAAATATCAAAATTGTGGAATAGGAAAGCTACTTTTAAATCATATTTTAAAACTTGCGAAAAATGAAAACATAGATAAAATCGAAGTTGATACAAGTATAACTGCAAAACCATTTTTTGAGAAATTTGGATTTAAAGAGATTAAGAAAAATATAGTAAAAAGAGATGATGTTGAATTGGTAAATTTTAGTATAGAGAAATGATAAATTTACTTTACATTTATTCTTAAAAACTATATAATGATAAGTAAATTTATCATTATGAGTTATAAATGAAAAAAATATCTGTAAAAATTGACAAAATAAAAGTCGGTGAACTATTTTTTGAAAAAGATAAAAATCAATATGGATTTAACTATTTAGAAAACTATAAATCAATATCTTTGATTATGCCTTATAAAAACTCCTCTTATATTTGGAAACACAAACTTCACCCAATTTTTGATATGAATATGCCAGAGGGCTATCTTTTTGAACTTTTTAAAAACTTTCTTACAAAAGAGTATGGATATATAGATGATTTTTTAGTTTTTTCTCATATTTGTTCAAATATTCAAAGCAGATTAAATTTTGAAAATGAGCTAAAAAAAGATGAGTTTTTCTCTTTTGATTTAGATGAAGTTCTGCAAAATGATACAACAGATACATTTACAAAAATTGTTACAAGTTTTTTAAATAAAAATGCAATAAGTGGAGTTCAGCCAAAGTCATTGGCAATTTTAAAAGATAAAGAGAGTTTGGTTTCAAAAGAGTATATTATAAAAACTTGGGCAGATGAATATCCACAATTAGCAATAAATGAGTATTTTTGTCTAAAAGCAATAGAAAAAGTAGGAGTTAAAATTCCAAATATAAAACTATCTAAAAACAATAAGTTTTTATTGGTTGAAAGATTTAATTATGACAAAACAACTGATAGTTTTTTAGGTTTTGAAGAGATTTTATGCTTAGTTGGTAAAAATAAAGATGAAAAATATAGTGGGAGTTATGAGCAAATTGCAAAAGTAATATATAGTGTAAGCACCAAAAAACTAGAAGATATGAAAAACTTTTATAAAGTAATAATTATGAATTATCTACTTAAAAATGGAGATGCACATCTTAAAAATTTTGGAATACTTTATAACGATGATTTTTCACAAATATATTTTTCTCCAGCTTATGATGTTGTAAATACTTTGGTGTATTTTCCAAAAGATAGACCAGCTTTAACTATGTTTGGAAAAAAAGTTTGGTTTGGGAAAAAAGAGCTTATCAAGTTTGGGATACAAAATTGCTATCTAAACGAAAATGAAGCATATGAAATATATAAAGTTTGTATTAAAGCTTTAGAAAGTAGTATTTTAGAGCTAGAGAACTATATAAAAACAGATAAAAATTTTGAAGATATTGGAACAAAAATGCTAGAAATTTGGAAAATTTCTTTAGATGAAAAAACATATAAGGAGATAAAAATTGAAACTATATGAAATAGGGCAGAAAATTAGAATCTTAAGGGAAGAAAAAAAACTAACTCAAGAAGAGTTAGCAAAAACTTGTGGAATTAGTCGTGTAACTTTAGGCAAAGTTGAAAAAGGAGAAATGGGCAATACAAGTGTAAAAACTCTTGATTTGATTTTGGATAGATTAGGTTTTGAAATAGAGTTTAAAACCAAACAAGGCTTTGGATTACCTAGTTTAGATGAGTTATAAAAAAATAAATAGGATAAAAAATGAACATAGAAAAACTAAAAGAGTGTGAAGATAGATTTTGTGAGTATTACGAAAAAGGTTTTGAAGATGAAAAACTTGCAAAAACTGTAAAACTTTTTAATACAGCTAAATTCCATGAAATGGCAAAAAATAGTTTTGCACTTGAAAAATTTTCAAATATTGAACAAATTATACAAGACTTCTTTACAATTTTACTAAAATCTCCACTAATATCATTTTATGAAGGAGATATTTTAAAAAGTGCTTTAAAAAACTTTACGATGTACGAAAAAGATATGCTAAGTATCTTCTTACAAGATATTTTATATGGAGATTTTCCACATAATTTGGAAAATAGTTTTGATGATTTTGTAGAGTTGTTAGCTTCAAAGAACCTTGCAAAATGGCATATAGTTACCTTAATTCCTTACTATTTTTCACTCAATAAAAACTATTTTTTAAAACCATCAACTACAAGAAATATTATAAAATATTTTGAAATAGAGAACTTAAAATATAACTCAAAACCTAGTTTTGAGTTTTATAAAGCCTATACAAACAATCTTTTAGAAATGAAAAATAGTGTAAATCCTAAATTAAAAGATGACAACGGAAGATTTACAGGTTTTTTAAGGCTTTCAATGGAAAAATAAGATAAATTTAATCTAAACTTTTTAAACCTTTTCTCATAGCTTCAACTAAATTTTCATCTGCTTTTGTTTTGGTAAATAATTCAAATGCTAAAACACCTTGAAAAAGTAGCATATCTTCCCTATCTATTTTTATAGTTATCTTACATTAAAGAACAAATACCTACAAATACGCCTTTTATATAAGCTTTGTTTTGTTAGTATTTTACACTTAACTACATAGTTATACATTAAAAAACATTATTAAGCTAGATATAGGCTAGATAAAAAAATCTAATCTAGCTAGAAAAAAGGTTCTTAAAATGAATAGAAAAAAATCTAACAAATACACTGGGGTTTACTACCAAGAATTAATCAATGGTGATAAGTCTTATTATATAACATACAAACATAACAAAAAAGATATTTGGAAAAAAATAGGACTTTATAGTGAAGGTATTAGAGAAGCTTATTGTAGTCAAAAAAGAAATGAAATTGTAAGTAAAATTAGATTAGGTGAAGATTTACCTCATGTTGCAAATAAAAATAATTTTATAAGTTTAATTGAAGTTGCAGAAAAATTTTATGAACTAAAAGAACTTCACAATAAGCAAAATAAAAAAACAAGATCAAGAGTTTTAGCTAAATTAAAAAAACATTATATAGGTGAAATGTCAATAAAAGAAATTCAAAAACTTGATATTGAGAATTTTCAGATAGAAATCGAAAAAGATTTAATGCCAGCTACAATAAATTTTATAATTCAACAAACTAGCTCTATATTTAATTGGTCGATAGAAAATGGTTATTTAAGTAAAAATCCTTGTCAATTTGTGAAAAATTTAAAGGTTAAAAATGCAAGACTTAGATACTTAGAAATTGATGAAATAAAAAGGCTTTTAGAAACTGTTAAAAATGATAAACATTTATATTATTTTGTACTTCTAGGTTTATCAACTGGTGGAAGATTACAAACTATTTGTAACATTAAAGTATCTGATATTAGAGAAAATGGAACAATAAGATTATATGATTTTAAAAATGAAAGTGAATATTTTGGCTTTTTAAATAATGATTTAAAAAGCGAGCTTAATGAATATATAAAAATAATTAATTTGAAAGAAGATGATTTCATTTTTAAGAATACAATCAATCAAAATTATACTAATCAATACTATTATAGAAAATTACAACCAATTTTTGATGTTTTATTTAATCCAGATGGAACTGAACCTCTAGAAAAAGTTACTATACATACCTTAAGGCATACTTTTGCAAGTCAATTAGCTATTAATGATACACCAATTTTAATAATTAAGAAGCTAATGAATCATAATGATATTAAGACTACAATGAGATATGCTAAATTGAGTAAAAGTAGTGGTGATGTATATGTCGATAGATTAGTAAATAGCTTTTTATAAATTATTTACTAATCTTTGTATGATTTTTTTGAATGTATTTATACTATTTGTAAAATGGGCTTATCTGAGTTATCTAACTTATCTTTTAATGTTTTGCTTTAAATATAATGATTTATCAACCTAAGTAATTCACTCATACTATAATTACACATATCAAAATATGAGGAGCAAAAATGAAAAAAATTACTATTGTAGGTTTAGGCAATATGGGTTTGAATTTTATTAATTCTGTTGATAAAGACTTTAAAAAAAATATATCTGATATTGAAATAAATAGTTTATTACTGATTCCTAAAGAGTTAGATAAAGATTTTATTATAAATAATATTCAAAAAAATCATCAAATTTTTGTTATAGCTGGACTTGGTGGCTCTACTTCAAATGCTTTAATTAATTGAATTAGTAGATATTTTAAAAAGAATAGATATAAATCCAAATGTAATTGTTTTAAAACCGTTTGCATTTGAAGGTAAAGAAAAAGTTGAGTTAGCAAATAGTGTTATTGAAAAATTAAATGATAGTTTAAATAACTTAAAAATCTTTGATAATAATGATATTGAGAGCTTAGGTGATAAAAATTCACCTATGAAAGAGATGTTTACATTAATGGAGAAATCACAATTTAATCGCTAAAATGATTACAGATGCGATTATGATTATTCCAAAAAGAGATATCAAAGATATTTCTATAGCTCAAACACTAGCCAATGCAATGCAGTTAAGTGGAGCAGAAGAGTTAGGCATCGATGAGAGGGAGATTAATGCTCTTATTCAAGAAGTAGATGGTAAATTGAGTATATTAATTTACGATAATCAATCAGGCGGTGTTGGATATGTTTATGACTTGGCAAAAAATCGATGGAATGACTGGTTAGAAAAAACAAAACAAAGACTTTTTATAGATGAAAAACACAATGAAGAGTGTTTAAATGGTTGTATCAAATGTGTAGTTACAATGAATACAAGTGAACCATTACCAAGAAGAGAAACTTTGGATTATCTTGAAGGTAAAACAATGCCTAAAAATGAAGATATAAAGATAGTGAAGAAAAAAAATATAAAAAAAGAGATTAGTGAAGAAGATAGAATGAAAAGATTTAAGAAATAAATGTATTATTTTAATAATATGACGAAAACTATTGACAATTATATTTCCACAGGCTATACTTCTAAAGTTAATGTATTATTATTTATATGATACAAAAAATACGAGGTAAATAGGTGAAAATAAAACTAAACGACATAGCCGAGATAAAAACTGGACTTGTGCTTAACAGAAAAAAAGCTGACATGAGCAAGGAACAAAAGTTATATTATAGTGTTGTATCTCTCAAGTCTTTCAATGTTGATGCCATCTATGATAATACTTTTGCAGATGAGTTTATATCAAATGAACAAATCAAAGAAGATTATCAAGTAAAGCAAGGCGACATTCTTCTAAGACTTCGAGAGCCAAACTTTGCTGTATATATAGATAAAGAGTATGAAAATCTTATCTATCCATCTTTGATGGTTCGTGTGAAACTTCAAGATAGTAGATTTGACCCACATTTTATAGCTCACTATCTAAATAGCAACACAGTAAAAAAAGCACTCTCATCTGAGCTATCAGGTACAACAATACCTATGATAAAAGTAGCAGATGTAAACGAGATAAAAATACCGCTTATAAACCTAGATAAACAAAAAAAGATTGTAGAATATATTAAACTTGTTCATAAAGAAAATGATCTTTTACAAAACCTAATAAACGAAAAACAAAAATACTCAAAAGAGATATTTGAAACACTAGCATTACAAGGAGAATAATTAAATGCAAAAAACAACTCAAAGCACAATCAACAATGTAGTATGGAAAGCTTGTGACACCTTTAGAGGTACGATGGATGGAAGTGATTATAAAGATTATGTTCTTACGATGCTATTTGTGAAGTATCTTTCTGATTTTTATAAAGAAAAACTAGAACAGCTTCAAGCAGAGTACGGTGATAAGACGGATAGAATCGAAGCAAAGCTAAAAAGAGAAAAATTCAGACTTGATGAGAGTTGTACATTTGATTATTTGGTTAAACACAAAGAGGCTTCTAATCTTGGTGAGATAATGAACAAAGTGCTTGAGAGAATCGAAGAGGACAATAGGGACAAACTTGAAGGTATCTTTAGAAGCATAGATTTCAACAACAAAAATAAACTAGGGGATACAAAAGAGAGAAACACAATACTAAAAAATCTTATTGAAGACTTTAGTGATACTAGACTTGATTTAAGACCTTCAATGTTAGAGGGTAATGATGTAATAGGAGATGCTTATGAGTATCTTATCTCACACTTTGCAAGTGATGCAGGGAAAAAAGGTGGGGAGTTTTATACACCAAGTGAAGTATCAACACTTTTAGCAAAACTAGTTGAACCAAAAGAGGGAGATATGATTTATGATCCAACTTGTGGTTCTGGTTCACTTCTTATTAAAGCTAGTAAAGAGATAGGAAGTAAAAACTTCCGTCTTTATGGACAAGAGAGAAATGGACAAACTCAAGCACTTTGTAAGATGAATATGTTTTTACATGAGATAAACGATGCAGTTATCGAGTGGGGAGATACGATAAGAAATCCACTTCATCTGCAAGACAATCTTCTAAAGACCTTTGATGTGGTGGTAGCAAATCCACCATTTAGTCTTGATAAATGGGGTGAAGAGATAGCAAGTGAAGATAGCTTTGGAAGATTTAAATATGGAACACCACCAAAAAGTAAAGGAGATTTTGCTTTTGTTCTTCATATGATTAGTTCACTTAATTCTAATGGGAAAATGGGAGTTATTTTACCTCATGGAGTATTATTTAGGGGTTCTAGTGAAGGCAAAATTAGAACAAAACTTATTGAAGATAATCTTCTCGATGCAGTTATTGGTTTACCTGCAAACTTATTTTTTGGAACTTCAATTCCTGCTTGTATTTTAATATTCAAAAAGAATAGAACTCATAACGACATAATTTTTATCGATGCAAGTAGGGAATTTGAAAAAGGAAAAAATCAAAACAATCTAACAGATGAGCATATAGCAAAGATAATTGATACTTATAAAAACAGAAGTGAGATAGAGAAATATAGTCATGTAGCGACACTAGAAGAGATACAAGAAAATGACTATAACCTAAATATCCCTAGATATGTAGATACATTTAAAGAAGAAGAGATCATCGATTTAGATGCTACCAAAACAAATATAGCAACTATTGAAAATGAGTTAGTGGAGATAAAATCAAAAATGAGCGGGTATCTTAGGGAGCTTGGGCTATGAGTGAAATGATAATATATCAAGATGATAGTGGCACTACAAATCTTGAAGTAAAACTTGAAAATGAAACTTTATGGTTATCTCAAAAACAATT
>NZ_JADKPZ010000025.1 GCF_016106035.1 Arcobacter vandammei
TAAAGATTATAGTTCACAAAATAGTATACAAATAAGTGTTTATGATGATAAACTTCTTATGTGGAATGCAGGAGATTTACCACAAAACTGGACTATAGATACACTTTTACGGAAACATACATCTGAACCACATAATCCTCTTATTGCATATCCATTTTTCCTAGCTGGATATATTGAGTCTTGGGGAAGAGGGATAGAAAAAATTATAGAAGAATCACAAAAGTTTAATGGTATAACTCCACAATTTAAATGGGAAAATGGTTTATGGGTTGAGTTTTATTTTAGTACTGATAAAAGTTCACCTAATGGGTTGGGTGAAAAGTTGGGTGAAAAGTTGGGTGAAACACAACAAAACATCATAAAGCTTATGCAAAATAACCCAAAAATTGCAATTACAGCACTTGCAGTTGAACTTGGAATCAGCACAACAGCAATAGAAAAACATATTAAAACACTAAAAGATAAAAATTTTATCCAGCGAATAGGCGGTGCTAAAGGCGGACATTGGGAGGTAAAACAATGAAAATAAATAGCGAAATTATCAACAACATAAGTACAACAAATCTAAGTATTTTTGTACCAAATAAAAATTTATCGTTTAGCTTAGCGAAAAAAGACAAGATAGATTTCATCTATAATACTTCTGCACTAGAAGGAAATGCTATGACTTTTCCAGAGGTGCAGACACTTTTGGAAGGGATTACAGTAGGTGGACACAAACTAAGCGATGAGCAACAGATCCTTAATCAAAACAGAAGTGTAAATCTACTCTTTGAGCTGATAGAAAAGGGTGAATTTTGTATAGATAGATATACACTTTTAAAGCTTCATGGCAAAGTGGCAGAAGAAGAAGCTATAACTTGGGGAGAGTTTAGAACAAGTGGAGTAAATATAGGTGGAACAGATTATTTACCACCAAAAGCCGATGAGTTAAATTCTATTTTTGATGAGGGTGTAAAAGAGATAAATCAAATAGTTCACCCAATAATTAAAGCTATAACATACTTTTTATTTGGTGCTAAAAGTCAATTTTTCTTTGATGGTAATAAACGAACATCAAGACTTATGATGAATGGAATACTTTTAGATAGTGGTTATCCTATTTTGAATATAAAAGCAAAAGATAAATTGGAGTTTAACAAGGTGATGATTGAGTTTTATGACAATAATGACATCGAAAAAGCGATAGAGTATTTAGTAAATTACTATATCAAGCAAAATACTCACTTGGTGGCTTAAATATGGAAAATATAACATTAGAGCAAGTAATACAACAAAACTGTATCGATCTTTTGAGCCATAAAGATTTTGGATATAAGTTTATAAGCAAAGAAGATAATCTTATTTTCAGAGAAAACAAAACATCTGCCGTACTTTTAAAAAAGATACTTATAGAGAGACTTTATGCTTTAAATAGCTATGAGTATAAAGGACAAAACTATAAATTTAGTGCTAATAATATATCTAAAGCAGTAGAAGACTTAGATGTATCTTTAAACGAGGGATTAATTGTAGCAAATGAAAAAATTACTAATCATCTGCTTTTAGGTACTAGCTATGAAGAGAATCTTGATGATGGTACTAAAAAAAGTTTCTCTTTTAAATATATCGACTTTGAAAATATTGAAAATAACCACTTTTTTGTAACAGAAGAGTTCATAGTAGATCGTGCCAACCAAAACGAAATTACAAAGACAAGAAGACCTGATTTGATTGTGTTTGTAAATGGTATTCCATTAGTGGTGATTGAGCTAAAAAAATCAAGTGTAAACTATGAAAATGGTATCAAACAACTTGAAAAAGAGCAAAAGAAAGATGAAATTCCTCATCTATTTAAGTATATCCAACTAACTATTGCAGCAAATAGTAATGAAGCTAGATATGGAACTATGGGAACACCTTTAAAGTTTTATAGTTTATGGAAAGAAGAAGAGAACCAAAAGGTAAAAGAGACTTTAAAAACTATGGTACAAGATAGAGAAATAAGCAGTCTTGACCTTACACTTTTTGCACTTTTATCAAAAGAAAGGCTTTTAAGACTGATAAGACACTATATTCTATTTGATCATAAAACAAAAAAAGTTTGCCGTTATCAACAGTTTTTTGGGATAGAAAAAACGCTTAAAAGGGTAGAAAAGATAACAGATGGTATAAGAGCAGGCGGACTTATTTGGCATACTCAAGGAAGTGGTAAATCACTAACAATGGTGATGCTTACAAAACTTCTAAAATTAACTTACACTAATGCAAAAATAATAGTTGTAACAGATAGAGTTGATTTAGATGAACAAATTCATAAAACTTTTGAAAATACAGATATAAAAGCAGGAAGAGCAAGTAGTGGAAGTGATTTAATAGAGAAACTTCAAAGTGGTATAAGTGTGATTACAACACTTGTACATAAGTTTGAAAAGGTAAGAAACTCAAAAACTGTTATCAATGATAACAATGTATTCGTGCTAGTAGATGAGTCTCACCGTACTCAAGGTGGAGATTTGCACAATGCCATGAAAAAAGCTCTACCTCTTGCTTGTTATCTAGGATTTACAGGAACACCACTTCTTAAAAAAGAGAAAAATAAAAACAGTTTTTTAAAGTTTGGTGGTGAAATACATAGATATACAATAGATGATGCTGTAAAAGATGGGGCTGTTTTACCGCTACTTTATGAGGGAAGACTGGTAGATCAAGAGGTACTTAGCCCAGATGGATTGGTGCGAAAATTTAATATGATTTCACGAGAGTTAAGTGATGATGCAAAAAGAGACTTGCAACACAAATGGGCAAGATTTCAAAAAGTTGCATCAAGTGAGCAAAGACTTGAGCTTATAGCATTAGACATCAATGAACACTTCAAAAAAACTCTAAAAATGGCAAATAGTGGATTTAAAGCGATGTTTGCAACAAGTAGCAAGTACGAGGCTATAAAATATCATGAGATTTTTGAAGAGTATGGAGATATACGAACTGCTTATGTAATTTCAAGCAATGAACATGAAGAACTAGATGGTGGAAATAAAGAGTATGTTGCAAAAGCGTGGCAAGAGACTATTAAGAACTATGGAAGTGAAGAAGAATATCTAAAATATGTCAAAAATGAGTTTATACACGGGTGTGAGATAGATTTGCTTATTGTTGTAGATAAGCTTTTAACTGGTTTTGATGCACCAAGAGCAAGTACACTTTATATAGATAAACAATTAAAAGAACATAACCTTTTACAAGCAATTGCAAGGGTAAATAGACTTTATGATGGAAAAGATTATGGGTATATTGTGGATTATAGAGGTCTTCTAGGAGAACTTGATCAAGCTTTAACAAACTATGCTTCACTTGATGGTTTTGATCCAGAGGATTTGACGGGAGCTGTAGTAGATGTAAGAACTGAAATAGCAAAAGCTAGAACTTATTACACCCATTTAGAAGATCTTTTTAGTGATGTTAAATTCAAAGATGATTTAGAAAGTTATGTAGTTGTTTTAGCAGATATTGCTAAAAGAGATGATTTTAAAGAGTGGTTATCTCATTTTTCTCGTGCTTTTAAATTGGCACTTTCGAGTGAAAAAATTGATGATATTTTGAGTGAAAATGAAATAAAGCTTTATAAGAAAAAAATCAAATTTTACAATGAACTCAGAAAAGTAGTGCAGCTACGATACCATGAAACTTGTGACTTTGGAAAATATGAAGAACAGATGCAAAAGCTACTTGATACTTTTGTAAGTGCCAAAGAGGTAAATGAGCTTACAAGGCTTGTAAATATATTTGAAACAGAGTTTGAAGAAGAGGTTCAAAGAGTTGAGGGTAAAAGTGCAAAAGCTGACACAATTTTGAGTGCCGTAAGTGCGGTAGTAAAAGAAAAAATGGAATCAAACCCAGCATTTTATAAGTCAATTGCCCAACAAATAGAAGATGTAATTAATGAATATAAAGCTAAAAGACTCAGTGAAGAGGAAAAATTGGCAAAAGCAAAACAATTAAAAGACCTAATAACAGGTATGTCAAAACCAAATGAGGATAAATACCCAAAAGAGTTTGAAAATAAAAAAACTTTAATTGCCATTTATGATAACTTGAGTGATATTTTGGGCAACTTAGAAGTTGTTGATTTTGAACTAATTGTTAAAAATTTAACTTTTAAATTTGATGAGATTTATTTAGGAGCTTCTAAAAAACCTGAATGGCATAAAAATAAAGATGTTGAAAATGAAATAACAAGTGCAATGGAAGATGTTCTTTGGGATATAGAGGACGAATATGATATATCAATCGAAAACAAAGAAAAAATTTATCAAACTATTAGAGGTATAGGTATAAGTTTTTATGGTTGAAAACATCCAAATTACTAAAAAAGATGTAAAAAATATTACTTTAAAAGTAAAACCATCTGGAGAAGTAATTTTAACTGCTCCAAAAATGACTAGCGATGAACATATAAAATTTATAATCAAAAAAAGAGCCAAGTGGATTGAAAAAAAGAAAGAATTTTTTGCGTCATTTGAAACAAGTGAAAAAGAGTATGTGAGTGGCGAAGATTTCAAATATCTAGGTCGAAGTTACAGGCTGAAAGTAATTGAATCAAAAAAAGAGGCTGTTAAGCTTCAAAGAGGCTATTTAGAAATCTATGTTAAAAATAAAAATGATTTAAAACGAAAACAAAATTTGGTTTACGAGTGGTATTATGAAAAAGCATTACTTCATTTTTTCAATATTTTACAAGAGTTTAATAAAATTGTTAAACAAGAGATAAAAGATATAAAAATAAGACAAATGAAAACAAGATGGGGAAGCTGTAACCCACATAAATCATATATAAATCTTAACATTGAACTTATAAAAAAGCCAAAGATTTGTATAGAATATGTAGTTTTCCACGAACTGGTTCATTTGATCTATCCAAATCATTCTAAAGAATTTTATAATTATTTATCACTATACATGAGTGATTGGGAAAAGCGAAAGCATATTCTTGAGAAAACAAGCAACTGAAAAAATATTTGAATATATAAAAATGTTTATAATTGACAAAGATTTATTGAAAATATCAAATGAATTTTAACTCTGTCTCAACTAGCCATCCACTTTGAAGGACGGCTTGATGATAGTTTAAATTTATGATAGAATTTTAGGACTTATCTGATGATGACACAGAATTTTGAACACTACCGTTTATTCTCTGGTTTTTGATTTGTTTTTGAACAATTTTTAGAATGATGATTATCCTCTTTTAAAAAAGTATGAAAATTTTCATTAGTTAATAGAGTTAAATCTCCATCTGCATATTTTATAATTACATCTTTTAATTCTATTCTTTCTTCACCTGCAAAATATACTTTTAATCCTTTGTTTAATAGGGTTTCAAAAGGTTTTTCTCCTAAGTGTGAAGTAATCAATACCTCTACATTTTTACTTTTTAACCAATTTGCAACAGCTTTTCCACCTATTTGTTCATTTTTTAATATTTCAATTTTGTTATTTTCTATAAAAGCAAAATATTTTGCTTTTCCAAAAAGTGTTGATACTGCTGTATTTTCTTTATTCGTTTTTACTGGTATTGCAATCATTTTATCTCCTTTGTTGCATTTTTAATTGAAATTTTATATCCAAGATATATAACCACGGGCCATAAACTTAACCAAATTAATTCACTTAAATATTCCATTTTTTCTAACCTTTCTAATAATTATGTGAATCTTTAGATTCAATCTCTTCTTTTGTAATTTTTACTCTATCCATACTATACCAAGCATAAGTTATATATGCTAGTACGAAGGGAACCATCAACGAAACATAACTCATAACCATAAGAGTATAGTGACTTCCTGAACTATTCATAATTGTTAAACTGCTTTGTAAATCAGTAGTTGAAGGATAGTAAGCTGTATTGTTTAATCCCACATTTAATAAAATCGCCATTACAGTTAATACAATTCCCACTCCACCCGTTTTAATGCAACAAGTTTTTTTAAATGTAATAGTTACAAATACAGCTATAATAACCATCAAGACACCAATTAAGAACATACTTAAAACAATTGGCATATCAATAAAGTTTTGAAGATATTTAAATCTTTCAATAACAATTAAACCACTCTTTTCAACTGCATATCCATCTTTTATAAGAATCCATAACATAAATCCTAAAAAGAAAAATAAAAAGAAAATCATATTTATTTTGATTGAATTAACTGCTTTGATTCTTATTTTTTCATAATCTATATTATTTATAAAATATAAAGCTCCACTAATCTTTGCCAAAAATACAAGTGCAAACCCTAATAAATAGTTATATGGATTAAGAAGTGCTTCAAGTCCTCTTAAAGAGTTTTGCCAATCTACAAAGTTGTTTGAATCAACTATAAATTCGCTTCCACTAAAAAAAGTACTAATTGCAACTCCTAATAAAAATGTTCCTATATTTCCATTTATTTTTAAAAACATTTCATAAGTTTTTTGTCCTAAAAAATTGTTTGGTTTAGTTCTATATTCATAAGAAACAGCTTGAATAATAAAACAAAATAGAATGCTTAACCAAACCCAATAAGCACCACCAAAACTTGTAGCATAAAATAGTGGAAAGGCTGCAAATAAAGCACCACCAAATAAAACTAAAGTTGTAAAACCTAATTCCCATTTTCTTCCTATACTATTTATTAGCATAGTTTTTTCAGTCTCATTTTCACTTAATTTATCTATTAAAGTTTGCCCACCTTGAACAAACATAATAAATACAAAAAGTCCACCTAATAAAGATATTATTATCCACCAATATTGTTGAAGTGTTATAAGTTCTAAGTTTTCAAATCCCATATTAGTGACCTCCATTTGGACCAATTTTTATCTGTTTTGTCATAATTTTTATTTCTGCTATTAATAAAACAGTAAAAAGTATGGCAAAGATAAAAAAGCTAATCATTACATTTGTTGTTGCTATTTTTGTAGCTGCAATTCCAACAGGCATTAAGTCTTGAATAGCCCAAGGTTGTCTTCCTACTTCAGCAACTACCCATCCAGCTTCACTTGCAATATATCCTAAAGGAATACTAAAAAGTGCTGATTTTAAAACAATTGGATAGTTTAGAATCTCTTTTTTTGTTAATAAAAATAAAACTAAAGCAAACAGTATTGTAAACCAAGTTCCAAGTCCTACCATAATATGAAATGAATAAAAACTAAGTGCAACAGGAGGAATAACATCTTCTGCATTTTTTATGTGTCCATAACCAAAATATTTCATATTTTCATCTAAAATTACTTTTGCTTTATTCATTTTTTCTTCATCTTTAGCTTTTTTTGCCTCTTTATAAGATTCCAAAGCTTCAATGGCAATTTTACCTTTTTGCATTTTTTCTTCTGTACTTATAATTCCTTGCTCTTTATTTCCATAAACTAAATCCTTTATTCCAGGGACATAAGCATTTATATCGTGATAACCCAAAAATGACAAAGCATACGGAACTGTAAATTCAAATAAGAATGTTTCTTCATCGTTTTCTAAAGTTTTATTAGGATTTAAAATTCCGATTGCAACAATTCCAGCATCTTTTTCACCCTCATAAAGACCTTCCATGGCTGCTAGTTTCATAGGTTGTTTAAGGGCAACTTGATGAGCTGATTCATCTCCACTTAAAATCAAAAATATTGAAGTTATAAGTCCAAATGTAGCCCCAATAATCATAGATTTTTTGGCAAATAAAATATCTCTTTTTTTCAATAAATACCAAGCACTAACTCCAACTACAAAAAGTGAAGCTAAAACATAACCACTTCCAATAGTGTGTAAAAATTTACTAATAGCAACGGGAGAGAGTAAAACATCCCAAAAATTATTCATTTCATTTCTAATTGTATCTGGATTAAAAGTCATTCCAACTGGATATTGCATCCACCCATTTGCAACTAAAATCCATAAAGCAGATAGATTTGAACCAACTGCAACCAACCAAGTTGATAATAAATGAAAACCTTTACTAACTTTATTCCAACCAAAAAACATAACAGCAAAAAAGGTACTTTCCATAAAAAAGGCTAAAATTCCCTCAACTGCAAGTGGAGCTCCAAAAATATCTCCAACAAACCAAGAGTAATTTGCCCAGTTTGTACCAAATTCAAACTCCATTATTATTCCAGTTGCAACTCCTATTGCAAAGTTTATTGCAAATAAACCCATCCAAAATTTTGTAGTTTTTTTCCAAAACTCATCATTTGTTTTTACATAAATAGTTTCCATAATAGCAACAATGAATCCAAGTCCCAAAGTTAATGGAACAAAAATCCAATGATACATTGCTGTTAGTGCAAACTGAGCTCTGGACCAATCAACTAAATGCTCTTCCATTTCTCTTCCTTTTAATTTTCTTTTGTTAGATTTTTATATACAAAATCAACTTTCTCTTCATATGTCTTATATTCAGTTTTGATAGATTTATCATGGATAAAATAGTTAAGAAAAACTAATATAACTAATAATTTTATTAATATGATTTTCCATAATGTTTTTCCAATAGTCATATTTTTAAAACCGTTAAGATAAAAAGAGTAAATATTTTTAATATTCAACATAAAATCTCCTTTTGTTGACATATGTTCAAAATGATAACACTTTTATGAACATATGTCAATAAAAAATCAAGAAAATTATGATATTATTTCAAACAAGGATAAAAATGGGTAGAGATAAAAATAAAAGAAATTTAATATATAAACCGGCATTTAAAGATTTTATACCAGAAAATAAACCATTTACTGGTGTTACTGTGTTGTTAGATGAAGAGATGGAAGCTATTTATTTAATGGATGTTTTAAATTTATATCAAAAAGAAGCAGCTATTAGTATGGAAGTTTCAAGACCAACTTTTACAAGAATTCTAAAAAATGCTAGACAAAAATTAACAAGAGCTTTAGTTTATGGAAATAAGATTTCTATTCAAGATGACAATTTAGGTTATATTGTAGCTTTATGTTCTTCAAGTTTAGAAAATTTTGAATCAATTTTAGCAACTGATAAATATGTATTGATTTATAAAATCCAAAATAATGAAATTAAATTATTGGATAGTTTTGAGAATGAAGTCTTTTCCAAAAAATTAAAACCTGCTATTGTTTTACCACAAATATTAATGAAATATAAAGTAAATATATTTTTATCTACAAGAATAGGGGAGGGATTAAAAAATTCACTCTTTGCAAAAGGGATACAAGCTATTGAGAAACAAATTGATAAAAAAGAGGATTTGATAAATTTAGTTTAGTTTTTTAATTCAAAAGAAGTAGAAAAAATCTACTTCTTTAAAATCATACCTTCTGATATAAAAAACTTAATTTATTTAAAATAGGTAATTCCCCCATCTGCATATTTTAATAATACTTCATCAATTTTGATTTTATTTCCTTGCGAACAATATACTTTTATACAATAGCTTTGGTTGTTATACTTTTTGCTTATTATGAATTTAAAATACGAAACAAATAAAAATGTTCAGAATTTATTTTTTAATAAGAAAATTCATAAAAGCTAAAACTATTAATAATTACTTCAATTTTAACTTAATGAATTTTTTATAATTTTCAATAAATGTTATTTTCAAAATAATATAAAAGTTACATTTAAAATACATCGTAAAACACTTGTTTTCCGACACTTTTCTTTTCTTTCTAAAAACATTCTAAAAAATAGCTATTTTTTATACGATAAATACTATCGGATTGTGATATAATACGAAAACTATATAAGAGAGGTTTTTCGTATGTATGTAGGTTATATTAGAGTTTCAACTGATGATCAGAATCTTTCTTTACAAAAAGATGCTTTATTAAAATATGGTGTAGATGAAAGAAATATATTTTCTGATAAAACATCTGGTTCAAAAGATAAAAGAGTTGGTTTAGATAAAGCATTAGAATTTTTAAAAGAAGGTGATACTTTAGTTGTATGGAAACTAGATAGACTTGGAAGAAGTTTAGCTCACTTAATATCTGTAATAACAGATTTAAAAAATAAAAATATATCTTTTGTATCTATTACTGAAGGTATGGATACAACAACAGCTTCTGGTGAACTATTTTTTCATATATTTGGAGCTTTAGCTCAATTTGAAAGAAGTTTAATTCAAGAAAGAGTAAAAGCTGGACTTGAAGCTGCTAAGAATAGAGGAATAAGAGGTGGACGTCCTAGAGCTATTAGTGAAGAAAAAATGATAGCTATTAAAAAAGCTTTAAATGATGGAATGAGCAAAGCAAGTATATGTAGAACTTTTGGAGTAAAAAGAAGTACATTAATTGATAGTTTGAATAGGGTGAGTGTTTAGAAAATTAAATTTTATATAGTATAAGTTTATATGTAGGCTTATCTTACTTATTCCTGTATGTTGAGCATCTAGGCGATTAAAAACTAGTTGTTTAGATGAACAGCTAGAATTATTAAATATTAGACTATTTCAAATCTAAAAAGTCTTTAAAGACTTTTTGTATCTAATTCATCAAACTCTTTTAATTTCTTTTGAATAATTTCTTCATAAGCTTTTTTGAATTCGGGAAAAGTATCTTTAGCATAAGATAATGCAAGATTTAAATACTCTTTTGATTTTTTTGGATTATCATTTTTAATAGCATCAGCCATAGTTACATAAGTTTTTACATAAGCAGTATATTGAGTTGGTTTTATTTTAGTTAGGTATTGTTCACAATATTTTAAAACTTTTTTTGAGTTATTGTTTGTAGAAAAATATTTTATTAATGTTTGATATATTCTATCAAAACTTGTTACTAAATCTGGGTTTAAACCATAAAGTTCTGTTGAGTTTAAAACACTTTCCATATGCTCTATATAAATTACTTCAAAATCGCAAGAGTTGATATTTTCATTGTTTCTAAATTTTTCAATAATAGAATCAAAAATTTTGTCATTTGTATCAAAAATTGTTAAATACTCTTTTAAAGAAGTATTGTTTTTTACTCTTTTCCAAGATTCAAAAGTATCTTTAAAATCAGAAGTTTCTCTCCATGAAAGTATAGAAGATTTCCCATCATATTGTGATTCTATAAATTTCCAAATTATATCTTTCTCTTTTTGTGACCAGTTGTGTTCTAATGAAAATCTATTTACTAAACTATACTCAATTTCATAATTTTTATAGTAAATATGATTTATATCACTATAATATGCATTATATAGCATACTTAAACAACTAGCATTATAGCTATCTAAATTTTTTAGAATCATTAATGCAAAAGGATATTCATTAAAATCAGATTGTGTTAATGTATAATGCCCTAATTGTTTTAAAATAACATGACCTAATAGTGTTTTATAAATTTCAAGATTTGATTCTTCTAAGTTCCATTTTTCTTTAAGTGCAAATGTGGAATGTAATATTCTCTCAGGACATATCTTAATCAAAATTTGACCATTTAATTCATCACTTTTTTCTATATATACACCTAAAAACTCAGTATCAAAAAGGGATAAATCATCAATTTTATAAGTACGCTTATCTCTTTTTATTATGTCATTATAAAGTTCAAGTTCACTAACAAAAAAGATGTTGAGTTGATTTAACTTATTCTGTTCATTATGAATTAAAGAGTGATCTATGATTTTATTTATCTCTTCTTTCATTTTATAATCCACAGGAAAAATTGTAGATTTATTTACATATATTATTTCAAGTTGCATGGTTTCTCCTTTTTTATTTTTTTATAGTAGTTAGAATATAAGACAAATAAATGTCTCTAAATTTATTTATACTTTTATAAATAAATTTACAAGGACAAAAAATGCTAAAAGATGTTTTATTTATCACAAAAGAAATTTTTCCAAAAGTTTTAGTAAAAAAGAAGAATCAAAATGAACCAAAAAAAATTTATGACTTTTATAGAAGTTTTCAAAAACTAATAAAAAATATAGATTTTGTTACAAATCATTATATATCTTTGGATTTTACCGAACCTTATTTACAAAATTCATCTTGTGGAGAACCTGTTGATAAATGGAGAGAGGTTTTAAATAGAGATTTAAAAGGTTTAAATGAATGTGTAAAAAATTATTTAATTAATCTAGCTTCTTTATCATATTTTGATATAGCTGAAATTTATCATTCTATGTTATATGAAGTTTTTGTAGAAAAGGGATATAATGTAGGATTTATAGAGCCTAATAGTTGTTCTCTTAAAATAGATTGTTTAAATTTAAATCCTAAACATCATAAAAAAATAGATGTGTATGAGCGTAAAGCAATAGATTTATCAACCTATGAATCAAGAGTTAATCTAAAAAATGAATTAATCAAAATAAATGAAGATTTGAAACCTGAACTTCAAAAATTAGAGGAATATATCTTGAAAAAATACACGATAAAGGATTTATTAAAATGAAGGAGCATAAAAATAATAAATACTTAGTTTTAGAAGTAAAAAAAGAGCTATTTAGAGTTTTGGAATTTTCATTTTATAAAGAGAATATTAATGTTGTTTATTTTGAAGAATTTACAGATATTCAAAAGTTAGAATCTTTGTTTGAAGATGAGATTAAAGCTTGTGTTATCTCTTTTTCAAAAGATATTGATAAAAAAAATATAGTAAAAATTGAAAATGAGATAAAAAAGTTGAATATAAATTTTGATGAAAATATTAGTGAACTTCAAGCAATATATTTTGCAATTCAAAATTTCGATTCATCTTGTAAATACAGACCGTATGTTTACCCTTTATTTAATAAATTTTTTAATTTTCGAGATGAACTAAATGCAGTTTTAGTTGGTTGTGTAGTTTATATAATAGAAAAGATAAAATTAGGACAACTTCCTGTTAAAACTGAAAAAATTATATTTACCAAGCAAAAATTAAAACAAATAGAAAAATTAAATCAATTTTTAGAAACTATTGAAGAAAAAGCTTACAATCTTGCAAAAATAGAAAATCAAACAGCTTTAAAAAAACTTCAAAATAAAGAAAACAATATAGATGATTATGAATTAGAGATTCAATTTATGTTTTTTACAAAAGATAGAAAAGATGATGGAGTAGAACTTCTTACTATTATAGAGCATGTAAAACATCATTTTAATAAAAATAGCGAAATAAATCTCAATGATAAAGAAAATCATAATGTAACAAAATCAATAATCAACTCAAAAGCTTTAAATGAACAAAAGCATTGTTGGTTACTACATTGTTTGTATGATGATTATCATATATCTTGGGATAGAATTTTAGATATTGATGGTGTTTATTTTGATATTAATATAAGACTTCAATATGATGAAAATCTTTAAAACTAGACAATAATTTGTCTAGTTAAAATAATAAACTTCTTTTTTATAAAAGGAGTTTAATTATGACTACAAGAATATTTTTTCAAACTTTCCCAAAACTTTTTTTACCTGAGTTTCAAAAAAGAAATAGTTGGATTATAACTGTGTATTCAAATGAAAATGAAGAAAAAGCAGAGTTTTATAATGCTTATTTTATTTATAAACATTATTATTGTTCAGTTTGTGGAACAGTTGAAATAACTAAAAAAAGAGCAAAAAGAAGAGATAACTTTTATAGTGGTTATACTTGTAAAGTTTGTAAAAATAGTGATTTCCTAAATTTACTTTCAAATAATGAATTTTTTAAAGCAAAAAATATAAGTTTTGAGCTTTTCGAAAATCAAGATTTTTATCATATTCAACCATATATTCATATTCCATCTGTAAATTATGAAAATAAAGTTATAGATAAAAGAATAGAACTAAGAGGTTATAAATGTGATAAAAAAATTTATAACCCAAACTACTTTAAAGATGATTTTTTTAAAGAAGAAAATATCAAATATAGATTTACTGATATTTCAATAAATGAGATAAATAATTTCTTTTTAGGGAATCTAAAAGATGAATTTATAGCGAAATTTGAGGAAATAAAGAATGTGTTATTTTGTAAATAAACTAGATATAATTTTTAATTTGATAAAAAATAAAGTATTCTGACATATATGTATATTATAATAAATAAAATTTTGGGAAAAAATATGAGTATATTTGAAGTAAATAAAGAAAAATTTATAGAAATATTTAAAAAAGAAAATAGTTTTGAAATACCTGAATATCAAAGACCATTTTCTTGGGAAGAAAAACAATTAAATGATTTGTTGGATGATTTATCAAATGCATTAAATAGAAATTATCCTGAGTATTTATTAGGAACAGTTTATCTTCAAAGAGTAAATGACGATACATTTAAGATATTAGATGGACAACAAAGATTTATCAGTATGTATTTATTATTGAAATCTTTGAATTATGAATGTTTACCTAAACTAGAAATAGGAAAAAATGATAATGATTTTTTTCAGAAATTAATTAAAAAAAATGAAATTGAATTTCCATTATCTCCATCATCTGCAAGTCAGAAAAGATTAAAAATAGCTTTAGAATTATTCAAAAATAAAGTAGAAGCATTTGAGGAAACTAAAATTTTAGAATTTATTAATAAAAATCTCTCAATTATAGTTACAGTAGTAAATGATCCAAAAGTTGCAATTACAACATTTATAACACAAACTGATAGAGGAAAAAGACTTACTAATCTTGAAAAATTAAAAAGCATTCTTTATTATTATAAATTACAATTAAATGAAGAAAATGAGAATTTTAATAACATAGAAAATCTTTTTGGAGAAATATATCAATCATTAAATAAACTTTATAACAAACCTGTACAAAAATAAGATTTTATTTTTAAAGATAATTTAAAAATTATTTGAGAAGATAGTTTTCGATAGAATTAAACAATATAAAAGTTTAGAAGGAATAGGAATGACTTTAACAAAAGATAAATTAAAAAGTTTATATAAAAACAAATATTTTATAAGAAATAGTGAAATTAATATGAGATTTTCTATTTTAATAGAACTATTTGATGAAATTAAAAATCTGAAAAAAGAAGATTTAATTAAAAATATTGAGCCTAAACCATCAGAAAATCCATTTGGTCCTGCAAAAGATTATTTAACAAGAGATAAAGCATTTGAAGGTGTAAAAGCTATTGCAGATAAATTTTATGAAATAGATGATGTTTATCATAAAATAATTATTAGTATTGGTTCGATTTTAGGTGGATTTGATTTTAAAAATCATCAAATGAAAGATGAGTATAGAATTATCTCAAATAGTAGTAAAAGTAGTGATGATTTTAAAGCTTCACTAACAAGTCAAGGACAATCAAGACATCCTTCTTCTCATTTTGCTGATAATAATTATTTCTTTAATATTGTAGAATTTGTTAATCACTTAGATTGGTCAGAAGCAAAAATGGTGTTACGTTATCCCAATGAACTTTTAAAAGTAGAAAATGATGACGAAGATTTTTCGATGGAATATCAAAAACAAAAAGCTATTTTAGAAAGTAGATTCCCTCCAAAATTTCTTTGGATGTGGGCTAATAAAAGTAACGTGATTTATCCTATTAGTCTGATGGCATTTAGGAACTTTTTGAATACTGAATTTGGGAAAGATATTATAAACGAACTAAATCAGGATTATACTCCTGAAATTATTACTAATATGAAATTTGATGAATTTAAAACTATATGGACTAATATATCTAATAAAATTTTAGTAAATTTAGAAGTAGAAAAAAATCATGAAAATTTAGAGAATTTATCAAAACTTATATCTAAAATTTGTATAGAAGAAACAGATATAAAAAATATATCAGATTTATTAACTACTGGAAATAAAGCAGTAATACTTTGGGGACCTCCAGGTACAGGTAAAACTTATGAGAGTGAACAAGTTGTAAAAGAGCTTTTGGAAGTAAAAGAAGGTGAGAATTTTGAAGAGAAATATCTTTTTTCAAAAGGATATATGAATAGAAATGAAAAAGGTTATTATGAGATTGTGCAGTTTCATCCAAATTATACCTATCAAGATTTTATAGGAGGAATTTCACCGAAACTTCGTGGTAATAATGTTAGTTATGAACTAAGAGAGGGTATATTCAAAAAATTTTGTGATACTGCAAATAAGGATGAAAATAAGAATAAAAAATTTATTTTTATAATAGATGAAATAAATAGAGCAGAACTATCAGCTGTATTTGGTGAATTGTTATACGCACTTGAATATAGAGGAAAATCTATAAATTTGCCCCATTTTAAATCACCATTCACAATTCCTTCAAATGTATATATTATAGGAACTATGAATAATGTAGATAAAAGTTTAGTTACTTTTGATTTGGCTCTTAGAAGAAGATTTGGATTTTTTAAGCTTATGCCAAAACTTGAAGTTATAAAAGATGTACTTAGTGAAGTTATAGACGAAGAATCATTAAGTAAATACTATGACAAATGTGAAAAATTAAATAAAAATATTGTTACTAATCTTGATTTAGGAGAAAACTATCAGATTGGACAAGCTTATTTTCTAAAAATAAGAGATTTTTTAGAAAAAAATGAAAATGAAGAAATTATTGAAAATCAAAATATTACAAGTTTTGAACTAGAGAAACTTTGGATTTATAATCTTGAACCATTACTTGAAGAGTATTTGGGCATGAGTATAGAAGATAATGAAGTTATGAGCAAATTAAAAAGTTTAAAAGAAGAGTTTTTAAAAGACAACTAATGAATACTTTAGAATTAAAAGATAGCCAATATATAGATGGAGAAGAATCGAAATATTGTAATATTTATTATTGTAATGCAGTAGATAAACTTAATCAAGAAATTATAGATATGCAAATAGACTTTTTTTCATTGGGTGGAAACAATAAAAAATTGAATGAAAAATTTATTTGGTATAAAATAGATGAAATAGAAAATTTTAGTAAAACTCAAATTATAAAAAAAGCTACATTTTTTACATCACACTATATGGGATTTTATTCCACAGTAATAAATAATAAAATTGTAAATATAAGAATTAGCCCAAGATTTGGAGTTGGAATATTTAATTATTTGATCTCTTTTGCTTATGGAATTTATCTTCCAAAAGGTTTTTCAAGTAGTTCTATTAATAACTCTGATTCTCTTTGGCTTATTACTTTGATGTGGAAAGCTACTTTTGAAAAAGCTTTGACAAAAAGTCAAATTCCAAAAGAGTATCAAAAACAAAGTAAGAATTTAGAAACATATAAAGGTCAATTAAATGTAGCTAAACATTTACATCATAATCTTTTTGATAAAAGTAAATTCTATTGTGATTATAGAAAATTAACTATGAATACACTTATAAATCAAACCATTAGATATACATATAAATTACTTGAAAAAAAAGGTTATGCTAATCTTTTAAAAGATATATCTGAATATGAACAAATGCTACAATCATTTGGAGTTGAAAATCAAAAACCAACTTTACAAATGATAAAAAATATTAGTTATTCAAAGCTAAATATATCTTACAAAAAAGTAATGGAACTAAGTGGTTTAATAATTAAAAATGAATCAAAATCTAGTAATAAATCTTTTAAGAATGATAGTTTTTCATATTTTTTAGATATTGCAGAAGTTTGGGAAAATTATCTTTTAAAGCTATTGGAAAAAAATTTACTTGAATATACCATATATTCTCCAAACGAAAAGGGTGGCGTTAGTCTTTTTACTGATGGAAGTAGAGAGATTAGACCAGATATTATAATAGAAAAAGATAATAGAGTTGTAGCTGTTCTAGATGCTAAATATAAACACTATAACAAAATAGGAAAATATGCAGGTATAGATAAAAGTGTAAGTAGAGATGATTTATATCAAATGGCAACTTATTTATACTATTATGGAAATAAAAATGAAAATATTGTTGGATTATTTATATCTCCTATTGAACAATCAGAAGAAAATATTAAAATACTGAATAATAGCTCTAATCATCAAATAGGTGTTGTTAATTTGAACATTGAACAGTTTAATAGTGAAAATTGTGGTTTTTCCATGGAAAAAGTTAAAGAATTAGAAGAAGTATTTATTAAAAAGATTAAAGGAATCATAAATGCCACTATCTAAATCTCAATATATCAGAGGACTTCAATGCCACAAGTCTCTTTGGCTTTATAAAAATAAACCTGAACTTAGAGATACTCCAAATCAAGCTCAAGAATCATTATTTAACACAGGTTTTGATGTGGGAGATTTAGCAAAGCAACTATTCCCAAATGGTGTTGAAATAGAATTTGATTCATCAAATTTTGATGGAATGATTACTAAAACAAAAGAGCTAATTAATAATGGTTGTGAAGTGATATATGAAGCAACATTTAAAGAAAATGGTATTTTTGCAATGGCTGATATTCTTGTAAAAAATGGAGATAGTTGGGATATTTATGAAGTAAAAGCAAGTACCAATGTAAAAGAATATCATCTAAATGATGCTTCTGTTCAATGGTACTGCTTGAGTAATGCAATAAAATTAAATAAAGTATATATAGTTCATATAAACAATAGCTATGAAAGAAATGGTAGTTTAGATATTAGGAATCTTTTTTCAATTGTTGATATAACAGAAGAAGTACAAAATAGACAATATCAAATACCTTTTAATATTGAGCAAATGGATTTAATGCTTAAAGATGATATGCCAAATATTGATATAGGAACTCATTGTAGTAATCCATATTCTTGTGATTTTGAAAGCCATTGTTGGAAACATATTTCATATCCATCAGTTTTTAATCTTTATTGGATGAATAGTTCTAAAAAATTTGAAATGTATTATAAAGGAATAGTAAATTATGAAGATATTCCTTTAGATTTTCCATTAAATACTACTCAAAAACTTCAAGTTGAAACTTTTAAATCAAATGAACCATATATAGATAAATCAATAATAAAAGATTTTATAGATACGGTTAAATATCCTATTAACTTTTTTGACTTTGAAACATTCCAAAATGCAATTCCAAGATTTGATAAACAAAGACCATATATGCAAATACCTTTTCAATATTCACTTCATATTTTACATGAAGATGGAACATTAGAACATAAAGAATTTTTAGGTGATGAAAATAGTGACCCAAGAGATGCTTTAATAAATCAAATGTTAAAAGATATTACTTTAAATGGAAGTATTATGGCTTATAATCAAGCATTTGAAATAACTAGGATCAAAGAATTAGCTAATTATAATATTGAAAAAAAAGATGAACTTTTAGCTTTAGTTGATAGATTTGTAGATTTAATAGTCCCATTTAGAGTAAGAGGATATTATCATCCAAATTTTAATGGAAGTTTTTCTATAAAATCAGTTCTTCCTGCAATGTTTCCAAATAATGATGAACTAAACTATAAAAAATTAGGCTCAATTCAAAATGGTGGAGATGCTATGGATACTTTTGCAAATCTTTATTTACTAAAAGAGAAATCAAAAAGAGATGAAATTAGAAAAGATTTATTAGCTTATTGTCATTTGGATACATTGGCAATGGTTAGAATTTTTGAAAAATTAAAAGAAATTATATAAAGGAAAAATAAAATGACAAAAGAAGAAGCATTAGAAAAAATTAGTGAATATAGTAATGCATTTAAAAATATGTTTTCGTATCATAATGATAAAGAAGTAGCTTTGGCAGCAGTAAAAAGAAATGGGCTTGTTTTAGACTGTTGCTCTAAAGAATTAAAAGATGATTTTGATATTGTTTTAGCTGCTGTTTCAAATAATGGAGTATCAATAAAATATGCATCTGATAATTTGAAAGATAATAAAAAAATTGTTGATGCTGCATTAAAAAATAAAAGTGATGCCATTAATTATTTATCAAATCATATGAAAACACAGAAATTAGAAGAAGAACGTCTACGATTAGAGAATGAACAGAAACTTGAAATAATAAATGATTCTAAAGAATTTATAGAGAAATACAATATGACACAAACTGATGCATTAATGGTAATGCAAATTTTGGAATTAAAAATTCAAAATAAAAAATTAGGAGATTTAGGTGGTTACATTGATAATATAAACGAAAGACTTGATGAATTGGAAAGCAACTTAGTATATAAAGAAGATGATTTAAATGATATTAATTCTAGGCTGGAAGACATAGAGAGCAAGATGGATGATTTAAAAGAATAGATTAATATGGATACTAAGATGTCTTAATTTTAGTATTATCAGGGAATAAAATTTACAATATAAATATTTCTTTTGTTTATTTATCATAAAATATAATAGCAGATATTTATAAAAAGGACTAAAGTTATAATACCCCAAAATGTCAAGACAATTTTTTCTAAATCTTTATTCCTTTAAACACCAGTTACTTTATGCTACATTTTCACTTTTTAAACTATAATTATTATCATTTATT
>NZ_JADKPZ010000026.1 GCF_016106035.1 Arcobacter vandammei
AGTAAATAGTGCTATTTTCCCAGGTCTTCAAGGTGGTCCTTTAATGCATGTAATTGCTGCAAAAGCTGTTGCGTTTAAAGAAATTCTTGATCCAAAATGGAAAGATTATGCTAAACAAGTAAAAGCAAATGCAAAAAAACTAGGAGAAGTTTTAGTAAGTAGAGGATACGATATTGTTTCAGGTGGAACAGATAATCACCTTGTACTTGTATCATTTTTAAATAAACCATTCTCTGGAAAAGATGCGGATGCAGCACTTGGAAATGCTGGAATTACTGTAAATAAAAACACAGTTCCAGGAGAAACAAGAAGTCCATTTGTAACATCAGGAATTAGAGTTGGAAGCCCAGCACTAACAGCAAGAGGAATGAAGGAAAAAGAGTTTGAGTTTATTGCAAATAAAATTTGTGATGTTTTAGATGATATAGAAAACACAGAACTTCATAAAAAAATAAGCAAAGAGCTTGAAGAGTTAGCTAATAAATTTGTAATTTATACACAATCGACTTACTAATAGTAAAAGCTTTCAAAGGAGTATTAATTGCCTACACTTGATACTACTTATAAACAGATAGAAAAAGCTATAAGATACATAGATGAGAACTTTAAATCTCATCCAAGTATCGATGAAATAGCACTTTATATAGGTATGAGTAAATACCACTTTATACGAGTCTTCAAGGAGTATGTAGGTCTTACTCCAAAACAATTTTTGCATAGTGTTACACTAAATTATGCAAAAGAGCATATAAAAGAGTCCAAATCCATACTTGATAGCAGTTTGGATATTGGACTATCTAGCACAAGCCGTCTTCACGAACTTTTTGTAAATTTAATTGGAGTTACTCCAAAAGAGTGGAAGGAAAAAGGTAAAGATGTAAAAATCACTTATGGTTTTGGACAAACACCTTTTGGTGAAGCACTTTTAGGTTTTACAGATAAAGGAATTTGTTATTTAGGTTTTTGTGACAACAACAAAGAAGATATTTTTCAAAGATTTAATGAACTTTGGGAAAATGCAAATCTAATTTTCGATGAAAACAGAGCAAATGAGTATTTGGAAAATATCTTTGTAAAAAACAGAAAATATCCACTTCTTGTAAAAGGCACAAATTTTCAAATAAATGTTTGGAAAGCACTTATAAATCTTCCAAATGAAGAAATCACTACTTATAGCGATATTGCAAACTCTATAGATAAACCAAACTCTGTAAGAGCAGTTGCTAGTGCAATTGGAAAAAATCATATTGGCTACTTAATCCCTTGTCATAGAGTTATTACAAAAAGTGGAGCAATTAGTGGTTATAGATGGGGAATTGAGAGAAAAAAAGCACTTTTGGATTTTGAGAATTGTGAGAATTTTGGAAAATAGATGCTAAAATAAGTAAACTATATAAATTTTATAATGTAGAATATAATAAAATTCTCATCTGTTTTATAGTTTTTTTATCCATATTTGTTGCCCTATTTTCGAGCTTTTCTAAAAGTCTATCTCTTTTTTCATTATTTAAGTTTTGTCCAACTTTTATTTTGCAAGTAATATTTTGTGGTTTTAGTTCGATTACTGCTACTTTATCTATCATTTTTGAATACATAGTTTTATCATAAGCTATTGTTTCATATCCACCATCTTTTTGTAGTTTCTTCATCAAAGCATTTAAAACTTCTGATTTTCTATCATCATTTTCTACAAAACTCAAAGTTCCTTCAAGAAAAACTGAAGCAAAAAATTGTGTAGCAGGACAAGCAGCAAGAGTATCAAAAAAGTATGATGGAATAGTAGAATATGGTTTTACAGCTATAAAACAACCCAAATTATTCCCTTTTATCGTATCTATTTTTTTACCCTCATTACTCCCATGAAAAAATATAGAGCCTTCAAAATATACAAAATTTAAAGCTACACAATATGGTTTATTATCCTTTATCAAACTCAAAGTTCCATATTCACAAACTTCTAATACTTCATTTATACTTTTCTCATCTTTTATATCAAACTCTTCTCTTCTCAAAAATATTCCTTTTTATTTGTTATAAACTCAAAATTGTATCTTCAAATCTTTGAAAACCTTGTGTTATTTCACTTTTACTAATAATAATTGGTGGCAAAAATCTAATAATATTTTTCCCAGATTTCAAAATCAAAACACCATTTTTAAGTGCAAGATTTATTATATCGTTTAAATCTATTTCATCTTTTATAACCAATCCTTGCATAAATCCAAAACCATTTTTTTGTAAAAATATATTTGGATATGTTTCTACAAAATATTGTAAACAACTATTGAAATATTTGATATTCTCACTTAATTTTCCACTATTTGAGTATTTTTCTAAAATATCTAAAACCTTATTACAAACTGTTGTTGATAGATGATTTCCACCAAAAGTTGAACCGTGATCACCAAAAGAGAAAATATCTTTTAAACTTGTCATCATAACACCTATTGGAATACCACTTGCCAAACCTTTTGCCAAGGTTACAATCTCTGGATTTATACCAAAGTATTGAGAAATTAAAAAATTTCCACTTCTATAAACTCCTGTTTGAACTTCATCTATTATTAAAAGTAACTTCTTTTCTTTCAAAACTTTTTCAAGTTTTTGTACTTCTAAAATATCTTGCATAAAAATACCACCCTCACCCAAAATGAGTTCTAGCATAACTCCAACAGTTGTATCATCTATCATAGAAATAGCGTCATTTATATCATTTGCATAAATAAAACCATCAGGATATGGAGCAAAATATTTGTGTTTGTCTTCTTGAGCTGTTGCTTTTAAAGTGGCTATTGTTCTTCCGTGAAAAGAGTTTTTTATAGTGATAATTTTATATTTTGGAGTTTCAAAAGCCGTATTTCCATACTTTCTAGCAAGTTTTATAGCACTCTCGTTTGCTTCTGCACCACTATTACAAAAAAAGCACTGCATATTATAGGTACTTAATTCAACTATCTTTTTAGCACATTTTTCTTGTGATTTTATACGATATATATTTGAAGTGTGTACAACTTTTTTTGTTTGTTCTTTGATAGTTTTAACTATCTTTTTATTTGCATAACCCAAACTATTTACTCCAACTCCTGAAGCAAAATCTATATAATCTTTTCCATTTTCATCATATAGAATAGATTTTTTACCCTTTATAAATGAAATATCTAGTCGATTGTATAAAGGTAAAATATAATCATTTTTTTCCATTTTTTCACTCTTTTTTAGTTAAATCTTTATTCAATTATATGAAAAAGAATTTTCCAAATCAATCCGAAAATTGCTATTTTATGGGCTTTTAATAAAATCAACAATTAGCAATTTTCGGATTGTAAAATCTTTTTTATACCTTTATACTTTCATTATATTTTTAACTAAGGAGTGTAAAAATGAACAAAAAAATATCAAATATTCTACCAATGGTTGCTGGACTTATTTCAGTTATTGTAAATTATGGTGGAACTTTTATTTTAATCTTTCAAGCAGCACAAATGGCTGGTTTAAGTGCCGAACAAACTGCTTCTTGGGTTTGGTCTATCTCTATTGGAGTTGGAATTACTGGAATATTGCTAAGTTGGTACACAAAAGAGCCAATTATCACAGCTTGGAGTACACCAGCAGCTGCATTTTTAGTAACTGCAATTGCTACTGTTTCTTACTCTGAAGCAATTGGAGCATATATAATATCTGCTTTTGCTTTTTTTATATTAGGGATTTCTGGATATTTTGGAAAATTAATTCGCCTAATTCCTACAAGCATTGCTTCTGGATTACTTGCAGGAATATTGCTACAATTTGGTATTTCAGCTTTTACAAATATGACAATTAGCCCTATTTTCGCAATCTCGCTATTTTTTGTATATCTTATAGTAAAACGATTTTCTCCAAGATACGCTATTGTTTCTGTATTGGTTTTTGGATTTGTTTTTTTACTATTACAATCTTCAATTGATTTTTCTAATCTTGAATTAAAACTTGCATATCCAGTATTTACAGAGCCTACTTTTTCTCTAAATGCAACTTTAAGTATTGCTTTACCACTATTTTTGATTACTTTAACAGGACAATATATGCCAGGACTTTTGATACTTCAAAATGATGGTTTCAAAACTGGTGCAAAACCTATTTTAACTCTTACTGGATTTGGTTCAATGATTATGGCTTTTTTTGGTTCTCATGCTTTTTGTCTATCATCTATAACTTCTGCTATTTGTACTGGAAAAGAATCTCATGAAGATCCTAAGAAAAGATGGATAGCTGGAGTTACAGCAGGAATATTTTATATTTTAGTTGGTATTTTTGGAGTTACCTTAGCTACTTTATTTTCAGCTTTTCCATCTGTATTTATTAGCACTCTTGCTGGACTTGCACTTTTAAGTACAATTGCAGGAAGCCTTGCAAATGCAATGAATGATATAAGCACTAGAGAAGCTGCAATGATTACTTTTATAGCAACAGCTGCAAATATAAACATTTTTGGAATTGGTGGAGCTTTTTGGGGATTAGTTCTAGGTTTAATCTCTTATTTTATTTTAAATGGAAAATGGAGAAATAAAAATTCTCAAGCTTAAAGGCTTGAGAATTTAACTTTTTTATGTCTGATAAAAGCTATTTTAGTTATAACTCACTCAACTCATAATTTTTTTAAAATACAAGAATGTAAATTATAGTTTTATATGATATATTTTCTATATTATATATTCCAAACTATCTTGCAAGTGCTGGGTATAAAATAATAAAGGTAAAAAATGAACAAAATATACAGTATGTACAATAAGCTTTATGAAACTTATGGACCTCAAGGTTGGTGGCCATTTTTAGAAGTTGATGGGTATTATCATAAACTTGACTACTCTTATCCAAAAAATGAAAAACAGATTTTTGAGATTTGTTTAGCCTCTATTTTAACTCAAAATAGGAATTTCACAAGTGTAGTAAAATCTTTGGAAAATCTTCAAAAACTAGATTTACTAGATCCAGAAAAAATAAAAAATGCACCCTTAGAAGTTTTTCAAGAAGCTATAAAACCAAGTGGTTATTTTAATCAAAAATCACACTATATTTTAAACTTTATAGAGTTTTTTGAAAATCTAAATGGCAAAATCCCAACAAGAGAAGAGCTTTTAAGCCTAAAAGGAGTTGGTGAAGAGACAGCTGATAGTATGCTTTTATACGGGTTTAAACAGCCACATTTTAAAGTAGATGCTTATACAAAAAGAGTTTTACTAAGCTATAATTTAATAAATGAAAAAACAAAATATATTGAAATTAAAAACTATTTTGAACAAGAGCTTTCAAAAGAGATAAAAGATAAAGAAAAATTAGTGATAGTTTATCAAGAGTTTCATGCATTAATCATTTGTCATGCAAAAAAGTTTTATAGCAAAAAACCTTATGGAATTGGATGTTTTTTGGATGAAGTTTTATAATTTATATTTTCAACTGTATTAGAGCTAATAAAACTATACAAACAATAGCTAATAATATTCCTAAAACCGCTTGTTTTGAAAGATACTCTTTGAAATAATATTTTCCAATTATTACTCCTCCTATAATAACTCCTAAATTCATAGTAATAAAAACTAAAGTTGGAGTTTGTGCAAAAATTTTGTGTGCTTTTATATAAAAATATATATTTGAGAAATTTAAAACTCCCAATATTAGCCCAAAAAATAGATATTTAAAATCTATTTTGCCTTTAAAAAAACTAATATATAAAAGAGAGATAAAAGCAGATATTACGAAAATCACAAAAAGCAATTCAACAAAATTTATATCTTTGTTTGTGGCAATTAGCTTAAACATAGTATCTACAAAGCCATAACCTAAAAATACAGCTATAAGATAAAAAATATTCGTATGATTTTTATTTAAATTGTTGTTTGAGTTTTTGCCCAAGATTAAAAAAATACTAATAAAAGTTAAAACTATAACAAAAGCTTTAATATAAGAAAACTCTTCATTAAATAGAAAAAAGCTAAAAATTATTGGAATAATTAAAGATAATCTTTGGAAAATATCTGTTTTTGCAAGACCTGAAAACTCTAAAGATTTATGCAAAAAATAGAAAACTGTTGGAAGCAAGAAAGATACAAAAATGACTAATTTATAATCAAAAATCGAGAATTTTATAGTAGAAATAGATAGTTCAAAAAGATAATATGTAAGAAAACTAGCCATTACATAATTTGAAAAAACAAAAACAAAAAGTTCTCTTTTTGTAGATATTTTTAAATATTTTATATAAAATCCAACCAGCAAAGATGATATTAAACTAAGAATTAATGCACTCATTTAGCTTTTTTATCTCGTCTTATAAGTAAATATACAAAAAACAGAGCACCAATAAATGCAGTTACAACTCCTATAGGCAAAGCTGATGTTGTTGGTAAAACTCTTGAAATCAAATCACAAAGAACCAAAAAGAAACCACCAAAAAATAGTGTTGGAAAAAATAGTTTTGTTGCACTTTTTTTATAGATTAGTTTTACAATATGTGGAATTACAAGCCCTACAAAGCCTATTGGTCCAGTAAAACTAATAGATATTCCAACACAAATTGTTACAAAAATTAAAAGAGCTAGAATAGTTCTATTTACATTTAAACCTTTTAAAAATGCTGTTTCATTTGAAATAAGAAGTAAATTTATCTTTTGCTTATTTAAATATATAAAAACAGATAAAAAAGTTGCTGTAATTCCAACTACAAATGCAGGAAAAAGACCTACTGTATCAAGGCTTCCTAGAGTAAATCTTACAATTGAGTAATTCTCTTGTAAATTACTAATAAAAAACACCAACATCAAAGCTGAACTATAAAAATATGAGAGTGCAATTCCTATTAAAAGCATTGAATTTGTTGAGTTTAAAAGTCTTTTTGAGCTTAATTTTTTTGATATTATAAATAAAATCAAAACTGTAATTATTGAGCCAAAAATACTTGAAAAAAAGAGTGGAATTAGAGGAAAAAAAACTATTGAAAGAGCAGAAAAAAGTGTTGTTCCACTTGCAATTCCTAAAGTATAAGGTGTGATTAGTTCATTTTTAAAAACAATTTGAAAAACAAGCCCACTAAGAGCCAAAATAGAGCCAACAAAAAAAGCCAAAAGAACTCTAGGAACTCTTAAGTCCCAAAAAACCATAGATAAACTCTCATCTAAAGAAAAAATATCATTAAAATTTATAATACTTTCTCCTAAAAATGGAGCTAAAAATATGATAAAAACAGATATTAAATATAGAATATTTTTCATAAATCAACCACCAAATGAGAATCTAATATTTTTAAATTATTGTTGTAAAATCTATTTAAATTTTCTTGATTAAAAAAATCTTTATGGCTTCCAAAAAATTCTACACTACCATTTTTCAAAAAAAGTACTCTAAAATCTTTTAAAGCATAGGCAAAATCAAGGTTATGAGTGATTATTATTTTTTGTTTTAGTAATTTAGAGTTTAAAATATCATAAACCTCTTTTACTCTATTTAAATCCAAATTTGCTGTTAGTTCATCGAAAATTGTAATTTTTGCACCATGTAAAATTGCACTAGCAAGAAGTAATATTTGTTGTTCACCAGAACTTAAAAGTAAACAATAGTTATTTTTTAACTCTTCTAATTTTAATAATGCAATGATATTTTCTATATCTTTATTGCTTTTCTCTTCTATAATTGAGAGTTTTAAATACTCTAAAACACTCATATATTCATCAAAAATAGAAAAACTACTAGGAATATAGTTTATAAATTTTGCTCTAGTTTTAGCTTCAATATTTTCAACATTTTTTTTATCAAAATATAGATTTGAAGATGGAATAATATTTGATAAAACCTTTGCCAAAGTCGATTTACCTGCTCCATTTTCCCCTAATATAAGTAAATTTTCTTCTCTTTCTAAAACAAAAGATATATCATTTAGTATAAAATTATTGTAATGTCTTAGCTCTAACATCTTCTAAAACCTCTTTAAAATCATCTATTAAGTTTTTTACTCTATGGCTTGGAATTCCTGAATACATCTTATCTATTACATAAATATTTTTCTGTTTACTTGCACTTGTTGGAAGTTTTTCCCACATTTCTATCATAGATTTTTGCTTATCTTTTTGATTTTCCAAAAATGGAGCAAGTAAAATAATAATATCTGGATTTAATGTGATAATTTTTTCACTATTAACAACTGGTTGAGATTTAAGTCTACTTTGATAGGCATTTTTATTTTGACTTTTATTTATAATCTCTTCAAAATATACAAAATTTCCTGCAACAAAAATCTGATTTGATAAGGTATTTTGTGGGCTTATTACTATTAAAATTTTTTGATTTTTTATAATATTACTTATACTTTCCAAGCTATTATCTATCTCATTTATTAACGCCTGTGCCTCTTGTGTTTTATCAAATCTTTTACCTAAATCTTCTATACTAAATTTTATATCTTCGATATTATCAGTTTTGTAAACCAAAGTTTTAAAGCCTAAATCTTCTAAACTTTGGTTCAATTTTTTATCATAGCTTTGATTTATTATCACATTTGGATTTAGTTTTACAACTTTTTCTAAACTTACACTTCCATATCCCCCTACTTTTGGCACACTTTTTGAACTTTCTGGAAAATCACAAAACTCTGTATTTGCAACAACTTTTTCTCCTAAGCCTAAGGCAAAAACTATTTCGTTTATTGCTGGGCTTAGAGTTATTATTCTCTCATTTGCAACTAAAATATTTAAAAAAAGTAGAAGATATAGAAATTTTTTCATCCCAAATTATCCTTAAAAACTAGCTTTCAGCCCAAGATAAGCAGCTCTTTGGCTTGTTGCATAACCATCCACTATTTGATAATCTTTGTTAAAAATATTATCAAGTTTCAGATAAGTTGAGAAATTTTTATTTATATCATAATCAACTAAAGCATTCCAGATTGTGTAGTTTCCAGTTTTTGCACCTTGTTTGTTATTAAAATCATATCTTTTACCAATATATTCACCATTTACATTAAAGTGGAAATCTTTTAATCCATAGTAATCAACAGCAAAACCTATCTTATCTTTTGGTCTTCTTCCAAATTCTTGATTATCTTTATTTTTTGCACTAAGTCTTGTATAGTTTAAATTTAAGAAAACATCTTCTGTAACAGAGTTTTTATAAGCAATTTCAGTACCTTTAAATTTACTTTTTCCATCAATATTTTTATTTATTCCATCATACATTCCAGGTCCTGTCCATTCCCAATTGATTAAATCTTCAATTTTTGAGTTAAAATAAGTTACAGAGAAACCTTTATACTCAATTCCTACATCATAAGTTTTTGTTTTTTCAGGTTTTAAATCTGGATTAGCACCCCATCCATAAAGCTGAGATGTGCTAGGTACATTGTATCCTGTTCCATAGTTTGCACTAAGATTTAAATCATCTACTATATACTGTTTTATTCCTATTTTTCCTGTTGTTTTATTATCAAAATCGCTATATCTATCATATCTTAAAGCCTGTGTAAATATAGTTTTATCATCGAAAAACTTATTTGTATTTGCTATAAAGATTCCTTTATTATTGTACTCTTTATCTATATTTGCTTTGTTTTCGAATTTCTTATAATCAGCACCCAAAGTTAGATTTGAAGAGTTTAAGTAATCAATACTTGTATTTACTCCATACTCTTTTATTGTTCCTTTATATTTATCTCTTCCTGTATCTGAATATTCTCTTTTAAAATCAGAGTAATTTCCATAAACTTTTGTAGTAGCAATATCATTTATATTTTCATAAGTAAGATTTGCTAAATGAGTTTTTGTTTTAGATTGAATATCTTTATCATCTGGTAAGTAATTGTCATAATCTACTTTTGTATCTATAAACTCATAAGAAGTTGAAACTCTATTATTTTCATCAAAGTTATACCCTATTTTTGTATTTATAGTTGTATTTTCATATCCATCTTTTTCATATTTTTTAGCATCACTACTTTTTGGTGCTTGTGCAGAAAAACCATCTACATCAACTCTAGTAACTCCTAGTTTTGCATCAAAATTATCTGTTTTGTGTGAAATATTTGCCTTTGCTATTTTGCTATCATATCTTCCATACTCAAAACTTGCATTTCCGTGAGTTCCACTTTGTGCAGACTTTGTGATAATATTTATAACTCCAGCACTTGCATCTGCTCCCCAAACGCTACTTTGTGCACCTTTAATTACTTCAATTCTTTCAATATCATTTATCATAAGGTGTTCAAAATTAGCACCATTTCCACTTGGATCATTAAATCTAATTCCATCAACTAAAACTAAAGTTTTATCTGAATTCATTCCTCTTAAAAAAACTGAAGTTTGTTGTCCTATTCCGCCACTTTGTGAAACTTGAACACCTGCTAAAGTTTGCAATGCTTCAACTACAGTTTTAAATTTTCTTGATTCTATATCTTCTGCTGTTATTACATCAACATTTGCTGTAACATCTCTTAGTTTTTGCTCTGATTTTGTAGCACTTGAAATAGTAATTTCATCTAGTTTTGTAGTTTCGTTTGAGAAAAGATTTGTTGCTAAGATAATACATGCAACTAAGCTTATTTTTGTTTTTTTCATTTTAATATATCCTTTTTTATTTTTTATAAATTATTTGTTAAATATTGTTTTATTGGTTTTAGCTCTGATTTTATCAAGATATTTTTTATGCTTGGAAACTTTGAAATATAATTTTCAAATCTTGATTGAAACTTACTTAAGATAGCATTTGAACTAGCCATTAAAATACCAAAAAAGCTAAAATAATTTCTTGATTTTTTCATTTTTCCCTCCTTTCTTTATGATTAAATTTTATATATGACAGTTTAGTATTGATTTTGTGGGGTCTATAATATATTCATACCCTTTATATGCTATATAAAAGCCAAAAACTATAACCAAAATAGCAGCTATTTTTATAAAAATATCTCTTAAATTTGATTGTTTAAAAAGACCTACAAAAAAGCCTAAGAAAAATAGTGCAGGAATTGTACTAAGTCCAAAAACAAACATCACAACAGCTCCCCAAAAAGCACTTCCCGTACTAGCTGCTGTTATTGCAAAAACATATACAAAACCACAAGGTAAAAGCCCATTTAAAAGCCCTAAAATATAGAAGCTAAGCATTGAACTACTTCCTAAAAGTGCTTTAAAGTTTTTTTGATAAAAGCTAGATTTTGAGCAAGATTGCTCCAAAAATGTAAGAAATTTAATTTTCCCTAAAAGTGAAAACCCAACCAAAACCATTAAAAAACCAGTAAGTAAAAGCATAGTTCCACTTGTAATATTTGAAAAGCTAACAACTCCACCAACAAAACCAAAAATAGCTCCCAAAAGTGTATAAGTTGTAACTCTTCCAAATGAGTATAAAAGATGAGCCAAACTTTGTGTAAATTTACTATCTACACTTTTAATTTTTGTACTACTATATGCCACAACTATTCCGCCACACATTCCAATACAGTGTCCAAAAGAGCCAAGAAGTGCAATAGTTATAATAGAGATTAAGCTAATTGTTTCCATTAGTGCTTATGCTCTTTATGATGATTGTGATTACTATTTTGCTCTTTGAAATTTGGGTTTGATAAATTCTCTTTTCTTAAAACTCTTAAAAGAACTTCATCAAAAGATATAAAATTATCGCTATTGTTTTCATAAGCTCCAAAACCATACTTCATTGGAGTATCTTCATTTGTACTAAAAAAGGCATCTTTTACTTCGATATATTTTTTGCTATCTTTTGTCATAACAAAAATTTTAATATCATTTTTAAACTTATCATCTTTTGTATTTATCCAGTTTGCCATACCACCATGGTCATGAAAGAACCAAGTTTTTCCATCTTTTGAAATAACTTGAGAAGCAAAAGTCAAATCATTTATAACCATTCCGCAATCGCTATCTTGATATTTTCCTAAGATTATTTCTAAAGGAGTTTGTGAAGTGTTCCCCTCTTTTATCACCACCATTTTTTGCTCTTTTGCCATAGATAAAAATATTATTATGATTATTGCAACTATTAAAATTATTGTAAAAATTGGTAAAAGTTTTTTCATAAATCTCCAAAGAATTTCTAAAATAAAGCTAGATTGTATCTTTTTTGGCATAAAAAAAGGCTTTGTAGAGGGAAAAACTACAAAGCCTATATAATAAATTCATTTCAAAAAAAGTATAGGATACTATTAAAACTTGTATTTAGTAGTAGGAGGATAAAAATACATATATCCTATAAATGCAATTATAATCCAAGTAATATTAAAATAAGATAAAATTTGTCCTATTTAGATTCAATTCTTACTAAAATAAATCTAGTATAATACAAGCTTAGATTTTAAAAGGTGATTTTTATGAATATGATTATTTTTGATATGGATGGAACACTTATAAATAGCGGTTTTGCAATAGCAAATACAGTAAATTATGTAAGAGAAAATATAGGTTTAGAAAGATTAGAAAACAGTTTTATTTTAGAAAACATAAATGATATAAATATAAATAGTGCTGAGTTTTTTTATAATGAAAAAATTTTTACACCACAAATACAAGAGTTATTTGAAGATTATTATAGTAAAAATTGTTTAGTTGATTTACATATTTACGATGGAGTTAAAAAGCTTTTAGACAATTTTAAAGATGATTTTAAATTTTGTATAGCTACAAATGCTCACTCAGATTATGCAAAAAAGATGTTAAATCATCTTGAAATAAATAGATATTTTTCAACTATTTTAGGCTACAACGATGTAGAAAAACCTAAACCAAATCCAGATATGGTAAATGCCCTACTTAATAAATATAATGTAAAAAAAGAGAATGCACAACTTTTTGGAGACTCAGTAAAAGATACTATGGCTGCATATAATGCTGGAATTGATGGAGTTTTAGTAAATTGGGGTTTTTCTAACTATGAAAATGGTCTAAATAGTGTTGAAGATTTGGAAAAGAAAATTATAGAGAAATTTTATAATAGGTAAACAATAAGCCGCGTTTTGTCATGAACAATAATTTATCTAGGTGCTAAATTACTTTAGCACTCTTGCGAAGACCAAAAAATGTGAAGTAAATACCAGATCTTCTTGCTGCAGGTTGGGTTTACAAAGCTGTTAAGATTACTCAAAACACTGGTAGGCTCTTACTCTACCGTTTCACCATCACCAAAAAAAATTGGCTGTTTACTCTCTGTTGCACTATCCCTTAGATTACTCTAGCCATTATTTAAATGGAACCACACTTCACAGCAGCCCGGACTTTCCTCTTGAAATTTTCAAGCTATTGTTTTGTTTACCTAAGGCAAAATTATAGCTATTTTTTCTTAAATGCTCTTATTTTCTAATAACATCATAATTACTAGGAACTATAAATTTGAAAATTTCATCAGAAATCTCACCATTTTGAACAATATTTAAGAAATTTATATCTACAAGATTGTCTAATTCATCTTTATAAGTTATTTTTGAAATCTTATTTTCCTTTACTTTTATACTATATTTTATTCCATTTATAGTTGAAATATAATTTTCATTATCTACTTTTTTTGCTTCATTTAGAAGTTTTATAATATTTATTTCATTATCAAGCTTTGTAAATATGGCTTGTTCAAGTTCTGGCTCATCAACTATTGCCATAGTGTTATCTATGTAAACATTCTTTTTAATTGGTGTCTCATATTGCCATAAAATTTTTCCACTTTTTTTAATAAAAACTTTTCCATTGTATTCAATAACACTTTTTGAATCAGAAGTAATTGTTTGTTTAAAATTACCAAAAAAACTATCTAAATTTTTAATATCATTAGCATTTAAAAAAGATAAAACAAGAAAACTTAAAACAAAAAAAACTCTATAAAACATTTTTAACCTTTTTTTCTATATAATCTTCCTCATTATAACGAAAAGGAACTAATTTTATGTTAAATGTTTTTTCAAAAGTTTTTGGCACAAGAAATGATAGGATAGTAAAAAAATATAGAAAAAGAGCAAATGAAATAACTCTTTTAGAAAAGAAATATCAAAAGTTAAGCGACGATGAACTAAAAAGTGAATTTAATAGATTAAAAACTGCCGTACAAAACGAAGAAAAGACACTAAATGATGTTTTAAATGACTCTTTTGCAATGACAAGAGAAGCTAGTAAAAGAGCTTTGGGTATGAGACCTTATGATGTTCAGCTAATTGGTGCTATGGTTTTAAATGATGGAAGAATTGCAGAGATGAAAACAGGAGAGGGAAAAACTCTTGTTGGGTCAATTGCTGTTTGTTTAAATGCACTTAGCGGAAAAGGTGTTCATGTTGTTACAGTTAATGATTATCTTGCTTCAAGAGATGCAAATGAGTTAAAACCTTTATATGAATTTTTAGGCTTTAGTGTTGGGGCTTTAACTGATTCAATTAGAGATGATAAAGAGAGACGAGATCAATATAATTGCGATATTACTTATGCTACAAATAGCTCTTTAGGATTTGATTACCTAAGAGATAATATGGTTTATGATTTAAATGACAAAGTTCAAAGAGGTCATAACTTTGTAATAGTTGATGAAGTGGATTCTATTTTGATTGATGAAGCTAGAACTCCTTTAATCATAAGTGGTCCAACAAATCACAAAAATTCAAATTATGTAAAAGCGAATGAGATAGCTTTAAAACTTGTTCGTGGTGAATTAATAGAACCAAAAACTCCTGCTGAAAAACCAACAACAACTGGAGATTTCATTGTAGATGAAAAAAATCGTTCAGTTACTCTAACAGAGCAAGGACACGAACAAGCAGAACTTTTATTTGGAGTTGAAAATCTTTACTCTATTGAAAATGCAATGCTTTCACACTCACTTGATCAAGCTTTAAAAGCAAACTATATTTTCCAAAAAGATGTTGATTATGTTGTAAAAGATGAGCAAATCATCATTGTAGATGAGTTTACAGGAAGACTTAGTGAAGGAAGAAGATTTAGTGAAGGCTTACATCAGGCTCTTGAAGCAAAAGAGAAAGTTGCTATTCAAGATGAGAGTCAAACTTTAGCTGATACAACTTACCAAAACTATTTTAGAATGTATAAAAAACTTTCAGGAATGACAGGAACAGCACAAACAGAAGCAACAGAATTTGCTCAAATTTATAATTTAGATGTTGTATCTATTCCTACAAATTTAAGAGTTCAAAGAGTTGATAAAAGTGATTTAATTTACAAAAGTGAAAGAGAAAAATTTGAAGCAGTTTGTAAAAAAATCAAAGAGTACCATGAAAAAGGACAACCAGTTCTTGTTGGAACTGCAAGTATTGAAAAAAGTGAAGTTTTACACAAAATTCTATCTGATAAAAAAATTCCTCATACAGTTTTAAATGCAAAACAACACGAAAAAGAGGGAAAAATTATTGCTGATGCTGGACATAAAGGAGCAGTAACAATTGCTACAAATATGGCTGGAAGGGGAGTTGATATTAAATTAACTCAAGAAATTTTAGCTCTTGGTGGATTAGCAATTATTGGAACAGAGAGACACGAAAGTAGAAGAATAGATAATCAACTTCGAGGAAGAAGTGGAAGACAAGGAGATATTGGAGAATCTCAATTTTATCTTAGCCTTGAAGATAATCTTTTAAGAATTTTTGGAAGTGATAAAATTAAAAGAATTATGGAAAGACTTGGAATTAAAGAGGGTGAATATATTGAGTCTAAAATGGTTACAAGAGCTGTTGAAAATGCACAAAAGAAAGTTGAATCTATGCATTTTGAAAGCAGAAAACACCTTTTAGAATACGATGATGTTGCAAATGAGCAAAGAAAAGTTATCTATACATTTAGAAATGATTTACTAAAAGAAGATTATGATATATCTTCAAAAATCAATGAAAATAGAGTTGAATATGTGCAAAATCTTCTTTCACACTCAAATATTTTCCAAAATATGAGTGAAGAAGATTTTGATTATTCACAAATTGTTGCTAAGTTTAAAGAAGAACTTCACTTTATAATAGAAGAAAAAGATATAAAAAGCGAAGATTATGCCTCTTTAGAAAATAGATTAATTACTATTTTAAAAGATGTTTATGAACAAAAAATGAGTGTAGCAGACCCAAAACAAAAAAGTGAAATCGAAAGAATTTTATATCTTCAAATTTTAGACAACGCTTGGAGAGAGCATTTATACTCAATGGATACATTAAAAACTGGAATTGGTTTAAGAGGTTATAATCAAAAAGACCCACTTGTGGAATACAAAAAAGAGTCTTATAATCTATTTGTTGAGTTAGTTTCTAATATTAAATTAGAGATTATAAAAATACTTTTTGCTGTACAACTTCAAAGTAAAGAAGATAAAGAAAAAGAAGCTTTAGAAAGAATGAAAGCTTCAATGGAAAAATCAACAGAACACCAAACAACAAACAAAGCAAGAGAAGCTGTTTTAGCAAGTGATAAAAAAATAGCTAGAAATGATTCTTGTCCTTGTGGAAGTGGTCTTAAATATAAACAATGTTGTGGGAAAAGTGGTCCTAAAGTAGGACTTGTTGCAGGAAACTAATTTGAATAAAACTTTAGTAAATTTTATTGTAAAAAAATATCTAAGATTTGATAAAAAAAATCCATTTATCTCTATTAGTGCAATATTAGCTTTTGTTGGTGTTGCAATTGGAGTTATGGTTTTGATTTTATCAATGGCAATTATGAATGGAACAGCAAAAGAGTTTGAAAGAAAACTCTTTACTATGAACTATCCACTTACTATTTACCCAAAAATGCTAAATACTGTAAATGAAGAGCTTTTAAATAGACTTACAAATGAGTATCCAAAACTCAAATTCTCTCCTTTTGTATCAACTCAAGCAATTGTACAAAATGGTGATAATATGAGTGGTGGAATGATTTTTGGAGTAATTCCACAAAATGAAGCGCAAATTAATCCAATTTATAAAGAAGCTGTACAAGACCAACTTATAAATAAATATGACTTAATAACAGGAGTAGGAATAAGTGATAAACTACTTTTAACTTACGATAGCAAAGTTACACTATATTTTACAGAACTAAATCCTGCTGGTTTTTCACTTATGCCAAAGATGAAAAGATTTAATTACTTAAGTTCTTTTAGATCAGGTCTAAATGCCTATGATAAAGCTTACATGTATACATCTATTGAAGCTCTACAGACACTACTTCAAAAAGAACCAAATGTTTATGATGGAATACATATATTATCAGATGATGCTTTTGCTGATATAGAAAAACTAAAAATTTCTTTAAAAGATGATGGTGTTGGAATTGTTGGTTGGTGGCAACAAAATGGAAACTTTTTTGCGGCTATGAAAATGGAAAAAACAGCACTATTTATAGTATTAATGCTGATTATTTTGGTTGCTTCACTAAATATCATATCTTCTTTACTAATGACTGTAATGAGTAGAAGAAAAGAGATAGCCCTACTTTTATCAATGGGTGCTAGCTCAAAAGAGATAAAATCAATTTTCTTAAGAGTTGGAACAATTATTGGTTTTGGTGGAATTGTTTTAGGAATTATTCTAGGATTTATTGGTTATTTTTTACTTGATACTTTTGATATAGTATCACTTCCTGCTGATGTTTATGGAAGTGCAAAACTTCCTTTGGATTTAGCTCTTAGTGATTTTATCTCTATTATTATTGGAGCTGTTATTATCGTTCTTTTATCTTCTTATTATCCAGCTAGTCGAGCTACAAAAATAGATGTAATTGATGTATTAAGAAATGAGTAAACTCTTACTTATTTCTTAAAATTTTAAATCCAAATCTCAAACAAAGTTAAGAAGAGTTTGAGAAAAATATATGAGAAAATATTTTTATTTAAAAGTTTAGTCATATCAAGATTACTATAAAGGCTATTTTTCTATAAAATAGCCTTCATCTATACAATTTTTTATTAAATTTTCTGGAAGTTTTTGTCTTAGTCTTTTCATTAAAGTTCTAATAGCATTTGAGCTTGTATATACTCCATTATAAATAAACTCTTCAATTTGATTGTAATTTACTTTTTCACCTCTATTAGATAGGAGTAAAAATAGTAGATTTTTTTCAGATTTTGTAAGATAAATCTCTTTTTGATTTTTAAATATTACTTCACCGATAAATAATCTTAATTATAGTATAATGTTTTATGGAAAAAATAGATGCTAGAAAATTAACACCAAGAGAATTATCAGAGAAACGAAAGATAGTTATTA
>NZ_JADKPZ010000027.1 GCF_016106035.1 Arcobacter vandammei
ATTTGTGATGTTTTAGATGATATAGAAAACACAGAACTTCATAAAAAAATAAGCAAAGAGCTTGAAGAGTTAGCTAATAAATTTGTAATTTATACACAATCGACTTACTAAGGTTAAAAATAAGGATAATTTATGCAAATAAAAGGCAATGAATTCTTAAAAAATGTTCAAAAAAAACAAGAGAGAGAAGAGTTGGAAAAAAGATTAGAAGAGCTTAAATCTTCTAGTCCAAATAATTATATAGAAGAAGAAAATCCTATTGGTATAAAACAAACTCCTTTTGTACAACCTGAAAGTACTAATCCATACCAAAATACTTTTGATTTAAATTTACAAAATAGTCAAAATTTAAATTCTCAACATGAACTAGATAATATTATGCTTGGTACTTCATCTTTTAATAATGAAGATAATAAGAAAAAATATATTATGTTAGGTGTTGTTTTACTTGTACTTTTTTTATTGACAATTATAATTATTAGATTATTAACTAGTGATTCAAGTAAAGAAGATACTTTTACATCAAATGGTGCTAAAACTTCTGAATCAAAAAGCCTTTCAAATAATAAAGTTGAAGAAGATTTTCAAAAAATATTAAATCAAAGAGCAAAACAAGATAATGAACAGATGATAGACCCTAGTAGATTATCACCTGAAGAGAGATTAAATAATATTCAAGCTAATCAAGAAAATAGCCAACAAGAAGATGATACACAGACTTCTGATTCAACAAATAATCAAAATATCTCTAATGAAACTTTAGATGATGCAATAAGAAGAGTTGAAGAGAAAAAAGCACAACAAACACAAAATATTCAACAAACAACAAAAACTGAAACAAAAAAAGAGCCAGTAGTTCAAAAAACTGAAACTAAAAAATCTGTAAAAGATTTAGTATCAAATAATAGTAAAACTACTACAAGTAGTGAATCTGCTCCAAGTAGTGGATATTTCGTTCAAGTTGGAGCATTTAGTAAAAAACCAGCTGATAGTTTTATTAATAAAATTAGAGCAGGAAATTTAAAATATAAAATTTATCAACATGAAGTAAATGGTGTTTTATACAATAAAGTATTAATAGGTCCATATCCTTCAAAAGAAGCAGCTAGTCAAAATATCGGAAATATAAAAACAACTTTAGACTTAGCAAATGCTCATGTAGTTAAATTTTAAGAGAGATGATTTATGAATTTTTATAGCAAAACCTTATTTTTAGACCAATTTACACCTGTTTCAATATATGAAAAAGCAAAAACTCTTTACCCAAATGAGCTTAGTTTTTTATTTGAAAGTACTATTAGTTCAAACAATGATGGAAATTTTTCTTATATTATAATTGGTGCTAGAGAGAGGGTTTGGTATAAAAACAATGAATGTTTTTTTAAAAATGAAAAAGATGAAATAGTAAAAGTAGATAATAATCCTCTAAGTTTTTTAAAAAAATATTATAAAAATTTTGATAAAGAGATTTACAAACAAAAAGCAAAAGAGCTAGGAATTGGCTTAATAGATGGTTTTATTGGGAATGTTGGATATGATATAGGAAAAGAGTTTGAACCTATTTTACAAAAATCTATGAACTCTTTAGAAGACCAATTAAATATTCCAGATTTAGATTTAATAAGACCAAAAATAATTTTAGCCTACTCTCATAAAAGCTCAAAATTAATACTTTTAACTTCTATTTCAAACTTAAAAGATGAGTTAGATATTATTGAAAAAGAGCTTTTAAAGCCTTACTCTTTTACTCCTTTGAAAAAAGCTGTTTTACTTGATGAAGGTAAATTCAACTACTCAAAAGAGCAGTTTTTCTCTATGATAGAAAAATCAAAAGAGCATATAAAAGCTGGAGATGTTTTCCAAATTTTAATGTCAAATAGATTTACTCAAAAAGCTATTGTAGATAATTTAAGCTTTTATAGAGCCTTAAGAAGCAAAAACCCAAGCCCATATTTGTACCTTTTAGAGTTTGAAGATTTCTCTATAGCTGGTTCTAGTCCTGAAGTTATGATTAGACTTATTGATGGTCATCTACTTTTAAGACCAATAGCAGGTACAAGAAAAAGAGGCTCTACACTAGAGAAAGATTTAGAGATGGAAAATGAACTAATCAACGATAAAAAAGAGAGAGCTGAACACTTAATGCTTGTTGATTTAGGAAGAAATGATGTAGGACGAGTTGCAAAATCTGGAACTGTAAAAGTAACTGAGCTTATGAGAGTTGAAAGATATTCACATGTTATGCATATAGTTTCAGATGTAGAAGCTGTACTAGATGAGAAATACGATATGTTTGATTTGTTTATGGCAACATTTACAGCAGGAACAATGACTGGAGCTCCAAAAATAAAAGCTATGGATTTAATAGCACAATTTGAAGGGATTAAAAGAAATTTCTACTCTGGAAGTATTGCATATTTTGGTTTTGATGGAAATATGGATAGTGCAATTACAATAAGAACTTCTCTTATTACAAAAGATAAAATTATTTTTCAAGCAGGAGCAGGAATAGTTGCTGATTCAAAAAATGAGGATGAGTATTTAGAAGTTCAAAATAAGTTGGCAGCTAATATTTCAACTCTAAAAGATTTGTCATAAAAAATTAAAGGAAATAAAATGCTTCTAGGTGTAAATATAGACCACATAGCAACTCTAAGAGAGGCTAGAAAAATAAATGATCCAAATCCACTTGATGCTTTAAGTATTTGTAAACTTTCAGGTGCAAATCAAATAACTATTCATTTAAGAGAAGATAGACGTCATATTCACGATATAGATGCAAAAGCTATAATCGAACAATCAGCACTTCCTGTAAATTTAGAGTGTTCAATAAATAGCGATATTATTGATATTGTTTGTAAATTAAAACCATTTAGAGCAACATTAGTTCCTGAAAATAGAGATGAAGTTACAACTGAAGGTGGACTTGATTTGGAGAAAAACTTTAATAAAATAGATGCAGTTATTGAAAAATTAAAAGCAAATAATATTGAAGTTTCACTTTTTATAGACCCAAACAGTAAATCAATAGAGTTAGCAAATATGCTAGAAGCTTCTTGGGTTGAGCTTCATACTGGAAGCTATGCAAATATCTATGCTATGCTTTATACAAATCTAAGAAATACTCAACACTCTATAAAAGAGCTTGAGCTTAGTCGTGATGAGCTTAAAAATAGACTTGACAGAAGCTTAGAAGAGATTAAAAATGCTTCAAATTTTGCAAAAAATCTTGGATTAAAAGTGGCTGCTGGTCATGGTTTAAACTACCAAAATGTTAAAGATATTTGCAATATCAAAGAGATAAGTGAACTTAATATTGGACAAAGTATTATTGCTAGATCTGTTTTTACAGGACTTTTTGATGCAATTACTGAAATGAAAAAACTAATAAATGAATAATTTACCTAAAATTGCTATTAGCATCGGGGATTTAAATGGTGTTGGCATAGAGATAGCTTTAAACTCTCACAAAGAAATTTCACAATTTTGTACTCCAACTTACTGTATAAATAAAAATCTTTTAAATCAAGCTTCTAAACTTTTAAACAAAGAAATACCAGAAGATTTTACACTTTTTGAGACAATTGGAGAGTTTAATATAGAACCTTCTAAAGTTTGTAAAAACTCTGGATTATACTCATATAACTCATTTTTAGATGCTATAGTTTTAGCAAAAGAAAATAGAGTTGATGCTATTTGTACTCTTCCAATAAATAAAGAGGCTTGGAGTAAAGCAAAAATATCTTACAAAGGTCATACTGAAGTTTTAAGAGATATTTTTAAAAAAGATGCAATTATGATGTTAGGTTGCTCTTCTATGTATGTTGCTCTTTTTACAGAACATATTGCATTAAAAAATGTAGCAAAAAATATTAAAACAAAAAAAATAACTAATTTCTTAAAAGATTTTTACTCTTGTACAAATGCTTCAAAAGTTGCTGTTTTAGCTCTAAATCCACATGCTGGAGACGGTGGAGTTTTAGGAAAAGAGGAGAAAAAAATAGAAAAAGCTATCAAAAAAGTAAATAAATCTATAAATAATAATATTTTTTCTATGCCTTTAGTTCCTGATACAGCGTTTAGCCCAAAAAGTAGAGAAAACTATACATATTTTGTAGCAATGTACCACGATCAAGGTTTAGCTCCACTAAAAGCTCTTTATTTTGAAGAGAGTATAAATGTAAGCTTAAATCTTCCAATCATTCGTACAAGTGTTGATCATGGAACGGCTTTTGATATAGCATATAAAGATAAAAATCCATCAAATAAAAGTTATATAAATGCAATAAAAGAAGCTATAAATTTAAGTAGTAAATGAAGCTTTTAGAAGAAAACTATCAAATAAACTTTTCAAAAATAACTTTTTTGGAAAGAAAAATAAAAATTCAATCTGAAAAAACTTTAATTTGTGGAGCTTCAAAAGTTGGTAAATCTTATTTAGTTTTTGATTTTTTAGGAAACTTTAAAAATGAAGAGTATTTATATATAGATTTTTTTGATTTAAGAAATAAAAACATATTAGAAGATTTGCCATTTTTACAAGAGTTTATAAACTCAAACAGTATAAAAACTTTAGTTTTAGAAAACTATAATTTCGAGTGTAAAATTCCAAATTGTGAAAATATCATTTTAACTTCACAAATAAATCTCAATATTGAAAACTTTGATAAAATCGAGCTTTTTGCACTTGATTTTGAAGAGTATTTGCTTTTTGATTCTAAACATCAAAATATTACTCAAAGTTTTAATAGCTTCTTAAAATATGGTAATTTACCTCTTTCTATAAGTATAGAAGAGCATAAAAAATTATCAAGACTTCAAGAAATTATAAAACTTAGTTCAAAAGATGAAACAAATTATGAAATTCTAAAAATTTTAATAGAAAATATAGATGAAAAAAAATCTATTTTTCAGCTATTTAATCAACTAAAAACTAGAGTTAAAATTTCAAAAGATAGATTTTATGAAGAGTGTAAAGAGTTTGTTGATAAAAAAATAATATTTTTTATAGAAAAATATAATCAAGAGAAAAGCCTAAAAAAAATATATACATATAATTATGCTTTTTTAAATGCTATAAGTTTTACAAAAAAGTTTAAACAAGAGTTTACAAATATGGTTTTTTTAGAATTAATAAAAGAAAATAGCCAAATTTACTATTTAGATAATATTGATTTTTACTTAAAAAATGATGATTTAGCAGTAGTTTGCATACCTTTTTTTAACTCTATTATGAATGCTAATTTATTAAAAAAGATTGTAAAAACAGCCTTAGAAAATAATATAAAAAAAATAGAGATTATTACTGTTTCAAATAGTGAAAATTTATCAAATAATAAGATACAAATTAATGCTATATCTTTTTATGAGTGGGCTTTAAGCTAAGAGTTTGTTAATTATTTTTTGGATAAAATGCAAAAATTATTATAAAAAAAGAGAGCTTATGAACAAAAGAGTACTTGTTAAATTTTCTGGTGAAGCACTAGCAGGAGCTGAGGGCTATGGTATTGATACTAAAATTTTAGATTATATTGCTGAAGAGATTAAAACATTAGTTGAATATGGTGTAGAAGTTGCCATTGTTATTGGTGGTGGAAATATAATTCGTGGAGTTACAGCTGCTGCTGATGGTGTTATTAAAAGAACAAGTGCTGATTATATGGGGATGCTTGGAACTGTAATAAATGGTGTTGCTATGCAAGAAGCTCTTGAATACAAAGGTTTAAGTGCAAGATTACAAACTGCAATTAAGATGGAAGAGATAGCTGAACCTTTTATTGTAAGAAAAGCTATGAGACACTTTGAAAAAGGAAGAGTTGTAATTTTTGGAGCAGGAACAGGAAACCCATATTTTACAACAGATACAGGTGCTACTTTAAGAGCTACTGAAATTGGGGCTGATTTACTTATAAAAGCTACAAAAGTAAATGGTGTTTATGATAAAGATCCTATGAAATTTGCTGATGCAATAAAATTGGATACTTTAACTTATGATAGAGCTTTAGAAGATCATATAAAAGTTATGGATGATACTGCTATTGCACTAGCAAAAGATAATAAACTTCCAATAGCTGTAACAAATATGAATGAAAAAGGTAATCTTCTTAGAATTATTCAAGGTGATTATAGTAAGTGTTCAATAGTAAAATAAGTTTAAATAAAAAATAGATTAAAAAAGGAAAATAGATGGAAAGATTAGAAGAGAGAATTTCAAGAGCTTTAAAACAAGTTGATAATGATAGATATATTTTAGCTATAGCTGTTGGTCAAAGAGCAGATGAATTAAGTAAAGGTGCAAAACCACTTTTAAGCCAAAATACTCAAAAAATGAAATATACAGATATTGCAATAGATGAAATTGCAAATGGTCTACTTAAAATTGATGGATTGGTAAATAAAGAAAAATAGTCCTCTGCCTATTTTAAATTATAATATATGAATAATTTTTTTAAAGAAGTACAAACTATCAATACTATTGATGGTGCTATAAATAAACTTAAAACAAAAATTGATATTTCAGAAAAGCTTTATGAAATTATCAATTTTATTATTGAAGCACATGAAGGTCAATTTAGAAAAAGCGGTGAGCCTTATGCTGTTCACCCTATTTTAGTTGCAACAATAACTTCAACATTTTCACCAGATGAAGATGTAATTGCTACTGCACTTTTACACGATGTTGTAGAAGATACTCCATTTACTTTAGAGTATGTAGAAGAAAGATGGGGTAAAAATGTTGCAAATATGGTTAAAGGGCTTACAAAAGTAAGTGATATTAGAGAAGAAAATTTCGTAACTTCAAAAGATTCTAGTGATTCAAAAATAGTTCAAGCTGCCTTAACATTTAGAAAAATGCTAATTGCTTCTGTTGATGATCCAAGAGTTTTAATTGTAAAACTTTGCGATAGACTCCATAATATGCTAACTCTTGCTGTTTTACCTCCACATAAACAAAGAAGAATTGCTGAAGAGACTTTGGTTGTTTATGTTCCAATTGCAAATAGACTTGGTATTTCAACTCTTAAAAATGAGTTAGAAGATTTAGCATTTTTCTATATTTATCCAGATGAATATAAAAAAATTGATGATTTCTTAAAAGAGAATGAACAGTCAATGCAGTTAAGCTTTAATAATTTCATTACTGTTACAAAAAAACTTTTAGAAAAAAATGGTTTTGAAGAGAAAAATATCAAAATATATTCAAGAGTAAAACACCACTATTCAATATATTTAAAGATGCAAAGAAAAGGTATAACTATTGAAGAAGTTCTTGACCTTTTTGCAATTAGAATTTTAGTTGAAAGTGATATTGATTGCTATAAAGCTTTAGGGCATATTCACTTAGAGTTTAAACCTCTTGTTTCAAGATTTAAAGACTATGTAGCAACACCAAAAGAAAATGGTTATCAAACTATCCATACAACAGTTTTTTATAACTCAAAAATTTATGAAATTCAAATTAGATCTTTTGATATGCATGGTATTGCAGAGTATGGAATTGCAGCTCACTGGGCATACAAAAGTGGAGAAAAAAATAGCTCTTCAAACTCTAATGCAAACCTAAATTGGTTAAAATCTTTAGAGTTTTCAAATGATAATATCGAAGAGTTTTACAACGAAACAAAAGAAAATCTATTTAATGATGAGATTATTGTTTACTCTCCAAAAGGTGAAGTTTTTATTCTTCCTATTGGCTCAACAGCTTATGATTTTGCCTTTGCAGTTCATACAAATGTAGGAGAAAAAGCAATATCTTGCTATATAAATAAAATTAAAAAACCTCTTTTAACAGTTTTAAAAAGTACAGATATTGTATCTATTGAAGTTGGAGAAGATACAGTTGCAAGATGTTCATGGATAGATATGTTAAAAACTCCTAGAGCTAAAAAACAGTTAAAAATTTTATGTACTCAAAGACAAAAAGAGATAGATAAACTATCTGGAAGAAATATTTTAAATACAGTTTTCTCAAGATATTATGAAAATATTTTAGAAGTTCATGATGTTGATAATATATATAAAGTTCCTCAAGTTTTAAGTTATTTTAAACATGCAAAACTTCTTCTTGAAAAGAAAATAACAAAAGAGAAAGGTTTAATGGCTAGATTTAAAATATTAACTAGCAAAATAAAAGAGTTCAAATTTGACAATATGATGATTTACTCAAATTTCAACATACACTCTATCTCTTTTGATCACTGTTGCCACCCAAAATTTGGTGATGATATTGTAGCCTTTAGAAATGGAAATGATGCAATAATTCACCATAAAATGTGTGATAAAGCCTACTCAAAAATAAAAGCAAACCACCAAATGTTGTTTTGTACTTGGACAAATAATAGTGTATTTAGATATAAAATGTTAATTAGTATTCCAAATACAAAAGGTGAATTAGCAAAAGTATTTAACTATTTATCAAAAAATGATTTTTATATTTTAGTTGTAAATTTTGGAAGACAAAAACATACATATAATCAATATTGTGATATTGAATTTGAAACAAATAAAGCAAATATAGATGAAGTTAAAAAAATTGTAGAAAAAGAGATAAAAGTTATTGAATTTTTATCAAAAAAAGATGCATATAATAAATAATAAGGTTTAATAAAATGGAAAATAAAATAAGTGAAGCACTAGAAGAGATTAAAAGAGGAACTGCTGAGATTATTGATATTGAAGCTATTACTAAATTAATAAGAAAATATTATGAAACTGGTGAAAATTTTTATGTAAAAGCAGGATTTGACCCAACTGCTCCTGATATTCACCTAGGACATACAGTTTTAATCCAAAAACTAGCAACTTTCCAGAAATTTGGAGGAATTGTTCAGTTTTTAATTGGAGATTTCACTGCAACAATTGGAGATCCAACTGGAAAAAGTGAAACAAGAAAAGTTTTAAGTAGAGAAGATGTTTTAAAAAATGCCGAAACTTACAAAGAGCAAGTTTTTAAAATATTAGATAAAGAAAAGACACAAGTTGTATTTAATAGTACTTGGTTAAATGAGCTTGGAACTGCTGGACTTATATCTCTAGCTTCAAACTTAACAGTTGCTAGAATGCTAGAACGTGATGATTTTTCAAAAAGATATGCAAGTAATACACCAATAGCTGTAAATGAGTTTTTATATCCCCTACTTCAAGGATATGACTCAATAGCTCTAAAAAGTGATATAGAAATTGGTGGAACAGACCAAAAGTTTAATTTACTTATGGGAAGAACATTACAAAAAGCTTATGACTGTAAAAAACAACAAGCAGTTTTGATGATGCCAATTCTTGAAGGACTTGATGGAGTTCAAAAGATGTCAAAATCTTTAGGAAACTATATTGGTGTTACAGATTTGCCTTTTGATATGTTTGGGAAAGTTCTATCTATTTCAGATGAACTTATGTGGAGATATTTTGAGCTACTATCATCAAAATCGCTAAAAGAGATTGATGAAATTAAAAAAGGTGTAGAAAATGGAACTTTACACCCTAAAAAGATAAAAGAGAGCCTAGCTAGTGAAATAGTTGATAGATTCCATGGTATTGGTGCTGGAGATGAAGCAAAATTGGAGTTTGAAAAAGTTTTTGCAAAAAAAGATATTCCAACAGATATGCCTACATTTACTTTTGATAGTGAAATTTGGATTTGTCAAGCTTTAGTTGATAGTAAATTAGTTGATTCAACTTCTCAAGCAAGAAGAGATATAAAATCAAATGCTGTATCAATAAATCAAGAGAAGATAAGCGATGATAAGCTAAACTTAAGTACTGGAGAATATATTCTTCAAAAAGGTAAAAAAAGTTTCGCAAAAATAATAATCAAATAAAGAAGGCAAATTGTGAAAATAGGAAAATATGAGATAAAACATCCAATCATTCAAGGTGGAATGGGTGTTGGAATTAGCTGGGATCAACTTGCAGGTCATGTAAGCCTTGAAGGTGGCTTAGGTGTAATTTCGGCAGTTGGAACAGGATATTATAAAAAATTAAGCCCAAATGTAAATATTGTTATGAGAAAAGATAAACCAAAAGAGGTTTTAAATTTTTATAATAAAGAGGCTCTAAAAGAGATATTCGACAATGCTAGAAAAATCTGTGGAAAACTTCCACTTGCAGCAAATATTTTATATGCAATAAACGACTATGGAAGAGTAGTGCGTGATGCCTGTGAAGCTGGAGCAAATATAATAATTACAGGTGCTGGAATACCTACAAATATGCCAGAATTTACAAAAGATTTTCCAGATGTTGCCCTTGTTCCAATAGTTTCAAGTGCAAGAGCTTTAAAATTAATCTGTAAGAAATGGCAAAGATACAACAAAATCCCCGATGCTGTTATAGTTGAAGGACCTTTAAGTGGTGGACATCAAGGTTTTAAATATGAGGACTGTTTTAAAGAAGAGTTTCAATTAGAAAACATTGTACCACCAGTAATTGAAGAGGCAAAAAATTGGGGAAATATTCCAATAATTGCAGCTGGTGGGGTTTGGGACAAAAAAGATATTGATAAATTTTTAGAAATGGGTTGTGTTGGTGTTCAAATGGCAACACGATTTATAGGTACATTTGAATGCGATGCTGATGTAAATTTTAAAAATGTACTTTTAAATGCAAAAGAAGAAGATATAGTTTTAATGAAATCACCTGTTGGACTTCCAGCACGAGGAGTTAAAACAAATCTTCAATTTTCAATAGAAAATAACACAGCACCAAAAGTTCAATGTATTTCAAACTGTGTTGCACCATGTAATCGTGGTCACGAAGCCAAATTAGTTGGATACTGTATTGCTGATAGATTGGGAGCTGCATATAAAGGTGATGTGGAAACAGGACTATTTTTTACAGGTTCAAATGGCTATAAAATAGATAAAATAATTTCAGTAAAAGAGCTGATGGAAAAATTAACTAAGGGAGAATAGTTATTTTAAAAGTTTTTTTAGGGATTATTCTTCTTTTAAATCTAGCATTTGGAGCAACTCTTGAAGAGCAATATAGAGATGCAAAAATTGAGTTTTTGAAATCATCTTTGAAAAAAGATGATAATCAAAAAATTTCTGATTTACAAAAAGTTATAGATTTAGGAAAAAAACTCAAAAAAGATACAAAACCAGATGAAGCTAAATTAAAGATTTTACAAGATAAACAAAAAGATAATTCTAAAGCTATTGTAAAAAAAGAGCCTGAAAAAAAATTAAATATTCCAACAAAAAAAACTCAAGAAATTAAAGATAACTCAAATATAGATACAGAAAACTTAATAAAACAAATTTATAAAGATAACAATAAAATAGTTGTTAAATTCAATAAAAATATTGATAAAAGCTATATATCTCACAAAGGTGTGATAAGCAATGGAACTTATTTATATACATTTGAGATAAATGGAAAATATAAATATACAAATCCTACTAAAATATCGATTGATGGAATAGATAAAATAACTACTACTGATGCAAATCAAAATACTATTATCAAAATAGAAAACTCTACAAAACCAAAAATATCTTTTATGCTAAGAGCTGATGAATTAATAATTTTGGCTGAAACTGATACAAAAATAGTCGCTCAAGAAAAAAAAGTTGAAACTAAAAAACAGGATTTTGTAGAGAAAAAACCAGAGTCAAAAATTGAAAATGTAGTAAAAAATGAGCCTACAAAAAAAGTTGAAGAAAAAAATCCAAAGCAAGAAACAACAACTAAAGAACCTGTTTTTATAAATACAAAAACATCTTCAAAACCAAAAAATAAAGTTATTGTAATTGATGCAGGACATGGTGGAAGCGATGTTGGAGCAGTAGGACCAAATAAAAGATATGAAAAAGTAATAAATCTTGAAGTTACAAAATATTTATATAGTATTTTAAAACAAAGAGGATATACTGTTTATCTTACAAGATCAACTGATACATTTATAAAAGTTATGGATAGAACAATTTTAGCAAATGAAAAGAATGCAGACCTTTTTATCTCAGTTCATACAAACTCTATGCCAAAAGAGAAAGCTGCATCAACAAGTGGCATTGAAACATTTTTCTTAAGTCCTGCAAGAAGTGAAAGAGCAAAAAGAGTTGCAGCTTTAGAGAATAAAGATGATATTAGAGAGATGAATGAAAGTTCAAAAAGTGTATTTTTAGAGAGCCTTAATCGTCCTAGAATAACTGCTTCTCATAAATTTGCAATAGATGTACAAGCTGGTCTTTTACAATCTGCTAGATCTAAATATAAAGATGTAAAGGATACAGGAGTAAAAGAAGGTCCATTTTGGGTTCTTGTAGGAGCTCAAATGCCATCAATTTTAATAGAACTTGGATTTATCTCACATCCTGAAGAGAGCCGAAGACTTTATGAAAAAGAGTATCAACAACTATTAGCAAATGGAATTGCTAATGGAATAGACTCTTATTTTTCAAAAAATCCTTAATATTTATAATCTTAAACCAAAAAAATCTCAAATTTAATATCTTTATAAATTATTTTGTACTAATATTTTAAATTATTTAATTTTCTAATTTGAAATATTAAATATATAAATCTTATAAAGAGCT
>NZ_JADKPZ010000028.1 GCF_016106035.1 Arcobacter vandammei
ATCTGTATATCTTGGTGGCATTTTTATTCCTTTACTTTTTAAACAATTCTCTCCAAATTGTCATTTTAATTAACTGAATAATTTCTTGTCTACTTTTTCGGGGTCATTCCAAGTTGGTATCAATTCAAAAGTAGCTGGGTATTATTCAAGATGGTTAGAGCAAAGTAAAATTTCTCAGCTTACCCAAAAAGATTTATTGAATAGTCGTTTTTTACTTCTTTGTTTTATAAAATACCAATATTTCATTCGTAATGATAATCTTGTTGATAGGTTTGTAGCAATTATGCAAAGCACTAAGAGTTCACTTCTTCGTCACCAAAAAGATTTGCACTTTGAAAATGAACCAAAACAAAAAGCATTGATGCAATCTTTAGAAGATTCAAATTTATCACTGTTAAATGAAGTTGGTGAAATTGTAAACAATCAAACTCTTGATGATGCCACAAAAGTTTCAATTCTCAAATCACTTGTTGCTACTAAAACAAAAAATTTAAAAATACTCCTTCAAGAGAAGACTTTTCTCCAAACGGCTAATATAGATAAATTTGAATTTGTTGAAAAGGCTTCGCAATCATTACAGGGGAAGCTTTCAGGTATCATCAAACTGATTGAATTTGATGAAAAATCCTCCAATAAATATCTAATTGCGGCTATTAAATATTTCAAAGAGAGTAGCAATATCAAACAAGATGCTCCAATTGCTTTTTTAGATGATGATGCACAAGTAGCAATCTTTGATGGGGAGAATAAAATCAAAGTTTCCCTTTACAAAGCACTCTTATTTATTCATGTTAGTGACGGGATTCGTTCAGGTATTTTAAATCTCAAATATTCCTACAAATACAAAAGCTTTGAGGAGTATATGATACCAAAAGAGGAATTTATCAAATACAAAAAAGAACTTCTTATATACCATGAATTAGAGTATTTAGAAGATTTCAAAAATTATGCTGCACCTATCAATGAAAAGTTAGAAAAAAGTTTTGAGAGTACCAATGCAAAAATTATCAATGATCTTAATATCTATTTTAAACTTACACCCGACTCCTTTGTGCTTACTACTCCAAAACTAGAAAAAACTGAGGAGCAGATGGAACATACGATTGGAAAATATTTTCCACAATCTGAGTTTATTTCAGTTATTGATCTACTCCATTCAGTGCAAAGAAAAACAGAATTTTTAGACTCTTTTAAACACTACTCTTTGCAAAATACAAGAATAGAAAAGCTTGATGCAAATCTTCTTTATGCCTCTATAGTAGGATACGGTTGCAATATATCTCTTTCAAAGATGGCAAAAATCTCAAAAGGGATTAGTGAGCATGAACTTGATACAACTACAACTTGGTATTTGAGTGAAGATAACACAATTGAAGCAAATGATAAAGTTGTCGCATTTATCGATTCTCTTGAAATTTCTTCACTCCTTAAATACAATCCAGAGATAAATCACACTTCGAGCGATGGTCAAAAATTCAATATGAAATCAAATATCCACTCTACTAATGCTGGGTATTCATTTAAATATTTTGGAACTGCTAAAGGTGTGAGTGTATACACATTTATAGATGAATCTCATAAACTCTTTTACTCTACAGTGATCAATGTAAATGAAAGGGAGAGTGGATATGTTATTGATGGCCTAATGCACAATGATGTTGTGAAGTCAACGATACATTCGACAGATACCCATGGTTTCAGTGAAGTGATATTTGGTTTGACCCATCTATTAGGATTCTCGTTTGCACCAAGAATAAAAAATTTTAAAGATCAACAACTTTATGGTGTGCATTCTCCAAAATACTATCAACAAAAAGGGTATCAACTGACCCCAAAACGAAAGATAAACTTTGAAATCATACAAGAAAATTGGGATGATATCCTCAGGTTTATCCTTACAATCAAATCAAGAAGAACTACTGCATCACAATTACTCAAACGATTGACATCCTACTCAAAGCACCATAAACTCTACACTGCAATTAAAGAGTTTGGAAAAATCATTAAAACTGATTTTTTACTCACATATATTGATGATGTAGAGCTTCGCCAAAGGATTGAAAAACAACTCAATAAAGTGGAAGCATCAAATAGATTTTCAAAAGCAGTGTTCTTTGGAAACAATGCAGAGTTTATATTTGCATCACAAGAGGAGCAAAATATTGCTAACAACTGTAAGCGACTTATCCAAAATGCGGTTATCCTTTGGAACTATCTTTATATTGATAAAAAGTTACGAGATGCAAAGTCTCAAATTCAAAAAGATGAAATTATTGATGCTATTAAAAATAGTTCAATTGTGCATTGGAGTCATATTAATTTTTTTGGAACGTATGATTTCACACAAATTGATAAAAAAGTGAATGATATGATCAGTTAAAAAAGATTATCTCATATTTTAACGAGGAATGGTTTTTTAACTGAAATCTGTATCGTTGCAAAGGAAAATCATTTGTAGAGGATTCTAGAGATAGGCATAATAAAGTTAAGGAAACTTTAATTTATTATGTCACTTCATTTTCAAATATATTTATTTTATAGAGAAGTCCTATTTATAGGGGTTTAATAAGTTAAGTCTTGCTGAATTTAAGCTACTTTTAAATCGCATGTCGCATTTGGTACCTTTATGTAAAGGTGGCCAATATTCTTCGGTTAATAGATATTTTTTAGATTCATATTTCATAAGCCAAAAGCATCCTAATTTCTTTTTAAAAGAGTCAATAGAGTATGCATGTAATCTATTTCATCTTAGAAATAATTTTGATGCAAAAGATGAGCAGCAATATGTGAGAAATACTATATTGTTACAAATAGGACTTTTAAATAAGAGCTTCGAGCATTTAAAACTTTGGCTATCAAATTACAACCTACCAGTTATTGTTTCAGAATTATTAGATGTAGATTCTCAAAATTATTCAAAAGAGTTTAATGATGGGTGGAGGGTATTAAGAAGGTTTAGAGATAACATTTTATCAAATGAACAAGCAAAAAATATTTTAACTCAAAATATATGGTTTAAACATCTCAATTTAGATGAGTTACTAAAAGCAGCTAAACAAAGAGCTAAAAAGCAATTAATGATCACTCAAGATGAAGATTTACCTGTGTTTTATCTTGAAAAAATTAATTATTCAGATGATGGATTAAGTTTTACAATTAATACACAAGACCTTTATTCACTAAATTTAAGCGGATTTAGATATGAAATTTATATAGATGATGAATATAAAGGTGTTTTGATTGCTAACAATTCAAAAGAACTTATATTAGAATCGCCAATTATTATTTTTAATCCAGATACAAATCAGATAGATTTAGAACTAAGAAATGAAGATGATGATGTAATATTTGCTACAGAAATAGTGCTATTTGATTTTACTGAACAGATGGTGCTTTTTGATGAAGATGGAAATATCTATCAAAACATATTCAAAAAATTAAATACTCATAAAAAATATCATATTTTGATAGATTCTGATTTAGATTGCGATTTTAATGATGACTTTCAAAGAGAGTATTTTGACGGATATGCTACACTAGTTCCATTTATCGGATACAAAGATAACTGTAAAATTACATACAATGAAGAAATATTATTTGAGCTAAATTTTACAGAAAATGTTGAAAAACCTGAATTCATAGATCAATTAGTTTTATATACAACAGCTAATCCTTCATTTATATTGAATAATGAATATACTTTTGAATTAAAAATTATGCAAATTGATTCAAAAACAGAAGAAGTTGATTTAAAAACATTGTCTCCAGAAGCCAAAATCATCAAATGGTCATATTTAGGTGGCTATTCAGATAGTGATGATATTGAAAATAACAGCTCAATAAAAAGTAAATTGTATCCTGAGATGATTACTTCTCCAAAGCATACACTACTTATTAAATATAAAAATAGGGTATTTAAAAAGGTAGTTTATTGTAACTTCTTTGAAAAACAAAATCAATATAGATTATTTCAAATGGGAAGTGATGCAACTGTTAAATTAGTTGATAGAACAAGCTATTTAACAAAGTCCGATTTAAAAAGATATAGATATTATCTTAGTGATTTTAGCAGAACTGAGCAATTTTACATTAAAAACAAATCTAGTTTTTATCAAACAATTAGACCAAATAAAATTATAAATTTTGCGAAATTTGATGGATTTGGAGAAACTATTTTTATTGCAGAGCATTTATTTAATTCCCCATTGATAAGTGTTTTTGATTATAGAAATAGCGATGAATATATTTCAATAAATCAAGAAAAAAAGAATGAAATTTTTATCCATAGAGAGTTACCACAACAATGTAAATTAATACTTTTAGATCAAAATCTAAAAGAACATGAATTCCCACATCAACAGTTACAAGAGAGTGCAAACAATCATGAGATATATTTTGACAATGAGTTGGTTTCAGTCCTTGTTATTCAGGGTAATAGTGTAGTTGATAGTTCATATGATAATATTTTTTTAGATAGTTTTAATGACTATGCAAATACAGAAGTTATTAAAAATTTATTAGTCTCAAACTATCCATTTTTATCTAAGCAATCACATACAAATTTTTTAAGAAAATTTATAACACATGATATAGAAGATTTTTTCTCAATTTTTTATAATGATAGAATCATTATAAATGAAAATTTATTGAGATTAGATTTTTCAAAAATCAATCTTTTGATAGAGCATGTTTTGTTTGGGTTAAAAATAGATGCAGAAGTTAGTGGACGAATTTTACAAAAAATAATTCTTAATAAACAAGATAAGTTATTGATTGATACACCTATTGTTTTATTTAAACTTTTGTTATCGTGTGGTTCAAGTAAACTCATAAATTATTTTTATAGTTTTGTAAATAACGCTGAACTTGAAAATGAGAGAGATGAAAGTTTTATAGAGTTGATAACTGATAATCTATTTGATACTACAACTTTAAATGGTATTCAAAAACATAATTTAAAGGTTGAAATGCACTATGTTAATGGAAAATATTATTTAAAAAAAGCATTGGAGAAATTAAATGGCTAAATATTTAGATGCGATTGAACTATCGAATAATTTGAAAAATAGACTTGAAGAGATAGTTTTAAGCAGCATTAGTGTGAGAGATGAAGAGCTTCAAAATGAGTTAAGTGAAATAATCAAATCAAATGATGGCTTAATATCTGAAATACTTGTAGAAGGGGCATTTTCAGCAAAAAAACATGATGATATTTTAAGAAACATTCCATTTTTAAATAAAAAGTTTTTAGATTTACTTGACTTAAATAAAGTATTTAATCCAAATTTTTATCCGTTTAAGCATCAATTTGAAACTCTTAAAATTGTTAATGAGATGGATAGTAATAATAAACCTGCTATTGTTGTAACCGCACCAACTGGTTCAGGTAAAACAGAATCTTTTTTACTTCCAATGCTTAATGATTTAGTTTCTAATCCACGAAAATCAGATGAAAAAGGTGTTAGAGCTATTATTCTTTATCCGATGAATGCATTAGTTGCAGATCAAAACAAAAGGCTTTTTTCGTATTTAAAAGGTCAATCAAATGTGAGTATGTTCTTTTATAACAGTGAAACTCCCGAATCAAAAAAATATGCGACTGATGAGTTTGATGATAAATGTTTTATAAAAACAAGAAAAGAAGCAAGAGACAATCCACCTGATATTATGATTACTAACTATTCTATGCTTGAGTATATATTAGCAAGACCAAATGATTTTCCTCTAATTGACAATGCACTTAGAACTATAGTAGTAGATGAAGCTCATTTATACACAGGTACTTTGGCTGCTGAAGTTTCATTGCTTTTAAGAAGAGTAAATACTAAGGCAAAAGTTGATAATTCAAAGATATTATATATCGCAACAACTGCAACAATTTCAGATGATAAGCAAGAACAACAGGATTTTTTTAGTAAATTTTTTAATAAAGACAATATTCATAGAGTATCTGGAGAAAAAGAGTTTAAAGAGATAGATGCAACTATCAATGTTGATAATGAAATAGAGCAGTTTATAGATATATCTTTTATTATTTCAAAGCCTAATTTGGATTTATACAATGAATTTAAAGGGTATAGAGTATTTCCTAAGATACTTAAGATATTATCTGAAAAATATACAATTCAATTTAGTGAATTATTAAAATTAGTCTCTTCAAGTATAGAACCAAAAACTTTATTAAATATTTTTACAATTGGAGCAAAAGCTCGTTTGAATGACAATGAGCTGCCATTACTTCCTCATAAATTGCATTTACAAGTAAGGAGTTCTCAAGGTTTTTCAGTTTGCTCAAATCCAAATTGTCCTGATTCTAAAATTAAGGGTCTAGGTAAAATTCATCATGGAACTTTTTATAACTGTACAACATGCCAAAGCCCTACATTAAACCTTATAAGGTGTTCAGAGTGTAGTGAGCATTTTTATCATGGCAAATTTAATGACAAAGATACTTTATACCTAGAAAGATTTTTTAAAGATGATACTAAAAGTGAAAATAGCCATATATTGAGTTTTAAAGAGTCAAGCGAAGCGATTTATATCAGTAAAGATGGTAAAAAATGTTCAGAACATGATTACAACAATAAATTTTATAAACATTCCGTTTGTCCTGTATGTTCAAATGAAGAATTTTATGGGCTAAGTGTAAGCGATCAGTTTTTAATTCCATTGGTATCAGAAACAATGCTTGTTAATATGCCTGAAATAGATAAAGAGGTAAATGTTTTCTTACCTGCTCGTGGAAGAAGACTTTTAACATTTTCAGATAGTAGAAGTGAAGCAGCTAGACTTGGGCCACTTTTAACGATGCAACATGAAACACAACTCTTTAGAAGGTTAATAGTAGAAACCATACAAAATAATATTTCTAAAAATCAAGATAATGAACTAAGAGAATATTATCAAAACGAGATAAAAGAAAATGAACTAAAGCTATCAAGCATTGATAACCCGATAGTCAAGCAAAAGCTTGTAGAAAAAATCAACGATGCAAAAGTAGAATTATCAAAAATGAGTTCAGGTCTCTCTATTACTGACTTAGTTGATAATATAAAGAAACATCCTTTAATCGGAGAGTTTTTTGATAGAGAGAGAATGAAAGAACAATCAGCTGAAGAGCGAGAACAGTTGTCATATAACAAAAATTTAGATTCTATTAAAGGTAATGTATATGAATTGTTAACTGAAGCTATTGCAATTCCTAATGAAAAGCAAGTGAATTTGGAAAGTATAGGGTTATTAAAGTTCAATTTTCAATTAGATGATTTTGATTTAATAAGATTTACTAATTTTATGATTGAAAAGACGCAATTATTTAAAATATTGAAATCAATAATATATTTAAGTAGGCAACAAAGAGCTTTTACAATTGAAACAAATTATTATGAGGTAAAGGATTATCAATCTAATTTAACAGGTGTTGGAAAGTATGTGGCATATGATGCTAAAAACAAAAATATTTTTAATCTTAAATTGACTAGTCGAAGTTCTATTTATAAGTTTATTAGTTCTGTTCTTAGAGGTTTTGAAATCGAAGATACAGAAGAAAATGTACATACTTTTTTAGAAGCAGTATTTGAAACCTTTTTAGATGCTGCAAAAAGAGATGATATTAGATGGTTAGAGCATAACAGAGTTCAAACAGATGATGGAAGAATCGTTGATGCATTTAGAATAGTATTCTATGAACTATCTATCGAAATACCCCAAACCCTATATTTAAATACTATCAATAAAACAATCTGGCAAGAAGCCATAAATGGTGTTGTTCCAGTAAAACATAACATTGTAGAATTAAAAGAAGTTACACAAAGTGATTTGGATGCAGATCCATATTTTTCACGATATAGAAAAATGTATCTTAATCCTTCAAAAGAACTTAGTATGGGATTATGGGCAGAAGAACACTCTGCTCAACTTGCACAAAAAGAAAATAGAAGGTTGCAAGATTTGTTTATACAAGGTAAGAGAAATGTATTATCTGCAACAACAACACTTGAAGTGGGTATTGATATTGGAGGTTTAAGTGGTGTATTAATGGCAAATGTGCCTCCAAATAAAGCAAATTATATTCAAAGATCAGGACGAGCAGGAAGAAGAACTGATGGTTCATCTATAATTCTTACTTACACAAAGACAAGACATTTTGATCAAAATGTATTTAGAGATTTTAAATTTTATTTAGATAAACCTCATAAAAAACTAACAATATCGCTTGAAAAAGAAAAAATAGCAACTAGACATTTTAATTCATTAATGCTATTCAAGTTTTATGAAAATCATGCAAGCAGTAAAGATGCACTAATTTTTGATTCATTCAAAAAAATGGGATATTTTGTAGGTATATATGAAATACCAAAACATACAGATAATCCTTATGCAAAGTTAGATTTTGAAATGGATGAGAGTTCCATCTATAATAAGTTTATTGAGTTTTTGACTAATTTTGAGATAATAGAAGATGATAAAAAAGCATTTGATGAAATTTTTAAACATACAAGTAAAGTTCTTGATTATCAGCAATTAATTAAAATTTTTAGTGATCAAGTTCAGGCTATGGGCACGATATATATCAATAGTTTAAAAGAATTATATGGAGATTGGAATTTTGCTACAAATTCAAGCCATAAAAATGCAGTTAGATATAACATTAAACAAAAACATGGTGAAAGTTTAATTGAGATTTTCTCAAATGCACAAGTTTTACCAAAATATGGATTTCCTATTGATATAAAGACATTGCAAGTAATTAACGCACCTAAAATGTTTGAATTATCAAGAGGTAGTTTTTTGGCATTGTCTGAGTATGCTCCAGGTTCAAAGATTTTAGCAGGTGGGATGTTGATTGAGTCTAAAGGAATTTCAAAACACTTTACGGGTGAAAATTTAGATGAAGCATTTGGTGAAAAAGGGTTTACTTATCTTTGTGATAAAGGACATTTTTTTACATCACCGTATATCAAAGTTCACGAGTGTAGTATGAGTGGCTGTAAAGGTGTTGTAAAACCTGCTTCAAATTATTTAATGCCTGAACATGGATATATAACAGCCGCATCTGATAAATTGTCTTATAGAGCAGGTAGTCCTGAAAAAGTTGGAAGATTAGAGATTCATAGTGCAATTCATACAAGTTCAGAAAATGATATTAATTTTTCATATGATGATTTTTCTATTATTTATAAAGAGAAAGCACTTATTTATGGAGTAAATAGAGGAAATAAAGGCTTAGGATTTGCAATTTGTACAAAGTGCGGTTATACAGAATCAGAAATAGAAAAAGTCAATACAGGCAGTTATGATAAATTGCCAACATCATTTAAAAAACATTCATCTATCTATAGTGAATCATCTGCAAATATATGTTTAGAAACTTCGCCTACTATATGGAGAAATCACAATTTAATCGCTAAAATGATTACAGATGCGATTATGATTATTCCAAAAAGAGATATTAAAGATATTAATATAGCTCAAACTTTAGCCAATGCAATGCAGTTAAGTGGAGCAGAAGAGTTAGGCATCGATGAGAGGGAGATTAATGCTCTTATTCAAGAAGTAGACGGGAAATTGAGTATATTAATTTACGATAATCAATCAGGTGGTGTTGGATATGTTTATGATTTAGCAAAAAATCGATGGAATGACTGGTTAGAAAAAACACGACAAAGGCTTTTTATTGATGAAAAACACAATGAAGAGTGTTTAAATGGTTGTATTAAATGTGTAGTTACAATGAATACAAGTGAACCATTACCAAGAAGAGAAACTTTAGATTATCTTGAAAGTAAAACAATCCCTAAAAATGAAGATATAAAGATAGTGAAGAAAAAAAATATAAAAAAAGAGATTAGTAAAGAAGATAGAATGAAAAGATTTAAGAAATAAATGTATTATTTTAGTAATACTACAAAAAAACTCTTGACAATAATATTTTCATCTGATATACTTCTAAAGTTAATGTATTATTATTTATATGATACAAAAAATACGAGGTGTATAGGTGAAAATAAAACTAAACGACATAGCCGAGATAAAAACGGGACTTGTACTCAATAGAAAAAAAGCTGACATGAGTAAAGATCAAAAATTATATTACAGTGTTGTATCTCTCAAGTCTTTCAATGTTGATGCCATCTATGATAATACTTTTGCAGATGAGTTTATATCAAATGAACAAATCAAAGAGGATTATCAAGTAAAACAAGGTGACATTCTTTTAAGACTTCGAGAACCTAATCTTGCCGTATATATAGACAAAAAATATGAAAATCTTATCTTCTCATCTTTGATGGTTCGAGTAAAAATTAAAGATAATAGATTTGATGAACATTTTATAGCTCATTATCTAAATAGTAATATAGTGAAAAAACAATTATCGCAAGGTGCAATAGTTGGAACAACAATACCTATGATAAAAGTGGCAGATGTAAATGAGATAAAAATACCGCTTACAAACCTAGATAAACAAAAAAAGATAGTAGAATACCTAAAACTTGCTCATAAAGAAAACGAGCTTTTACAAAACCTAATAAACCAAAAACAAAAATACTCAAAAGAGATATTTGAAACATTAGCATTACAAGGAGAATAATTAAATGCAAAAAACGACTCAAAGCACAATCAACAATGTAGTATGGAAAGCTTGCGATACATTCAGAGGTACAATGGATGGAAGTGATTATAAAGATTATGTTCTTACGATGCTATTTGTGAAGTATCTTTCTGATTTTTACAAAGAAAAACTAGAACAGCTTCAAGCAGAGTACGGTGATAAGACGGATAGAATCGAAGCAAAGCTAAAAAGAGAAAAATTCAGACTTGATGAGAGTTGTACATTTGATTATTTGGTTAAACACAAAGAAGCTTCTAATCTTGGTGAAATAATGAATAAAGTACTTGAGAGAATCGAAGAGGACAATAGGGACAAACTTGAAGGTATCTTTAGAAGTATAGATTTCAACAACAAAAATAAACTAGGGGACACAAAAGAGAGAAACACAATATTAAAAAATCTTATCGAAGATTTTAGTGATACTAGACTTGATTTAAGACCTTCAATGTTAGAAGGTAATGATGTAATAGGAGATGCTTATGAGTATCTTATCTCACACTTTGCAAGTGATGCAGGGAAAAAAGGTGGAGAATTTTATACACCAAGTGAAGTATCAACACTTTTAGCAAAACTAGTTGAACCAAAAGAGGGAGATATGATTTATGATCCAACTTGTGGTTCTGGTTCACTACTTATTAAAGCATCAAAAGAGATAGGAAGTAAAAACTTCCGTCTTTATGGGCAAGAGAGAAATGGACAAACTCAAGCACTTTGTAAGATGAATATGTTTTTACATGAGATAAACGATGCAGTTATCGAGTGGGGAGATACGATAAGAAATCCACTTCATCTACAAGATAATCTTCTAAAGACTTTTGATGTAGTAGTAGCAAATCCACCATTTAGTCTTGATAAATGGGGAGAAGAGATAGCAAGTGAAGATAGCTTTGGAAGATTTAAATATGGAACACCACCAAAAAGTAAAGGAGATTTTGCTTTTGTTCTTCATATGATTAGTTCACTTAATTCTAATGGGAAAATGGGAGTTATTTTACCTCATGGTGTATTATTTAGGGGTTCTAGTGAAGGCAAAATTAGAACAAAACTTATTGAAGATAATCTTCTTGATGCAGTTATTGGCTTACCTGCAAACTTATTTTTTGGAACTTCCATACCAGCTTGTATTTTAATATTCAAGAAGAATAGACCAAATAAAGATATTATATTTATCGATGCAAGTAGGGAATTTGAAAAAGGAAAAAATCAAAACAATCTAACAGATGAGCATATAGCAAAAATATTTGATACTTATAAAAATAGAAAAGAGATAGAGAAGTATAGTCATGTAGCTACTCTTGAAGAGATACAAGAAAACGACTACAACTTAAATATCCCAAGATATGTAGATACATTTGAAGAAGAGGAGATTATTGATTTAGATGCTACAAAAACAAATATAGCAAATATTGAAAATGAGTTAGTGGAGATAAAATCAAAAATGAGCGGGTATATTAGGGAGCTTGGGCTATGAGTGAAATGATAATATATCAAGATGATAGTGGCACTACAAATCTTGAAGTAAAACTTGAAAATGAAACTTTATGGTTATCTCAAAAACAATT
>NZ_JADKPZ010000029.1 GCF_016106035.1 Arcobacter vandammei
AATAAATGATAATAATTATAGTTTAAAAAGTGAAAATGTAGCATAAAGTAACTGGTGTTTAAAGGAATAAAGATTTAGAAAAAATTGTCTTGACATTTTGGGGTATTATAATTTTTTATTATTTAAATAGTCAATATAGAATTTCTCTAAAGAACGAGTTTCCAAAACACAAGTTCCACCAAAAATCCCAATTTTTTTATTTTTGTCATAACCCTTATTTTGTTTTAATTTCTCAAAAGCTTCTTCAAAAGCAATCATAGATAATAAAATAGAACGGTCAGTTTTTTTATTAATGTATGATTTGTTTTTAACTAGATTATATAGTTCTTCATCTGTGTAATTAATTTCAGAAACTTTTTTTAAAGGAGCATTTTCTTTTTTAAGATTGATGTGTTTTGGATAATCGATATTATTTTTTGATTGCATCAAATTAGCAAGAACCTCCTCACTATTCTTACCAATGCTACATATAATACCTTTGCTTAATATAGGATACATTATTCTATCTCTGTTGTAAAGCTTTTTGTTTCATAAAATGGTAATGAAACAGTTTGTAAAGATTTTGAATTTTCACAAATATTAAAAGTTAATCCTGGAAGAGCAAATTTATTGTCAATAAGAATATATCCTATGAATTTTTCTAAATGATAACTATAAGAGTAATATATGATATTACCTGTAATATCTCCATATTTTACATCTGTATTTATCATATTATTTGGAAGTTCATCACAAATAAATGCAACAGTAGATTTATTATATTTTGGATATAGCTCATTTAATTTATCATAATAAATATAATCATCTTTAGAAAAATCAATTAAATGTTTAAAACCAAATTCAAAACTATTTTTTATATAATTTTTTAGATTAAAAGATGTAAAGTTACCAAAATTTGATATTAATATATTATGAGTTTGAATAGAAATTTCTTTATAATCAAATTCACTTGATAATATTTTATTTTTGATTACTTTGTCTTTATCTGAAGAGACTAAAATTTTAAAGCCATAATCTCCTGTATAACCACCTCTTATTAGTAAGCCTTCTTTACCTTCAAACTCTAAATTCATAAAAGATAATAGAGTGCAAAAATCGGGCTGAACCGGACACTGATGTCGGAGTAAGACCGGACGCAAAAACGGAGTTCAACCGGACAGTAAAACGGTCTTAAGCCGGACACTAAAAGGTAAAAACCGATAATTAAGATTAAATTCAGCAAAAGAGATTTTCTAAATTTATATACTTCAAAATAATTAAATTTTTGGAGTAGAAATGAGGAAAATAAGAATGGAAAAGATTGCAGAAGCAATAAGACTGCATTTTAAATTAGATTTGTCAGTAAGACAAACCTCCAATGCTTTAAATATAGCAAGAAGCAGTGTTGGAGATTATTGTCAAAAGTTTAAATCTTTAAATTTAGATATAGATAATTTTCTAAAATTAAGTGTTGAAAAACAAGAAGAACTACTCTTCCCAAAAGCTTTGAATATTTCACAACTAGATAATAAAAAAGTACTTCCAGATTGCAATTACTTGCATAATGAATTAAAAAAACGTAAAAAAACTGGTGTAACTTTAGCTTTACTCCACGAGGAGTATAAGGAATCAAATCCTAATAGATATTATAGTTATACCCAATTTAGAGAACATTATAAAAGATATGTAAATACAATAAATCCTTCTATGAAACAAACTCATCTTGTTGGTGAAAAGATGTTTGTAGATTATAGTGGACTTACAGTTCCAATAATAAATAAAAAAACAGGTGAAATTGTAAAAGCACAAATATTTGTAGCAGTTCTTGGAGCGTCTGGATATACTTTTGTAGATGCTTCATATTCACAACAACAAAAAGATTTTATAAATTCCCATGTTAAAGCATATGAATTCTTTCAAGGATGCCCAAGAGTTGTGGTACCAGATAATTTAAAAAGTGCAGTAATTAGTAATAATAAAAAAGGAATTGTAATAAATGAAAGTTATGCTGCACTGGCTCGTTATTATAATATGGTAGTAGAACCAGCAAGACCATATAAACCTAAAGATAAAGCAAAAGCAGAACAAGGAGTTTTAGGAATACAAAGATGGATAATAGCAAGTTTGAGATATCAAAGATTTTTTTCAGTTGATGAATTGAATGATGCAATATCAATTTTATTAGATAAATATAATGCAAAAATTGTAAAAAAATTTAATAAAAGTAGATTAGAACTTTTTAATGAACTTGATCTGCCAAATTTACAAGCTCTTCCAAAACAAAGATACATTTATAAAGAGTATAAAGAAGCTACTGTAAATGTAGGATATCATGTAAGTTTAGATAAATGTGAATACTCAGTTCCATTTGAATATCTGTCAAAAAAAGTTCAACTAAGATATTCAAACTCATCTGTAGAAATTTATTATAAAGATAATTTAATAGCAACTCATCCCAAACTACACTTTGCAGGGTCAAATTCCACAAAAGTTGAACATATGCCAAAATCACATCAGTATCAATCTTTAAAAACAAATCCAGGAAGCTTCTTAAATTGGGCAAATAATATAGGAACAAATACAGTTTATTGGGTAAAAAAAGAGCTAAAGAGTGTCAAACATCCACCAAATGTTTATAATAAATTAAATGCTGTTTTATCTTTGTCAAAAATACATGGGAAAAAAGAGTTAGATTTAGCACTTCATTATGCATTGCAAAATAGTTTAAGTAAAACATCTTCAATAAAATCAATACTTGATAAAAAGTTGTATCTGCAAAAAGAACTTTCAGATACCCATTCATATGTAGTTGTAAATAATCATGAAAACCTGCGTGGGAATATTTATCATTAAATTCTCAATCTTGTGCTTATGCACTTTATAAATAAAAAATAAAAGGAAAAAACCAAATGAATAGCTCAACAGTAATAGATAAAATTAGTGACTTAAATTATAAAGGTTTCAAAGAAGCTTATATAAGACAAATGGAAGATGTAAATTATCATCAGTTAAGCTTTGATGAGAGATTGTATGATCTGCTTGATAGTGAATATATGTTTTTAAAAAATAAAAGAATATCTATGAATTTCAAACTTTCAAGAATAAAAGATAAACAAGCTGTTTTAGAAGAGTTAGATTATGATCCAAAAAGAAAACTAAATAAATCTTTGATACTTTCACTTGCTTCAATGAACTTTTTAAAAGCTAAACAAAATATTATTATAAATGGTAAAACTGGCTGTGGAAAATCTTTTTTAGCCCAAGCTTTGGGCAATAGAGCAATACATGAAGGATTTACAGTTTATTATATTAGAACTTCAACACTCTTAGAAGAGATTAAACTTTCAAGAATAGATGGTAGTTATACAAATTTAGTAAAAAGATTTGCAAGATATAAACTTTTAATCTTGGATGACTTTGGAGTGTCTCCAATATCAGTTGATGATGCAACAAATTTGTTTGAAATTATAGAAGTTAGATCTCAACTTAGTTCAACAATAATAACTTCACAACTTCCAGTTAAAGATTGGTATGGATATTTACAAAATAATACAGTTGCTGATGCAATTCTTGATAGAGTAGTACACTCATCTCATAGAATTGAAATTGAAGGTGACTCCTTAAGAGCAAAATACTCAAATTTAAATCAAAAATTTGAAGATAATTAATTCTACCGGACACATTGTGATATAATTATAGTCTAGAAAATCTCATTGCAAAAGTGTCCGGTACAACTCCGGCATTGCTGTCCGAATACTCCGATATATGCAAATAGAGGAAGCCCTATGTAGCTATCATCTACAAGTTGTGATAAAATTTTCCAAGAGTATGGTCCTGCAAGAATATAAATATTCATATCTAAAACCTCAAGTTCAATATCAAAATTATTTCGTTTCCCTTCAAAATAATTGATAATCTCTTCTTGTTTTTCTTTATTAACTATTAAATAATAGTATTCATCGTTATTTAATAGTGATACAAAATCTATTACATTTTGATTGTCATCAAGAATAACTGAATCTAAACTATTGTTCATTTGTAAATAAAGAACATTTTTTGAAATTACTAAATCTAAAAATTCTTGGGCATCCAAACCAGAAACTTTTATAACCAAATCATTATTACTTGAATCAACTAAAACAGCACCACTCCTTAACAAATCATACTCTTCTTTGTTTGCTAATATACACTCCATTAATAATCCTTTTTTTGAAATAAGATAGAAAGTAATGCTAGTAAATAAATAATTAAATGTAGATTAAATTTATTAATAAATAATATTAAAAATAATTTAACCAATTTATATTTAAAATTAGTAAAAAGATTATATAATATAAACAAATCAAAAAATTAGGAATTTATAATATGCTATTAATGAAACTTCAATCAAGAGAAAAATTTGCTTTTTTACAACTAGCACACTATTTAGCTAGAATTGACAATGATTTTGGGAAAAGTGAAGAAGAAATTATTAAAGAATATTGCGATGAAATGGGAATTGAAAATATAGACTCTTTTGATATAAAGAGTTTTAGTCTTGAAGACACTTTGAAAAATTTCAAAAGTGAAAGAAGCAAAAAAATTGTTCTTTTGGAGCTTATGATTTTAATTCATATTGATAGAAGTTTTAACATAAATGAGCAAATTTTAATAGATAAAATTTCACAAAATTTTGGGCTAGAGCTTGAAAATTTAGATGATTATTCACAATGGGGGAAATCTGTTGCAATGCTTTATGAAGTTGCAAAAGTTTTTATAGATGATAGAGATAGAAATATTGAATAATTTGGAAAAATCAGATGCATATAATAGATAATTTAGATAGTAAAATTGAAAAATTATTGTTTGAGTATGAGAAGTTAAAACTTGAGAATATTGCTTTGTTGCAAGAACTTGAAAAAATGAAAAATGAAAATGATGAACTTGTAAAAAATAACCAAGATATGATTTTGGCAATCAATAGTACCTTGGCATTGATTGGAGGGAAAAATAGTGAGTAAAGATATTACATTTCATATAAATAATTTAGCATACACTATAAATGTAGATGAAGAGCTGGAAAAAGAGCTTTGTAAATATCTTGATTTATCAAAAAATAACGATACAAAAGAGCTTTTAATAGCTTATTTGAATCTTAGTCAAGAGTTTAAACTCTTTAGAAAAAATATAGAAAAAATAACAGAAAAATTATCAGGATTTTAAAATAAAAGCTTTCTCATTACTCGAAATAATTATTGCTATTGTTGTTCTTGCTTTGATTACTACCTTTGCTATTCCAAAATTTAATAGTATAAATGAAAACTCAAATATTTTAACTTTAAAATCACAATATGCTTTAATTCAATCAGCAATTACAAGGGCAAAAAGTAGCGATATTTTGCTTCAGAATCAAAGAGCTATAGATTATTTGGATAGTGCAAAAATTAATACTGAAGATGAAGAGTTATTTAAAAATGTACTTGAAAAACCAATCATTGCTACAACTATAAATATTAAAAAATATGGACATTGGGCAAAAATATCAAATAAAAAATATCTATTTTTTACTCAAAATAAAACTTTTGAGTTTGTTTTTGAAAATAATAATTTTTCTTGTGTAAGTGATGAAACTTTTTGTAAAGAAATAGAATGAATTTTTATGAAGTTGCAATTCTAAAATCTCCTTTAGAAAATCTTACTTATCAAAGTGAACAAGATATAGAAATTGGCTCTTTAGTTGAAGTTATTTTAGCAAAAAGAAAAAACTCAAATCAAGCTGTTGTTATAAAAAAAGTAGAAAAACCAGAGTTTGATTGTAGTAATATTTTAAAAATTACAGATTTTTTTTATAGTTCTTTTATGCTTGAAATTGCAGATTTTATAGCAAAATATTATGTTTGTTCTTTAGGACAAAGTTTAACTATTTTTCAATTTTTTGATAAAAAGATAATTTTTGAAGATTTAAAAATAGAGTTTAAAAAAGAGATAACTTTATCAAGTTTACAAAAAGAAGCAAAAGATTTTTTAGATAGTAAAAAACAAGCTTTACTTTTTGCAAAAACAGGAGCTGGGAAAACAGAAATTTATATAAAATCTATAAAAGAGGCTCTATTAAGTGGTAAACAGGCTATATTTTTGATGCCAGAAATCTCTCTTACTCCTCAAATGCAAAAAAGATTAGAAGAAGTTTTTGGAGATATTGTTGCAATTTGGCACTCAAAAGTTGGAGCTAAAAAACGAAAAGAGATATTAAAAAATCTTCAAAAGGGAAAGATAAAACTAATTGCAGGAGCTAGATCTGCTCTTTTTTTGCCATATAATAATTTAGGTTTAATAATAGTTGATGAGGAACATGATGACTCTTATAAAAGTGATCAAACTCCAAGATATAATGCAAAAGATTTAAGTATTTTTATAGCAAAAAAATTTGATATAAAACTTATTTTAGGAAGTGCAACACCTTCAATTAATAGCTATTATAAAATGCCATATTTTGTGCTTGATAAAACATTTTATGAAACACAAAAGAGCTATATTTTTGAAAATTCTAGTCAAAAAATATCACAAAATACACTTAAAAAAATTGAAGATTCTATAAAAAATGCTAATCAAACAATAGTGTTTTTACCAACACGAGCAAATTTTAAGCATCAAATTTGTTTTGATTGTGGAAAAAGTGTTGAGTGTCCATTTTGTAGTGTTTCTATGAGTTTACATAAAAATGATTTAGCCTTAAAGTGCCACTATTGTGGATTTGCTCAAAAAATACCAGAATTTTGTCCATCTTGTAAAACTGGAATTATAAAAAATCATAGAGTTGGAACTGCTGAAATAGAAGAGCTTTTAAAACAAGAGTTTCCTTCAAATGTGATAAAAAGATTTGATACAGATATAGTAAAAAATGAGAAGATTTTAAAATCTATTTTACAAGAGTTTAATGACAATAAAATAGATGTTTTAGTTGGAACTCAAATGCTTTCAAAGGGGCATGATTATCATAATGTAAAACTTGCAATCGTTTTGGGAATTGATAGTTTATTAAATATGAACTCATATAAAGCTAGAGAAAAAGCTCTATCTTTGCTTATTCAAATTGCTGGAAGAAGTGGAAGAAATGGTTTTGGTGAAGTTATTATTGAAACACAAAATGAAGATTTTTTTAAACACTATTTAGAAGATGCAAGTTATTTAGATTTTTTAAATGATGAGTTGGAGTTTAGAAAAGATTTATATCCACCTTTTGTAAAATTAGCTCGTGTTGTTTTGTCCTCAACAAATGGATTAAAGGTAAAAGAAGAGTTAAGTGAAATTGTAAAATATCTAAAAACTGTTGATAATATCGAACTTGTAGGATTTGGTGAGTGTGCAATTTTTAAAATAGCAAACAAATATAGATATGAGATTTTAATTCGTTCAAAAAATTCAAAAGCACTTTTACAAACTTTACACTCTATAAAATCATCAAATGTTTTTGTTGATATGGATACTATTTATTAGATTTTTTGTACAATAAATTAAAGAAAAAGGAGAAAAAATGGTAAATACAAAAGAGGACTTTGAAAGATTAGTTGAAAATATAAAAGAGCAATCTTGGTATAGAAAACCACTTGCTTTTGCAATTGCAAGAGTTGATAAAGGAGTTTTAAAAAATCAAACTCTACAAGCTATTTATCCTACAATAAACTGGAATGAAAATGAAAAAAGTGCAGCTATTTTTCTTTCAGCTATAAAAGGAAGTTTTCCTAGTGCTGATTTCTCAAAAAGTGAAGCAGTTTTTCCTTTGAGTGATGATTTTTTAACTTTTTGTATAAAATGCTATAAGCCTTTTTATGAAGAAAAAGAGAAACACAAAAATCTTCAAGTAGTATCTACACTTGCTAGTTTGCCTATTGATAGCGGATTAAGTGCCGATGATTTTAGAGTTGTTTTTATTTTTGAAGATGAAAAACCACAAAGTGTTGAGAGTGCTTATTTGAAACTATATGCAAAACATAGCAAAAAAGTTGAAGATGTAAATCTTGATGATATTGAAAATCTTTTGGTAAATTGTGCGTGGATTGATAACAAGCCAATAGAGCTTGAGTGGTTAAGACAAAATGAAGTTTTACTAAAAATTGCAGATAAATATCCAAGAGTTGATTATGTAGGAAAATATGCAAGAGTATTGCAACATATTATTCCTTCTGATGATGAAACTTCTTGTAAAGCAATTTTACTAAAATAAATAGCAATTTTTTGCTATTTATTTAAAAAATCTCTACTTTTGCTTGTGCTATTTTTTGATAAATATTTAGGTTTTTCTTTAGTGGTAACCAGTTTACTAAAATGGTAGCCAGTGCTTCCCAAAGTGCAACCCAACCACCTATCATAATACTTTCTGATACAATTTTATATCCAATATTTTCGTGTTCTGAGAGTGAAAAAGATAAAAATACAAGCAAAAATCCAAGAATAAAAAATATAATAGAGTTTTTTAAACTCTCTTTCATACTCTTTTTTTCCAAAAAAATTAGATAGGAAAAGTACTCATTTATACTACTTTGTAGCCTTTTTACAGATTCAATAGTTGATTTTTCTTCAAAATTAAATTGTAAAATAAAAGGAGTATTTCCTATCTCATCAACACTTTCAAAAAGATACTCTTCAAGTTTATACTTTAAATCTTTTTTTATAAATGATGATTTTTTATCATAATCTTCATATAAGTCTTCAATTTTCGATGTGAAAATTTTGATTATTAAGTTTCCATTTTGGTCTTTGTCATAACGGTTTAAAATATAGTCTTTCATTTTTTCTCTTTTTTGGAATTTTTTGTATTTTACTATATATTGGTTTGAAATTTATTTTTTAATTTTAAACTTCTCTTCTAGTGCTTTTAACTCATCTGCATTTTCTTGAGCCTTTTTTACTGCTTCTTCAAAAGCTAATCCTTTTTGTATAAGTTCATAAAGTCTTGGTTTATCTTTTTTCCAATTTCTTAGTGTCATTGGAGTTACATTTAAAATTCCTGCTAAATCTCTCTGTGTCATTCTTAACCTTTTTATTAAAAATTAACCCAAAAAGATTGACAAATCAACAAGCAAACTATTTGCTCTTTAAAATATAAATATGCAAATAATTTGCTTTATTAAGTATTGATTAGATAATATTTAGCTCAAAAATGTAAAAAAGAGAAAAATATTATGCCTTTATCATTCAAGCAACATATAGAAAACCTATTTAAAAATTCAGATATTTTTAGTGATAGTGAAAAAAATCTAAATATTCCAAAAATCTTGGAAGCTATTGAAAAAATAGATATTGAACTAATAAAAATTTTAAAAAATGATGAAAAAGCAAAAAAATATTTTTTTACTCAAGTTGAAGATATTTTTGTATTAAATCAAAATAAGCTAATAGAGTTTTTCTCTTTAAATGACTATATGAAAAATGGCTCATATACAAGCTACACAAACAAAATAGGGCTTATAAAAAAAGATAGTTTTATCAAAAAATTTGGCTTAATGAAAAAAATGGGTTGCTGAAAACTTAAGCTAAGTTCGATACTATCGTTATTTAAAAAGGATTATTTACAATGAGTTGTAAAAAAGCACTAGAATTTGTC
>NZ_JADKPZ010000003.1 GCF_016106035.1 Arcobacter vandammei
ATTACATCAAGGATTAGCTAAAAAAAGAAAGATAAAACTTATAGATGAATATCTAAGTAACTATAATAAAAAATGATAATTTAGCAACCCATTTTTTTCATTAAGCCAAATTTTTTAAATAGATTCTTGACCCAAATACAAAGCCGTATAACTCTCCACCTAAACTATAAATATTGTTTGAAACATATCCATAATCTAATCCTAAATATGGAGAAATGATTAAACTATCTATTTGATACATTTGTGAAAGTTCGTTTCTTGTATAAAAGCCTTTATTCCCATACAAGCCCTCATCGTTAAATCCTCTAACACTATAAACCCCACCCATACTAATCTCTTCCGTTCCAAATAAATTGTTGTTTGAGTATTGACCTCTTAGATAAAAATTATATTTTAGATTATTTGCTGTATTAAAATATTTGTTAAATCCTAAATCAAATAGATATTTTGTAAAGTAAATATCTTGTTTAGAAATATCATCTTTATTTCCAGACAATCCTTTTTTTACCATTAATTTACTATAGTAATCAAAGGTATCTGATTTATAATTATGTTTAAAACCTGCACTCAAAGATGAAATATTGTAACTTTGTAAGTCAAGTTTTACATCATTTAAATAGTTTTTTGTGTATTTGTTTTCATAATTTAATAGTAACTCTATACTATGTTTATAAGAGTGAAAAAGTTTATATGAGCTATCTATACCAAATGAGTAATTATTTCCATTTGATTGATAATTTGAGGAGAAATTATCTTTGTTTATCTGTTTATAGTTTGAGTAGTTATAGTAAATATCAAATAAAAATCTATCAACAGGAAAAGAGTAATTTATAGAAGTTCCAAGTGTTTTATCATTTGTTTTAAGTGCATGATTTGTAGAGTTTAAATTTAGGCTAAAAATATCACTTATGCCAAAAAGATTTTCATAGTTTAAGTTGCTATATATTTGGTATTTCCCTGTTTTGTCTTGACCAAAATTATTTATTCCAATATTTCCAAAAAGTTTATTTTCTAAGCTATGATTAAATATTTTTACTTCAGTATATCCTTCTTTCTGGCTTGGAATTAATTGTAAATCCAATTTTTGAGATTGTAATCTTTCTGCTTGTTTTACAATAGTTTCTAAATCTCTTAGATTTAAAACTTTATCTTTATGATTTATAAATAGATTTGAAATATTTATATTTTCACTCTCTATTTTTTCTATTTTTCCTTCAAGAATATATATATTTAGTTTTTTGGTTGTTAAATCCTCGGCTTTAAAATATGCTCTACTCGTAACATAGCCTTTATCTATATATTTATTTGAAATTTTATCTCTTAAATTTGATAAGTTCTTTATCCCATTACACTTATTTAAATAAGGTTTTATTAAATCTTTAAAATCACTATTTTTAAAAATAGTAGAACCTAAAATATTTATTTTATTAATTTCTATACAGTTTTCTTCTTTTTTATCTTGATCAATTTTAATTAGTTCATTGTCAAAATTTAAACTATTTTTTTGTTGCTCATCAACTACTCTTTGCTCAAAAGCCTTTTTTTCCTCTAAATCTTTAATTTGTCTATTTATAATATCACTACTATTTTGTGCAAAAGAAGAGCTAAAAATAAAGATTAATAAAAGTATATATTTCATATGTTCCCAATTGTTAATTTAATAATTTTGAATATTACTAAATAATTTATTATAATTTATTTAATTATTATAAATATGTTGAGTTTTTATACAATTATTCCACTATGTGTATGCTAAAATCACAAAAATAACAAAAAGGCTTATTATGAAAATATTAAATTTTAAAACAATTATTAGTATAGCACTTGCAGGAACACTATTTACAGGTTGTGCAACAGGTTCTGGAAATCAAAGTGGGCAAAATGAGGGCGGTTTTTTTAGTGATAACAAAGGTGCAATTATTGGAACAACAATTGGTGCAGTTGCTGGGACAATATTAGGAAATAATATTGGTAGTGGAAGTAAATCAAGAAACAAAGTAATAGGTGGAGTTGCAGGAGCTGCTATTGGTGGAGCGATTGGATATAGTATTGATAAACAGGCAAAAGAAGTAGCTGAAAGTTTAAATACAGATGTAAATAATAATCCAAATGCACAAATGGATCCAAATCAAGATTTAATAGTTTCAAATACTGATAAATATGTAAAAATAATGTTTAGAGATGATATGATGTTTGAAACAAACTCTGCAAATCCAACATCTAGTGCAAGTCAAAAAATCACAAAGATAAATAGTGTATTAAAAAACTATCCAAATACTTTGGTTCAAGTTGTAGGGCATACTGATAATGCAGGAAAACATGCTTATAATCAAACTTTATCAGAAAAAAGAGCAAGTAATGTAGGAAATATTATATATGGAAATGGTGCAACAAATCAGATATTTTCAAGAGGTTGTTCTTTTGATAAACCAGTTGTTGTAAATAGTTCAAAAGAGAATATGGCACTAAATAGAAGAGTTGAAGTTTATTTATATCCAAATCAAGAGTCGGTTATTGATGTTTGTAAATAAGCTTTTGCTAAAATCTTAGAATGATAAGATTTAGCGAATATTTTAACTCTTGGCTATATGAAAAAGATGGCTACTACACAAACTACAAAAACATAGGTAAAGATGGAGATTTCTTTACCTCTGTTAGTGTTTCACAATTTTTTGGTGGAGCAATTGCTAAAAAAATTATTTCAACAATTGAAGATGATTTTTTAGATAAGAACTCTACAATTTTAGAAATAGGTGCTGAAAAAGGCTATTTACTAGCTGATATTATTCAATTTATTTATACTTTAAAACCAGAATTACTTCAAACACTAAATTTTGCAATTTTAGAAAAATATGAGAATTTAAGAGATATTCAAAAAAAATATCTTTTTGACTCTTTTGGAGACTCTATAAATTTCAGACATTATGAAGATATTGAAGATATAAAACTTGATAGTGCTTTTATTGTTTCAAATGAAATTTTTGACTCTTTTTCTTGTGATTTGGTATTTACAAAAGATGAGATTTTGCATCAAGCTTTTGTAGAAAATCATAAAGTAGAATTTTTACCTTGTAAAGATGAGAAGATTTTAGAGCATTGCGAAAAATATGGAATTAAAAATGGAGAAATATCGCTTTCATATTTTGATTTTATAACAAAGCTTTGTAAAAATATAAAAACTTTTGAATTTGTTACATTTGATTATGGAGATAAATATTTTCGAGATGATTTTAGTTTAAGAATTTATCAAAATCATTTGGTTTTTCCTTTTTTTGAAGAGAATTTAGACTTAAAAGAGTTGTATAAAAAATCTGATATTACTTATGATGTACATTTTGATTATATAATTGATTGTTTTAGAGAAAATTTTGTAGATGATTTTTTGTTTCAAACTCAAGCAAAAGCCTTGATTGATTTTGGAATTTTGGATTTATTAGAGATTTTAAAAAGTAAAATAGATGAAAAAAATTATCAAATAGAGCTACAAAAGGTAAAGAAATTGATAAATCCAAGTCAATTGGGCGAAAGATTTAAGTGCTTAAGCATAAGAAAATAGCCCAAAAAGTATAATCATTTTTATTAAAAATATAAAGGAATTTTGTGAAAATTACTGTAAATGGTGAAATAATGAATTTTAAAGATAACTCAACACTTTTAGAGATAATAAAAGAGCTGAAAATTGAAGATAAAGTAATGGCAGCAGCTATTAATATGGATATTGTAAAAAAAGATATTTGGAATACTTATGAGCCAAAAGAGAATGATGTTTTAGAGCTTCTAAATTTTGTTGGTGGCGGGTAAATAGTATGAGTAGAGAAAAGGGAAATTTTGCTGAGAAAAGAGCAATTTCCTTTTTGGAAGATTTAGGTTTTCAAATAGTGGAGACAAATTTCTATGCAAAAAAATTAGGAGAGATTGATATTATTGCAAAAAAAGATGAGGTTTATCGTTTTTGCGAAGTAAAATCTGGTTTGGATTATGAAAGTGCAATTTCAAATTTGACTCCTAAAAAATTATCAAAAATTAAGAGAAGTGTAGAGTATTATTTACAAATAAAATCTCTGAATACTGCTTTTTGTATAGATGCTATTGTTGTAAGTGATGAAAATATTGAATTAATAGAAAATATTACAATGTGACCTAAGGGTGAAGGTCGCAAAAAAACACCCTTAGTGACTTGTATACTTGTTTTTGTAGTACAAAAGAATTATAATTTATCTTAATAGCAAAAAACTAGCATTTTATGTAAAATATTATAATTTTTGTAATTAACCTATTTAACATCACATTTTGGCTATTATAATTTATTATTTATGGAGAAATTTTGTACGAAAAAGAGCTAGAAGCAATAAAAAAAGCAAACCGTTTTAGAAATAGAGTGGTTTTTGATAAAAATTTACTTGACCTTGCATCAAATGATTATTTGGGTTTGGCTCAAAATAAAAAACTTTTTGAAAAGGCTTATAAAAGAGTTTTAAAAAATCACTATTTTTCACCAAAAGCCTCAATGTTAGTAAATGGTTACTCAAAAATTCATCAAAAATTTGAAAATTTACTTTGCAAAGCAAATGGCTTTGAAAAAGCTATTATTGTTGGAAGTGGATTTTTAGCAAATATCTCTTTGATTGAAAGTTTGGTGCGAAAAAATGATACTCTTTTTATTGATGAAGAGTATCATGCAAGTGGAATTTTGGCTTCAAAATTACTTGATTCTAAACAAGTAATAACTTTTTCTCATAATGATGAAAAAGATTTGGAAAATAAGCTTTTATCTTGTCAAAATAGTGGACGAAAGGTTATAGCAATAGAGGGTGTTTACTCTATGAATGGAAATATTGCAAAAAAAGAGATATTTGATATAGCAAACAAATACAATGCTCTTTTAGTTGTTGATGAAGCCCATAGTTCTGGTGTAATTGGAGAAAATCTTTTAGGAATTTATGATTATTATAATATAAAAATAGAAGATAATCATATAAAAATGGGAACTTTAGGAAAAGCTTATGGCTCTTACGGAGCTTATATTTTGGCATCAAAAAATATAATAGAATTTTTACAAAATAGGGCAAAACCAATAATCTACTCAACCGCTCCATCGCTATTTGATACAGCTTTAGGATATGAAAGTTTAAAATATATTCTAAATAATAAAAAAGCTTTAAAACAAAAAATTAAACAAAATTTAAATATAATCCAAAGCTATTTAGGAATAAATTCAAAATCACTAATTATTCCAATACTAGTAAATGATAATAAAAAGGTCTTAAAGATACAAAAAATCTTAAAAGAAAATGGCTTCTTAGTTGGTGCAATAAGACAACCAACGGTTAAAAAAGCGATTATTAGGCTTATAGCTAAGGTTGATATAAAACCTTATGAGTTGAAAAAAGCTTGTGATTTAATAAAGGATTTAAATGCAAATAAATGATTTGATAAAAGGCAATAAAAAGTTTAGAGAAGCTAGATTTACAAAGTATGAGACAGATTTAAAACAACTTTCACAAGATGGGCAAAACCCAGATATTCTTTTTATTGGTTGTAGCGATAGTAGGGTTACACCAGAGCTTGTTCTTGATACAAAACCAGGAGATATGTTTACTCTTAGAAATGTTGGAAATTTTGTACCACCATATAATCCAGACAATGATTATCACGGAAGTAGTGCGGTTATTGAATATGCTGTAAATGTACTTAATGTAAAGCATATTATTGTTTGTGGGCATTCACACTGTGGAGCTTGTAGAAGTCTATATAAAGATTTAGGTGATAGCCCCGAGCTTATAAATATTAAAAAATGGTTGGAACTTGGAAAAAAAGCAAAAGAGTACACACTTTTGGCAACACAAAATAAAGAAGATAAAGAGCAAATTTATCAAACAACTGAAAAAGTATCAATAGTTTATCAAATGGAAAATTTACTTACTTTTCCGTATATTGTAAAAAGAATTAAAGAAGGTTCGCTTCAAATTCATGGGTGGTATTATAGAATAGAAAATGGAGCAATTGAGTTTTATGATGGAGCTGATTGTACATTTAAACCAATAGAAGAGTTTAGAAATGAGTTATGAAACTAGAAAATTACCTAAAAAAACTGTAATTACAATATCAATTTTAATTTTTTTAGGAATAGTTGTATATTTTTTTATAGAAACTATGAAAAATGAAAAATTTAAAGAAGTTTTAGCAGATTTAGGACATAAAGATATAAAAAATTTAAAAGTAATAAATAGAATAAATGTTGAAGATGTTGTAACTAAAAATAAAAGTTATGTCTATAAACTAGCTTTTTATGATAACAGTTTAAATAAAGAGTGTGTTGGTTTTGTTTACCGAGCAAAAGATAAAACTTATACAGAAGATTTAGATTGTAAATAATGGGGATATAATGACTTTAATTGAGAAATTAGAAAATAATATAAGATTAGATTATGAAGATGGAGTTAAACTTTTTGATTTAGATGTTATAACTTTGGGATATTATGCAAATAAAATAAGAGAAGAGAAACATCAAAAAAAAACATATTTTAATATAAATAGACATATAAATCCTACAAATATCTGTAAAGATGTTTGCCAGTTTTGTGCATATAGTGCAAGTAGAAAAAATCCAAATCAATATACTTTAAGTCATGAAGAGATTTTAGAAACTGTAAAAAACTCATCTAAAAATGGAATAAAAGAGGTGCATATAGTTTCAGCTCACAATCCTCATACAGGATTAGAGTGGTATATGGATATTTTTAGAAAAATTAAAAAAGAGTATCCAAATATTCATATAAAAGCTTTAACTGCTGCTGAAATTCACTTTTTAAGCACACAATATAACCTAAGCTATGAAGATATTATAAATACTATGTGTGAAAGTGGTGTTGATTCAATGCCAGGTGGTGGAGCTGAGATTTTTGATGAAAAGGTGCGAAAAAGAATTTGCGGTGGAAAAGTAACTTCAGAGCAATGGTTGGAAATTCACAAACTTTGGCATGAAAAAGGAAGAAAAAGTAATGCTACTATGCTTTTTGGACATATTGAAACAAGAGAACACAGAGTTGATCATATTTTAAGACTTAGAAATCTACAAGATATAACAGGTGGATTTAATGCCTTTATTCCTTTGGTTTTTCAAACTGAAAATAACTACTTAAAAGTAAAAGAGCCTGTAACTGCAAATGAAATCTTAAAGACTTACGCAGTTGCTAGAATTTTACTTGATAATATTCCAAATATAAAAGCATATTGGGCAACTTCAACTGTAAAATTAGCACTTATCGCTCAAGAATTTGGGGCAAATGATGTAGATGGAACTATTGAAAAAGAGTCAATTCAAAGTGCTGCTGGAGCAAAAAGTAGACATGGAATAGCACAAAATGAGTTTGTTGATTTGATAAAAAATTCTGGTTTTATTCCAGTTGAGAGAGATAGTATTTATAATGAATTAAAAGTTTGGTAAAAATATTATATTTTTACCAAATTAATTTCTTAAAAATCTTTTCATTTTTTTAAGATTTTGTAACTCATTATTTGTATATTCTTTGTGAGTTTTTAGGAAATTTAGATTTTTATAAAATAGTTCTTCAAGTTGTTTTAAATCACTTAACTCTAAATCAAAATCTTCAATCTTGAAATTATCTAAATAATCCTTACACCAAACAACTAAAGCATCAGCTTTTTCAAAAGAGTCAAGCGAATCAATATAATTTAATTCGCCTAAAGCTTTTATAGACCAGTTTCGTCTTTCCATGCGTCTATTAATCCTTGTGTAACTTTCATAACTTGATTAACCGCATTGATATTATCATCAATTCCAGCAGCAAATAGAGTTTCAATTTGGTATAGATACAAACCATCTAAATAGTAAGCAACTTCTCCACCATCAAAATCAAGAACATTTCTTAACTCATCAAAAATAGCAATTGTTTTATTTATATATGTGAATTTTTGTTCAACATTATTGTCATCCATTGCATTTTTAACAAAAGAGAGATATTTTATAACACCTTCATATAATTTTAAAACTAAAACATAAGGATCATCAGAAACCGCTATTTGCTGATTGTATGCTTCAATACCCATAAACTTTTCTCCTAGAATAATTTTGTGATTTAGTATATAATAATTTTTCTTAAATAGGAAATGAATTTAATCATTTCCTATTTTATTAGTTATTACTTGCAGTTGATTGTTGAATCATCATTTTTAAACCATTAAAAGAAGCTTCCATTTGGTTTATAATTGCTCCATAAGATGCAAATTGTAAAGACATTTGTTGATATCTCAAATCAAGAGCTTTTTCAGCTGCTTCTTTATCTTTTTTCAATGTATTCTCTCTTGAAAGCATATTTAAATCATAATCAAGAAGTGTTTTTTTAACACCTGAAATTGATATAGCTTCATCTAAAACTGTCGCAATACCTGGTTTTTCAGCAACTCCAACGAATAGGTTTTGTAAACCTTGTTTATCTGTTTTTACTGCTTTTTCAAATGTTGCTGAATCAAATTTTAAATCACCACTTGTTTCATTAAAAGAGAAACCATAACTAAAAATAGTTTGATCACCATTTCCTGTGCCAAAAAGATTATTTTTTAATTTACTCATAATATCTCTTAAAGCACTTTTATCAGCAACACTTGAATCTGTACCATAAAGCTCTTTATCAATAGTAGCATTTAACTCATTGTAAGCTTTTGCAAAAGCTTCCATTTGAGTTTTTAATTGACTATTGTCTTCTTCAATATTTATAGTTGAAGTTCCAACTTTTGTTGCAGAAATTTTTAAACCATCAACTACCATAGTATTTGATGAACTTTGATAATCTACACCATCAAGTTTCATTTTCATATCTTTTGCTTCTAAAACATTATCAAACCCTAGTGTACTTCCAGAAATAGTTACTTTATTTGCTTCTCCTGTATTATCACTTTTTATTGATAATCTAAAACCACCACTTCCAATATCAGCCAAAGAAGCTGTAACCCCTGGTACTTCTTTATTTATCTCTTTTACAAGTTCCTCATAAGTAAAATCTGCTGTATCAAAATCTTTACCATTTATAGTTAAAATACCTTTATCTATTTTTGTATCTTTTAAAGAGCTATCAATAGCAGCTCCACTTGTTTGCCAAACATCTTTTTGTGCTAATTGAGTAATTTCAACATTTGTAAACCCAGCTTTTAAAGCATTTACATCTTCTGCATCAAATACAACGGCATCACCTGAAGTTGTAGCTGATTTACTATTAAAAGCATTTGTTCCTGTTGTTTGGTTTAAACTAAAAACTTTTACAGCTGCTAAAAGGTCATCAACTTTTGAGCCTATATTGTTCATAACTTCTCTCTCAGAAGTAAACTTTTCTAATTTTGCTTCTATTGGATCAACTGATGCTTTTTTATCTGCTGCTTTTAATTTTTCAATTAAGTCATTATTTAGTGTTGATGCTTGTCCTGAACCTAATCCTAAAACTGCATTTGCCATATTGTTCTCCTTAAATTAAATTATCTTCTCATACCTAAAATTGTTTGAATCATCTCATTTATAGCTGTTATTATTTGTGCATTTGCTGTAAATGCAGCTTGAAACTTCATAAGATTTAACATCTCATCATCTGAATCAACTTTTACAAGATTGTTATAAGTATTTTCAAGTGAGTTATAAATCGCTTCTTGTGTTTCTTGTAAAAAATCATTACTCTCTTTATCAGCAGAAACAGCAACTCTTATATCTCTAAAAAAGTCATTTAAAGAAGCTGTATTTTTGCTAGTTGAGTCTTGACCTTTTCCATCATAAGTTAAATCTATTTTCCATTGAATTGTTGCTAAATAATCTAGTTCACTTTGAGTTATAGTGTTTACAACTTTTGCATTAAACTCTAAAGTTTTTACACTACTTCCAGTAAATAATCCTAAGCTATTAATTATTTCACTATCATAATTATCACTAGCAGCACTTCCATAAATATATTCATCTTGCCCAATTTTGATATATTCATTTGAAATATCTCCAAAAGTCATAGCAAAAGCATCCAATTTATCTAAGTATTGTTGATATTTATTATTTGGAGAACTCGTGCTTAAATTTTCCATTTGAGCTTTCATAATTCCACTACTTACATTTATTTCTCTCTCATAAATAGCAATTCCTATATCACTTTGAGGCTCTTTACTCTCTACCTCATTTTTATAAATAGACTCTCTAACATTACCAGTAGTTTCAAGTATTCCAGCTGTATCTCTTTTTTCTATACTAAATCTTGCATCAAAGCTATTTTCAACACCAGGTAAATTTGATTCTAGTCTAAGATAGTTATCTTGGCTATTATTTGTAATTTTATTTCCATTCGCATCAAGAGAATAATCACCATTATAAGCTGTAACAACATCTTTTAGATTTGCATCGCTGTTTATTTTATAGGTCATAACTCTTGTAAGATTATTTATATCTACTGTTACTGATTGAAGACCTGCACCATCTCCTAAATCAGCCATAAGAGTCTCACCCATAGTTACTGATACTGAGTGCTGATTGTTTAACTTAAATGTTATAATATCACCAGCATCAATATTTTTTGACGAATAATCATCATTGTATTTTAAAGAATCATATATTGTAAATGTATTATTTGCATGATATTCTATATGATTAAACTTATCAATTTGATTTGTTTTTACCTCAATTGCATTTATTGGTTGAACATTTGTATTATTACTAATAACAGTTTGATTACCAATTTTTAACTCATAAAAATCACTATCTCTATTTACACTTATATCAACATATTGAGATAATTCAAGCTCTAATAAATCTCTTTTATCAAGTAAATCATTTGTTGCTGTTCCAAATTTTTGAATTTTATCATTTACTTTTGCAATATCACCCAGAAGGTTATTTACTCTCTCGATATTTGCATTGAACTCTACTTTTTCATATTTCTGTTGATCTTGTATTGTTGTATATTTATTTTGTAAAGAATCAACTAAAATTTGACCATTTCTTTTTAGCTCATTTTTATATATTTCTGAACTAGGGTTTGTTCTTAGATTTTCTAGTGATTGATAATATCTATTTAAATCAGCTGAAAAACCACTTTCTGCTGTCTCTTTAAAAACAGATTCAACTCCACCAATAAGATTTGACATTTTTGTATAGTAGTTGTTTTTTGAACTTTCACTAATCATTTTGTCATACATATATTGAGATGTAACTCTAGTAACACCATCAAAATATACTCCTCGACCAGTCATAATTCCATTTACTTGACCAATCTCACTAAGACCTACAACTCTTTTTTTATAGCCAGTTGTATTTGCATTAGCTTGATTATTACCAATGCTGTCAATAGCATATTTAGAAGCATTAAGACCCGTTTGTGAAACACTTAATGTACCTAGCATCTCAACTCCTTTTCATAACATATAAAATTATATAACTACATTTCTTAAAATTAGTTTAAAATGGCCATATCTTTCTTAATAGCCTTGTTCCCCAAGGAGTATCTAAAATATCAGCTTCAGCCCCATCTTTTTCATATAGTATTTTTAAATCAGCCATTTGTGAAGAGTTTATAGCATTGTCAGATGTTATATCATAAGGTCTTATAATTCCACTAATAATAATTGTCTGTTTTTGTGCATCAAGTAAAACTTCTTTTTTACCTTTGATAAAGTAGTTTCCATTTTGATAAGTCTCTTCAATAATAGCTGAAATTGTTGTTTGGAATTTTTCAGATACTTGAGTTTTTACCTTTCCTTTATCTGAAGTTGAACTTTGAGTATTAAAACTAACACCCAAATTTTTATTTAAAGTTTTTGTTGTACTTCCAACAATTCCACCTAATTCATCTCCTCCAATTGAGGCAAAAGCCCCTCCACCTAAGTTATTGTCTCTATTACTTGTTAATTCTCTTTTACTATCGGTTTTTGATGTTAAATCTTCATTGATTATTATTTGAATAATATCACCCATTTGTAAATCTTTTTTATCAGCAAATAGTGATGTTCCTTGAACTGAATATAAAGAGCCTTTATTCTTTCTAGGCTCTGGTTGTTGTTTTGGAGTTTGAATTTCAGGTTTTTCAAACTCTAAAGTTGGTTTTGATAAAGAGCTACAAGCTGTAAAAATAAAAGCTAAAAGAGCCAAAAGAATACTATTTTTCATATAAACTACTTTTTAAAATAAAATTAATATCAACAGCAATAACAGTTTCATTTAGTGTTTTTTTCACCATAGCCATTGCACCATATCTTACAAATAGAGCTTCAAGATTTGCATTTGGTTCGCATACTATTACTATTTTATTATCAATAATCTTTACCGTTCTTATATGCTCTTGACCAACAAGCTCAACTGCTTTTTCAACTTCTACTAAAATAGCTTTTTCAATATCTATTTTATCTTGCTCTTTTTTATTGGCTTCGATTGTTAATATCTCTTGTTTTTCATTTGCAAGTTTTATTTTTTCTTGATTTGTTTGGTATTTTGAATAGCTAAAAAATAGAATTATTGCTACAAAAATAGCACCAAGTACTACTTTTATAAGGTTTGTGTTTTTGTTTCTTTTAACTGCTACTATCATTATTTAATAACAAAGGTTGTAAATAAAATTGTTTTTACACTATCTCTTGCTACTTTTTTATCAGCAGGAATAGAGTTTAAAACACCATTTATATCATTTACAAGTTCATCTTTTAGAAGATTTTTCCCTCCAACAGTCAAAAGCTCTTCAGAACTTCTAGCTCCAATTTGTGATATTACAACATCAATAATTTCAGCTTTATAATTTTCTACAACAGCTGCAATAGTAGGGTCTGTACTTTTTATAGAAAAAGAGAGTTTCATAAGTTTTTCTCTTCCTCTTGAATCAGTAAGATTTAAAACAAGCTCATTTATATCAGCTTTGAAATTACCAGCTTCAGCTGAAGGTGCAGCTGCTTGTTGCTCAACTTGCCCCTGATTTTGGTTATTGCTTAAGTTTGAAGTTTGATTGTAAAGAAAGTAAAAACCTCCAGCAACTGCAATAATTAATATAAATATTAATGCAATTAAAACTATCATTAAGCCTTTCCCACTACTTTGGCTTTTTACTTCTGCATTATCTTCTGCCATATCTATCCTTTTTTACTTATTTCTATTTTTATAATCTTCTAGTAAATGTGTAATAATAGAAGAGTGTGAAATATCCATAAATTTCAGTATTTGTGTTACATTGTTCTCTTTTAATCTTAAGATTATAGCAAAAACATCATCAATTTTACCCTCACTAATCATATTATCAAAAATCTCTGCGGCATTTTTTGCTTTCATTGCATTATAAATTTTTGCAATTTTACTATCAACTTCTAACTTTATCTCTTTTAAAACCTCTTCATTTCTATCGTGAAGTGTTTTTATCTCATTTTTCTCTTTTTCGATTTGAGCTAAAATATCTTCTAGTTCTTTTTTGTTTTCTTGATACTCTTTTTCTTTCTCTTCATAAAAGTTATTTAGCTCTTTTTTTAGTTCTAAAACTTCTAATTTTTGTCTAGTAAGAGAGCTACTTGTCTCTTGAGCATTTAAAAAAATAACAAAAAAAATGGCAAAAATAATAATTATTTTATTCAAAAAACTTCCTTTATCTTCTTATATATTTACTTTGAATAAACTCTTCAGTTGTCTCTTGTTCAAGTTTTAAAGCCATAGCTCTTGCTTCAATTTTTTGCTCTTCTAATATATATTTAAATTGTTCAGCTTGTTTTTGTAGCTCTACAATTTCATTTACTATATTTTTAAGCTCTTCAGCTAATTTCATTTTCTCTCTTTCTAACTTTTTTATATGCAATTTCATTGTATCTTTGTGCATAGTTAGGATTACAAAATCAGAAATTGCTCCATTTTTTTGTACAGTCGCACTTGTTATACTGTTTTTTGTAAGTAAAATTTCTGCTTCTATTTGCTCTATTCTTGAATCAATTTGTGATTTTACTATTAGCATTTGGTCTGTTTGATTTTTTTTAAGGTTATATAATTTATTTATCAAACTATTCACCAAAAATTAAAATATTGTTCCATAAATCAGTTGCATAAGTACCTATATGTTCTCCAACCCAAGGAAGTGTTATTAAAATGAATATAGAAACGATTATCATTTTTGGAACGAAGCTTAAAGATGCATCATTTACTTGAGTTACTGCTGAAAATATAGATATCACAAGTCCTATAATCATACTTACTATAAGTGATGGTAATCCTAAAATTAAGATTATTTTTACAGTACTTTGAGCGATACCAATTAAATCCATATTAATCTTTTATTTTTATTGTAATTTCTAAAGTTTTGTTATTCAAAATTTTAGAGAAAAGTTTTGCCAAATCATCTATATTTGAACTAGAAATATTTACAACTTCATTATTACTTGAATGATTTAAAACTTCAACACTATTTTGTGTTGTTTGTGTAGATGGGCTTTGTTCTAAATTTAAAGCATCTAATAAATCTTTTTCATTTATTAAATCAAGTTCTGAAAAATCATCAGTTGCCATTTTGTCTCCTTTTATAGGTTCTGTTGTTTGTTTTGTCTCTTCTATTTTGTTTAAAAGTTCTGTTAATTCAGGTTCTTTTACAATATCGTTATTTTCTTCAACATTTTTTATTTCAATATTTGGAACTTCTTCTTTATTTAAGTTTTTATTTTTATCTTCACTTAAAATCATATCAAGAAAATCAATATCTTCAAAACTCTCTTCAACATTATTTTCAAAAGTTTCTTCTATATCATCAACTTGACTACTCATTAAACTTTTTAGTAATTCTTCATCATCTAAACTAGAGCTTGTATCATTTATAATTGTGCTATCGTCATAGTCAAATGATATATTATTTAATCCAAAATTATCATTAAAATCAACAATATTTGTATCATAAACACTTCCTATTTTATCATCATCTACAAAAAGATTTTCAAGTTCAGCAATGCTATTATCAAGTTCTTCATTTTTCTCTATTTCATTACTATTTGGGGTTTTTACCAAAAGATTTGCTAGTTCGTCATCTAGTGAATTATGTTCTTCATTTTCCTGCGAATTTTCAGAATTCTCTTCTAAGTTCATCGAAAAATTATCATTATCTAGGATAATTTCTTGTTTTTTTATAATATCTTCATCATAACTTTCATTATTTTCTTGCTCTATTTGTATATTTATATCTTCAATCGCTTGTTCTTGCTCATATTTTTTTAATATATATTTAGGAATTTCTTCTAAAGAATCTACTGATAAATCGGCAATTCCACTATTTAATAGAAATTCTTCTTCAATTGCATCTTTTGGAGTAAGGAATTTTACTTTTTTTGCAAATGAATTTTTTTTGATTATTTTTGAGTCATCAATGAGAAAAATCTCTTTTGAGTTTTCTGATATTATCTCTTTTAAAGCAGTGAGGCTTTCAATCTCTTTTATTAGGTTGTTTGCACCCAATTTTAATTTTATATTTGAATCTATTAAGGTTTTATGAATCTCTTTTTTAAAGCTTGGTGTTCCATATATATAAATATTCAATATTCTAGCCCTACAAATAATAGTTTATTAGCTTAGATTATACCTTTTTTTATTAAATTTTTGATAAAATGAAATTTATTCTATTTTGGAGATTAATTTTGAGATATATTTTTATAGTTATTTGTCTTGTTTCAACTCTTTTTTCTCAAACTATCAAAGATATTTCAAATGTAATAGGAATAAGAGATAATCAGCTAATTGGTTATGGACTTATTGTTGGACTTGCAGGAACAGGTGATAAATCTAAGTTTACAATGCAAAGTTTACAAAATCTTTTAAGAAACTCATATATAAAAATTCCAGCAGGTTCAATTAACTCAAAAAATATTGCTGCTGTTATGGTAACTGCTGATTTACCAGCTTTCTCAAGACAAGGTGATAAAATTAAAGTAAAAGTTTCAACTATTGGAGATGCAAAATCTATTGATAATGGAGAGCTTTTAATAACACAATTAAAAGGTGTAGATGGAAATGTTTATGCTCTTGCTCAAGGTACAATTATAGCAAATGAAGCAAATAAAACAACAGGTTTTATCTATGATGGAGCAACTGTTGAAAATGAAATAGATTATGATTTCCAAAGCGAAACATCAATTCAGCTAAGTTTGCTTAAAAGTTCAGCAACAAATGCTGATTTAATAGAGACAAAAATCAATGAGAAATTTGGTAAAAGACTTGCAACTGCCATTGATACAAGAACTATCGAGGTTGAGAAACCAGCAAATATAAATATTGTAAAGTTTATAGCAATGGTTCAAAATATTGAACTTGATTCTACATTTAAGAAAAAACTTATTATTGATATAAATAGAGAATCAGTTATAACTGGTGGGGATGTTGTAATTGATCCAGTTACAATTGCAAGAGGAAGCTTCACAATTAGAATTAGCAAAACTCCTTTAAAGCCTGAAGAGTGGGATGATATGAGAAAAAATCCTGGAATGAACATAGGTGATAATGTAAAAATTGCTGATAAGGCTATTGTAAATATTGATAATGCTATGATAAATACAAAAAGTAATCCTACTGTTTCTGATTTAGTAAGATCTATGAAAGTTATGAAGTTACCAATGAGTGAAATTATTGATACTTTAAAGCTCATAAAAGAGATGGGTGCTATGGATGTTGATATAGAAGTAAGAGGATAAAATGGCTGAATTTTTAAGTCAAGATGAAATAGATGCTCTTTTAGATATAGCCGAACAAGGTGAAGATTTTGATGGTATAAGCCCACTTGATAAAGTTGTATCAAAAGAGAAAAACTACTCAATTTATGATTTTAAAAAACCAAATAGAATTACTCCAGATCAGCTCAAAGCTTTCTCAACTATGCACGATAAAATGTTAAGAGATTTTATAAATGAACTCTCTTCAATGCTTAGAAAACTTGTAGATGTAAAGCTAACTTCAATAGAGCAGATGACTTATGGTGAGTTCTTATTATCAATTCCTCAAGTAACTTCACTAAATACTTTGTCATTTAAACCACTAGATGGAAGATTGGTTGTAGAGTGTAATCCTGGAATTTCGCATAAGATAATTGCTGATTTACTTGGAAGTGGGGCGGTTAATACTTCTGATAATATAGATAGAGAATTAACAGAGATAGAAGTTGAGATTTTAGAGCATTTTTATAAAATGTTTATAAAAATTTTACATAAAACTTGGGGTGAAGTTACAAGCTTAAATTTTAAAATTGAGTCAAAAGATACAAATGCAAATGCTATTCAGATAGTTTCAGATCACGAAGTTGTATTGCTTGTAGTTTTAGAGATAATTATAGATGAAGACTCAGGATTTTTCTCTATTTGTTATCCTGTTTCATATTTTGAATCTTTACTAGATAAAGTTGTGGAAAAGATATTTACAGAAAATAGTAGTAGAAAATCAAGTAGAAAAAGAGATATAAAAACTTTGATTGCTGGTGCTAAAATGGAAGTTGAAGCTATTATGGCAGAAACAGAACTTAGTGCAAAGGAGATATTAAATTTAAAAGAGAATGATGTAATAGTATTTTCAAAAAATGCAACTTCTTCATCTTCTACAATTTATATAAATAAAAAAGAGAAATTCTCTGCTGTTTGTGGTCTTTCAAATAATAGAAAAGCTATTCAAATAAGAGCAAATTTAGATAGAGAAAAACAAGAAACACTTGATAATTTAAGAGCTATGAGAGAAGAAAGAGAAGAGAAAGCAAAAGAACAAGCTGAAAATATAAGAAGGCTTTTAGCTAAAAAAGTTTAAATTTAAAAGTTTTTAAATATAAAAAAAGGCTAGAAGATTAATCTTCTAGCCTTTTTACCTTTTATAAATTAAATATTATAAAAATGTTCTAGCATATGCTGTATCAGAAACATTTTGAGTATCAACAACATAAGGAACTAATGCCATATGTCTAGCTCTTTTAATTGCTTTTTCTACCATTTCTTGAGCATTTTTAGAATTTCCTGTAAGTCTTCTAGGCATAATTTTACCTCTTTCACTCATAGAAATTTTTAATAACTCAGTGTTTTTATAATCAATAAAATCTACTTTCATTTCAGTATATTTACAAGATTTTTTTCCGTATTTTCTTCTTTCTGCCATTTTTTATCCTTTTTTCTAAAACGGTATTTCGTCGTCTTCGATATTGATATCAGGTACTTTTTGCTCATATTTTTGTTTTTGTGAACTTGTACCACCAAAATTATCATAAGAATTTTGATTGTTATATTGATTTTGTGGAGCTTGATTGTAGTTTTGATTATATCCTTGATTAGGATTATAACTATTTCCACCCTCACTAGCACCTTTAGAATCTAACATTTTCATCTCATCAACTCTTAAAGAGTGTCTGTTTCTTGTTGTTCCATCTTGTGCTGTCCACTGTTCAAAAACAAGTCTTCCTTCTACTAAAACTTTAGAACCTTTTTTTAAGTATTGATTAGCAATTTCAGCTGATCTTCCAAAAAAGTTTATATCCAAAAAGCAAACTTCTTCTTTTTGTTCACCAGTTTGAGATTTATACTTATATGAAGTAGCAATCGCACTTTTTGAAACAGCTGTTCCAGAAGGTAAATATCTTAACTCTATATCTCTTGTTAAGTTTCCAACCATAACTACTTTATTATACATAATAAGGTCCTTTGTTTAATTATTTAGAAGCTTTTTTTGTAGCCTCTTCGCTCATTTTTGTCCAAGAAGCAATCTCTTTTCTTGATTCAAACTTAATGAAAATAAATCTAATTAGATTTTCATTATTTCTATAATTTCTTTCAATTTCTGCAATAGCAGCTGCAGGAGCTTTGAAATATGCTACAAAATAGTAACCTCTTTTTTGTTTTTCAATTTCGTAAGCTAATTCTTTGATACCGATATTATCAGAAGCAACGATTTCTGCACCATTTTTTTCAAATAGAGCTTTAATTCCTTCTAGTTGTGCTACAGTTTCTTCTTCAGTTAATGTAGGCTTTAAGATAAACATTGTTTCATAATGTTTTAATTTTGACATATATTCTCCTTATAGATTGTGCCGATTTTCTTTACATTTCCTATTTCATCAGCAAGGATTTATTTTTTGTAAAGTGCGAGATTTTATCTAAATAAAACTGTAAATTTTCTTAGACTTGCTTGTAAATATAAATTTATATTATCTATTTTTCCTATTTTTAATTCTAATTCTAAAGATAAAATATAGTTTAAAATCTCTTCAAAATCCTGTGGTTTTCTGTTTATTGCTAATTTAGATTTTTTTTCCCAAATATTTTTTGGTGGAATATATCCTAAAATCTCTTTTGGATTTACTTGTCCAAAGGCTCTAGCATAAGAGCTAATCATAAAGAGTTGTTGAACAAAAGAGCTTATTTGATTTAGTATAAAAATCTCATTTGAACCCTCTTCTAAGATTAGAGCTAAATCATCTGCTATATCTTTACCGCTTAGTAAATCATGTAAAAAATCCTCAAAATTAACACTAGCCATACCAAAACAGTTTGCATCAACAACATTTATAGTAATTAGTTCATTTAAAACTGCTAGTTTTTTTAAATCATTTACACAAAGTGCTAAATCCATTTTGTGCATAAAATATAGGTGGCTTAAGGCATTTAATTCATATTTCATAGCCAAATTTTTTGCTTCAAACTCCAAAAAATTGATAGCTTCATTATCACTTGCTTGGAAAAATCTAACAAAAACACTATTTGTTTTTTCATTAAAACTACTCTCCATTGTTTTAAAATCACTATCTCCTAAACAAGCAATTATAAGGTAGCTATTTGGGTTTGTGTTACAAGCCTCTATTAATGAGTCTAACTCTTTTTTTGGAATTTTTTTATCTGTTTTTATAAGTAAAATATTATTATTTGAAAAAAGTGAAGATTGTAAAAGTTTATTTTTTGCAATTTTAAAATCATATTCTTCAAAATATAACTTTTCTATATCATCTCCATTTGCTAAAATTCTAGCAATATCCAAAGAGTATCTTTCAATTAAATAGATACTTTGACCATAAAACATATAAGATTTGTAAATTTTGTTTTGTCTAAGACAATTATCGAATTCATTTTTATACATAACAAAATAATATCCTAAGTTTACTTTTATTATAATTTTTAACTTTAACAAAAAAAGGGGTTTATATGTATAAAATTGCTTTACCAATTTTAGGTTTTGAAGGTGCTTCAAATCTGTCAATAGAGAAAATTGATGAGTTTTTCTCATTTTTAGTATTAGAAGATAAAACTAAAATAACAGTTGTAAACATAAATGTTTTAAATAAAGTAACTTTTGATTTTGAAATAGATCAAAAAACTTTAGAAGCATTAAAAATTAAATCAAAAGATGATTTCGAGACTTATTTTGCTGTTGTATCTCAAGATCCAGTTGAATACTCAATTATAAACTTAGTTGCACCAATTTTTATAAACGAAAAAGAGAAATTAATTGGTCAATATGTAACAAATGAAAAAGTAGAACCATACTTTGCTACAATTGATAAGTGTTCTACAATAAAGTAGCCACTATCAATTTTGTTGCTAGGCAACTAGAAACTATTTTCACTCTATATTTTGAAAATAGTTTCTGCCCTTTATAATTTTCAATTACAACTTTCAAACCAACAATTTTGTCATAGCAAATAGCTCTTCCTTTTTCCATATCTACTATTTTTACATTTATAATAGTTCCAATATTATTTTTTGCCCATCTAGCATAAGTTCTATCTTCAAAATCCCAAACAAGCTTATCTATTTTTCTCTCTTGCTCTGAAATATGTGTGCAAATTTCATCAATATCTTTTGGTAATTTTTTACTTTTTAAAATTCTATGTAAAACCAAATCAGAGTATCTTCTTATAGGACTTGTAAAATGTGAGTATGAAGCAAAACCTAAACCAAAGTGTCCTAGATTTTTTGAAGAGTATTTTGCTTGTGTTAAGCTTTGAATAACAAGTTCATCAACTTCATCTCTTAAAAGCAGTTTATCTGCCTCTTCTTGAATATGAGTTATAGTTTGATGAACATTATCTTGAAGTTTTGCTTTTACTCCTAAAATATTTACATCATCAATTAGTTTTGATAAAGCTTTAAAACTTGGCTCTTCGTGAATTCTAAAAATTCCTAAAATTCCAACTTTTTTACTAGCTTCAATATTTGCTAGAAGCATACACTCTTCAATTAGTTGGTGAGAAGCTGTTGATTTTTCAACTTCAATATTTTCTAATAGATTGTTTTTTAACTTTAATCTATTCTCTTGGCTTCTAAAATCGTAACCTTTTTTTAGTCTTTTTTCTCTAAGTTTTTTTGTAAGAGTGTAAAGTGGAAGTAAATAGTCAAAAATCTCTTTTTCTATATTGTTGTATTGGTCAAGTTTTCCATCTAAAACTCTATCAATTCTTCCATAAGAGAAATTTCTATGATTTTTTATTATTGCAGAGAAAAGTTCGCTTTTTTGTACAGTTAAATTTTTTAAATCTAGTTTTAGTTTAAAAACATAGGCAAATCTATCTTCATTTTCTTTTAATGAACATAGATTTTCACTTAAAATACTTGGAAGCATTGGCAAAGTTCTTGTAGGTAAATATATTGTTGAAGATTTTTTAAAAGCTAAAATATCAAGTTCGCTATTTTCTTTTACAAAATGCGAAACATCAGCAATTGCTACAAAAAGAGTGCTATTTTCTTCATCAAAATATATCGCATCATCGTGGTCTTTTGCACTATTTGGATCAATTGTACAAAATGGCAAATCTCTTAAATCTACTCTATTTTCATCTTTTTCATTTTTATCTGCTTCTTCATAAATAGCAGGTTTTTCATCTCTATAAAGTTCTTCATAAATATATAAAGATATAAACTCATCTATTTTTGGCTCATCTAAATTTCCAATAAATTTAATCTCTTTAAACTCTTTGTTGTCAATTATTAAAACATCATTTTCTTTGTAGTTTTTAGAAACTTTTGCATTTAATACAATATTCTCTTTCATGGTTACAAAAAAATTATCTTTTACATAAACTAAAATTTCAGCTTTTTTTCCATCAAGCACTTTTATAACTTTTGCTTTTATTTTACTTCGTGGGTTAAAAACTCTTTTTGCAAGTACTAAATCTCCATTAAAAGCACCATTTAAATGCTCTAATTCAAGTTTTATATTTTTTATAGGATTTATCAAATCTTCTAAAATAGCAAAGTTCTTTTCTATTTTTAAAGTACCTATTTTATACTTTGAATTTATCTCATAAAAATCACCATTTTGTATGATAATTTCATCTTTTATATATGTATTTACTATGTTTTTTTCTTCTTGTGAAAAATTAAAATCTTCTTCTAAAATACTTTTAAATAATTTTTTTAACACTTTTATCCTTATTAATTTGCTCTATTATATAACTTTTACTTTAAATCTAATATTTAGTTTAGCTTTTGTATAATCTTGCTAAATTTTTAAAAAATAGAGGGTAGATAAATGGCAATAAATGTATTCTATGACAAAGATTGTAATATAGAGTTAATCAAATCAAAAAAAGTAGCAATGATTGGATTTGGATCACAAGGTCACGCACATGCTGAAAACTTAAGAGATAGCGGTGTTGAAGTTGTTGTTGGTTTAAGAAAAGATGGTTCGTCTTGGAAAAAAGCTGAAGCAAAAGGTTTCAAAGTTTTAACAGTAGCTGAAGCTACAAAAATTGCTGATGTTGTAATGATTCTTTTACCAGATGAGAGTCAATCTGAAATTTATGAAAATGAAATTAAACCAAACTTAAAAGAGGGTGCTTATTTAGCATTTGGACACGGATTTAATATTCACTATAAAAGAATTATTCCTTGCAAAAAAATCAATGTTATGATGGTTGCTCCAAAAGCTCCAGGACACACTGTAAGAAGTGAATTTGTAAAAGGTGGAGGAATTCCAGATTTAATCGCAGTTCATCAAGATGCAAGTGGTGATACAAAAGCTGTTGCTCTAGCATATGCAAGTGCTATTGGTGGTGGAAGAACTGGAATTATTGAAACAACATTTAAAGATGAAACAGAAACTGACCTTTTTGGAGAACAAGCTGTATTATGTGGAGGAGCAACTGCATTAGTTCAAGCTGGATTTGAAGTATTAACAGAAGCTGGATATGAGCCAGAAATGGCATACTTTGAGTGTTTACATGAATTAAAATTAATTGTTGATTTAATGTATGAAGGTGGAATTGCAGATATGAGATACTCTATTTCTAATACTGCTGAATACGGAGATTATGTATCTGGTCCTAGAGTTATAAATGATGAGTCTAAAAAAGCTATGAGACAAATCTTAAAAGAGATTCAAAATGGTGTATTTGCTAAAGATTTCATACTTGAAGGACAAGCTGGATACCCAAGAATGAATGCTGAAAGAGCATATACTAGAGCTTCATTATTAGAGCAAACTGGTGTAAAACTTAGAAATATGATGCCATGGATTGCATCTAAAAAAATAGTAAATCAAGAGACTAACTAATTATATTTTAAGAGCTTTTGCTCTTAAAATATAAAAAATTCTTATGGCAAAAAAAAGATCAAAACTAAAAACTAAAATACGACAAACACGAAGAAAAATATCAAAACAAAAATTATCAAAAGTATTTTTACTTCTTCTAGCTTCCATATTATTTATCTCAATAGGATTATATTTTATATTTTCAAATGATAATCAAGAAATAGAAACAAAAATTGTTGAGATAGAAAAAACACCATCTTTATATAAAGAAAAACAAGCATTAAATGAGAAAAGAATTTTGAGTGAACTAAATATTTTTGACGATAAGAGTATCGAGGAAAATATAATAAAAGATAATATTGCTCAAAAAGAAGAGCATTTTGAAGAGACAAATTTTGAATTAGAAAAAAGTTATATTGAAGAGAATAAAGATAGTATAAATGAAAAGATTGTTCAAAAAATTGAAGATATAAAAAAAATAAATGATGAAAAAATAGTTAAAGAAAAAAATATAGAAATTAAAGAACCTGAGAAGAAAAAAGAGAATATAAAAGAGCAAATAACAAAAAAAGAAGAGAAAAAAGAAGAAAAAAAATATGATGAGAAATCTATCATAACTTCAAAAGATAAATATATACATAATCCAAAAATAAAACCAAAACTTGTAATTATAATAGATGATGTTAGTACACAAAAACAAAAAGAGAGTATTTTAAATATTGGTTATCCTGTTACTATGGCATTTTTACCACCTACAAAAGGACATCCAAACTCTGCACAAATTGCGCAAAGTGTACCTTTTCATATGATACATTTTCCTATGCAAGCTTCAAGTGCATTTAAAGGGGCTGAAATTGATACTTTGAAAGTAAGCGATACTTATGAGCAAATTGAGGCAAGAGTTAAGAAGCTACGAGAGTGGTATCCAAAAGCAAAATATACAAATAATCATACAGGTTCAGTTTTTACAGAAAATGATGAAGCAATGGCAAAATTGTATAAAGCCTTGGATAAATATAATTTTATTTTTGTAGATAGCAGAACAAGTGCAAAATCTGTAGCAAAAAAATACTCTGCTAAATACAATATGCCATATATTGTTAGAAATACTTTTTTAGATAATACAAAAGATTTTACAGCTATTCAAAATCAATTAAAAGATGCTATAAAAATAGCAAAAAAACAAGGATATTCAATTGCTATTGGGCATCCTTATGATATTACAATAAAAGTTTTAAAAGAGTCAAAACATCTTTTAAATGAAGTAGAACCAGTTTTACTAAATAAACTTCCATATTTATAAAAAACTTAGTATAATAATTTTTATTATTATATTAGGTTTTTAAATGATTAAAAAAATTAATTTTGAAATTCCAGAATTAAAGAATATGAAAAAATATCCAAGTGAACTTTTTTATATTGGAAACTTAGAACTTTTAAAAAGAAAAAAAATCTCAATAGTAGGAACTAGACGACCAAATTCTTATACAAAAGAGTTTACATATAAACTTGCTACTAAGTTAGCTCAAAATGGAGTTTGTATAGTTAGTGGTGCTGCTATGGGGGTTGATGCTATTGCACATAGTAGTGCAGGATTTGCAAATACAATTGCAGTTGTAGGAAATGGTTTGGATATTAGGTATCCTAGTGTAAATTTGAATTTGATAAAAGATATTGAAAAACAAGGACTTATGCTATCTAACTTTAAACTAGGTGAGAAAGCTAGAAACTACACCTTTGTTTTAAGAAATGAACTAGTTGTAAGTTTGGGTGAAAAACTTATAGTTTGTGAAGCTGATTTGAATTCTGGAAGTTTAACTTCTGTTGAGTTTGCACTAAAACAAAATAAAGAGATTTTTGTCTTACCACATAGATTAAATGAGAGTTTAGGCACAAATGAACTACTAAAAAAAGGAATGGCTACAGCTATTTATGATATTGATGAGTTTGTAGAAAGTATAGTAGGAGTTGGGCTTTTTAAAGAGATTTTTGATGAAGTTTTGGAGTATTGCAAAACTTCACCATTTTATGATGAAGCTATACTAAAATATCCAAATCAGATTTTAGAGTACGAATTGGATAATAAAATTAAAATAGAAAATGGGAAAATTTTTGTAATTTAACAAAAACTTTTTTTAAATATCTAAAATTTAATATCTCAACTGATAAGTAATATCTCCAGCTCCAACACCTAAAAATATTCCCTCATCATAAGTTTTTATAATCTTATCATCTTTTATAAGCTCTATTTTTCCCTCATAAGCTACAACTCTATCTGCAAAAATAGGATTATATCTTTCAAACTCTTTTGCAAAATCTATTTCTATTTTTTTCTCTCCTGCAACAGTCCAAATAGGCAAGATTATAAGCTCATCACATCTTTTAAAACACTCTTTAAAACCTTCCAAATTATCAGCAGTTCGTGAGTATTTATGTGGTTGCCAAAGAACTATTCTATTGTTAAAATTTGTAAGATTATCATATAGCTCAACAGATTTCATAGTTGCTGCTATCTCTGTTGGATGATGTGCATAGTCATCAATTACCACAAATTTTTCATTTGCTTGAACTATATCAAATCGTTTTTTTATTCCTTTGTAGTTTAGAAGATTTTTTCTAATAGTTTCAATATCTAGCTCATTTAAAGCAGCCAAGATAGCCAAAGAGGCATTTGAAGCTATATGAAAACCAAAGCCCCAAACTTCAAAAGTCCCATAATCTTTTAAATCAAATTTTGTGCAAGGTTGCCCATCTTTTATAGTGTAGCAAAGATTTTTTATATCTTTTGATGGGTATAAATATGTTGCATCTTCAATTTTTAGTTTAGCTATATCTTTATCTTCACCATTTACAACTCTTTTTTTTGCCAAAGATAAAAAAGTTTCATATGACTCATAAAATTTATCATAATCATAGTGATAATATTCCATATGTTCAGGCTCTGCATTTGTTACAACTGCACAATATGGATTTGAAAGCAAAAATGAAGCATCGCTCTCATCTGCTTCAAAAGCTAAAGTTTTATCAATATATCTAAAATTACTTCCAAACTCTTTTGAAATTGCCCCAATTAAAGCACTACTTTGCAAAATAGTTGCCAAAATTGCCGTTGTAGTTGATTTTCCGTGAGCCCCTGCTACACAGTAGTTTCTCTTATCTCCCAAAATTATAGGCAAAGCTTCTTTTCTTGATAAAGTTCTTATTTGTTTAAGTCTAGCTTCGATTAATTCAGGGTTTTCATCTGTAACAGCAGCTGAATAAATAACTAAATCTAAATCAGGGCTAATATTTTTTGAAGCTTGTGGGCAAGATACTTTTATTCCCTCAATTTCTAGCTCTTTTGTGATACTTGAGCTTTTCATATCACTTCCACTTACACTGTGTCCATCAAAATTTAGCATTCTTGCTAGTGCTGATAATCCAATTCCACCGATTCCTATAAAATGAACTCTCACTATTTTCTCTCCATTATTAGATGTTGTAAATTTTTATATTCAGTTTCTAAAATATCTTGATTCTCTTTTAGAAAATCATCTATTTTGAAATTGAAATTTATTAAAAAATAACCATATTTTTCATCATTATTAATAGCATCTAAATCTACATATTCATCATAAAATTCATCAAAATTAATATTTTTATTTAGAGAAATAATCATACAATTTATTGCATTTTTTAGGATTTCATCATCAATTATATTTGCTATTACAAATAAAAGCTCTTTTGCTCCAGAGATATTTTCATTTGTCCACTTTTCGATTGCATGTTCATATAAAGCTCTTATATAAAAGATATTTGGCTCATTTAAATCTAGCTTATCGCCTTTATTTAAAAGTTTTTCAACACTTAAAAATGATAATTTTAAAATCTCTTCATATAAAGAGTTTATTTTCTCTTCATCTAAATCTAAAACTAGCATAGAATCAAGAGTTTCATACATCAAAGCTATGTTTTTTGATTTGATAGAATTTTCTCTTGCTTCTTCTAAATATTTTAAAAATTCAGGATTAGTCCTTGCTTCATTTAGTTCATTTTGCGTCATTTGTTTCCTTTTTTACTATTCAGATACTGGAATTAAAATTTGATTAAATTTATTTATATCAAAAGAGATTAAGTCGCTATTTGTATAGAAAAATTTAATAAAAAATCTTTTTCTAAACATTTTTTCTTTTAGAGGTAAGATTTGTAAAATATCTTTCTGTTTTCTAAGCTCTCTTATTGGATTTTCTTGTCCTTGAATAATCTCTATTTTTTCATTAAAGATTTTCGCTAAACTCTCAAAATGGTCAAGTAATCTTATTTGATTATCTTTCTCGCCAATTGGGTCAAAATCAAATATTTTTGTTTTTATTTTAAGTTGAGTTGCAACATCAAAAACTATTGGAGAAATTTGTTCATAAGAACCGCTTTCATTTAAAACAACACCAACATTTTTTACAGCTTTTAAACTCTCTTTGCCAAATTTAAATATAGGTATTTTAAGGTCCAAAATATGTTTGATAGCTTCTTTATCTTTAAACATAGATAAAGTTAGCATTAACAAACCTATATTATATTTTCTACTATCTTCTTTTAATATCTCTTTGAAGCCTTTGTTTGCATAATCCATTTGTAAAATTATTGTAGGAAAATGTTTAACTTCATCTTTTATCATCTCCATTATTTTGACTGTTGTTGGTCTTGTTACTTTGATAATTAGAAGGGAATTTTTTAACTTATTATTTAGAAATTTTGCTTCATCTATAGCTTTTTTTACACTCTCTTCATTCTCTAAATATAGATCTAAATATAGATATATTTTACTTCCAAATGGCATAGGAAATTGACCTTGAGTTTTTCCTATAACATTATAAATATTCATTAAAACTGTTGGTTTTCCAATAACTAAAATAATATCATTTGGTTTTAAAACTAAAGTAGGAGATAAATCAAGCATTTTTTGGTTTCTATAAATTCCAAAAATTCTCCACTGTTTTTGCTCAATTGAAGCAATTGATCTATAAGCATAAGAGCTTCCAAACGGAACTCTTATCTCCATAATCTCACCTTGTTTTAAACCAATATTTTGTGCTAAAACTGGTACATTTGGTAATCTTTCAACCATACCATTTGCTAAGACTTCAATACCTTTGTAAATATTTAGAAATTGGTCTTTTATATTTATTCCCCAATAATCTAAAATAGTAATTTGAAGATTTTTTTTGTATTCTCTTATATTTTTAATAACACTTAACATCTCATCTTTTGAGTTTAATGCCATTAGAACTTCGCTATGTATATTTTTATCTAAAACCATAGAGAGTTTAGAATTTGAAGTTGGATCAAACTTATAAAAAGTAAAGTTTGAAGGTTTTTGAATAGGTAAAATTACATCGTTTAAATATACAACATCATAGTTATTATCGCCTGTATTTGACTCAACTATTCTTTGTAATAACTTCTTTGCAACTATTCCATCTAGTATAATTAATATTTTTTTCATGGGCAAAATTATATCTTAAAAAGTTTAATAGTAGATTTTAGATAAGATGATAACTTTAATACTCTTAGACTAAACTCTAAGTTCTCAAAGGTTTATAAAATTTATGAAATTTCAAATTGACAAAACTTCAAATGGTGCTAGAGCCTGTACTATAGAAACAGCTCATAGTACTATTTTAACTCCAGTTTTTATGCCAGTTGGTACTCAAGGAACTGTAAAAGCTCTTGATGCAAACGATATGTTAGAAATGGGTGCAAAAATTATTTTAGGAAATACTTATCATTTGTATTTAAGACCTACAAGTAAGCTAATTAAAAAATTTGGTGGACTTCACGGTTTTTCAAAATTTCCAAACTCTTTTTTAACTGATAGTGGAGGTTTTCAAGCATTTTCACTAAGTGATAATTCAAAACCAGATGAAAATGGAATAATGTTTAAATCACATATAGACGGAAGCAAACACTACTTCACACCACAAAGTGTTTTGGATACTCAATATGAACTAAATAGCGATATTATGATGATACTAGATGATTTAGTTGCTCTTCCAAACACAAATGAGAGAATAAAAAAATCAATAGAAAGAACAACAAAATGGGCAAAAGAAGCTATTGAGTATCATATGGAGCAAAAAGCAAAAGGAGTTGGAGTTCATCAAAATATTTTTGCAATTATTCAAGGGGGAACTAGCAAAGAGTTTAGAAAACTTAGTGCTACACAACTTTGTGCTTTGAGTGATTTTGATGGTTTTGCTATTGGTGGACTTAGTGTTGGAGAACCAAACCAAGATATGTATGACACAGTAGAGTGGACTACACAATTTATGCCAGAGAATAAACCAAGATACTTAATGGGAGTAGGAACACCTGAAGATTTGATAGAAAATATCGAAAGAGGTGTTGATATGTTTGATTGTGTTATGCCAACAAGAAATGCAAGAAATGGTACACTTTTTACTAGTTTTGGAAGATTAAATATCAAAAAAGCGGAATTTAAAGAAGATATAAAACCAATAGACGAGAGTTGTGGATGTTACACTTGTAAAAATTTCACAAGAGCATATTTAAATCACCTTTTAAGAGCTGGAGAAATAACATATTTTAGGTTAGCATCTTTACACAATATTTATTATTATTTGGATTTGATGAGAGAAGCTAGAAGTGCAATTTTAAATGATAATTGGGTTGAATTTAAAAAAGAGTTTTATGCTAAAAGAGGCAAATAAATCTTTTTTTTGATAAAATAAAAGTTTGAAAAATTATAAAGGTACAGAAATGAGTGAAATTATTGTAGATGATAAATTAATAGCAAAATTAGAAAAGCTTTCAAGTTTAAAAGTAAGAGAAGAAAATAAAGAAAAAATCAAAAGTGACATTTCTCAAATGTTGGAATTTGTAAATAACTTAAATGAAGTTGATGTTTCAAATGTAGAAGCGATTTCAAGCACTATTGGTGGTGGAACTCCTTTTAGAGAAGATATTGCAGTTTCAAGCAAAGAGATTTCAGATGATATTTTAAAAAATGCTCCAAAAAGTGAAGATAACTACTTTGTAGTTCCAAAGATTATAGAGTAAGCTATGATAAAAGTTTATGGTATAAAAACTTGCGGAAGTGTAAGAAATGCTTTGAAATTTTTCAAAGACCAAAATACTGAAGTTGAGTTTGTAGATTTCAAAACTTACACTCCAAATAAAGAACAATTAGAAGATTGGACAAAAAAAGTTGATATAAATATACTTTTTAATAGCAAAGGTACAAAATACAAAACTCTTGGATTAAAAGAGTTAAACTTAGATGAAAATGGAAAAAAAGAGTGGTTAATAAAAGAGCCAATGCTTTATAAAAGACCTGTTATTGAATATGGTAACAAAGTGATTGTTGCTTGGGATGAAGAAGAGTATAAGAAGATTTTTTTATAGATTTTCTTTCTATTTTTCAATCTATTGAAAAAAATGTGATATAATCTTTTCAATAGATTGAAAAGGAATATTATGAATTTAGATAAACTATTTGAGTTATCAAATCTTTTTTTCTCACTTCCCACACCAAAACACAAAAGATATTTATTTGAAAAGATAGATAAAAACTCCAAACATATTGCAATTTTAGGTCAAAGAGGAGTAGGAAAAACTACTCTTTTAAGACAAATTGCAAATGAATACAACTATTTACAAACTCAAATTTTATATATAAGTGCTGATAGTGTTGCAGATTCCCTTTTTGAACTTGCAAAAGAGTTTAGTCTTTTTGGTGGAAAATTATTAATAATTGATGAAATTCACAAAGCTAGTAATTTTGCACAAGAAATAAAAATGATTTATGATTTTTTAGATATAAAACTTATATTTTCTGGTTCATCTGCTTTAGAGATTGAAAATAGTAAAGTAGATTTAAGTAGAAGAGTGCTTTTCTATAGATTAAATTCTTTGTCTTTTAGAGAGTTTTTGGCTATAAAATTTGATTTTGATTTTAAGCCTTTAAGTCTTGAAGAGCTACTTAATAATCACCAAAATATAGCTATGGAGCTTAAAAAATCTTTTAATCCTTTGGAATATTTCAAACTTTATAAAGAGTTTGGTTCTTATCCATTTTTTACAGAAGGTGAAATGGCTTATAATTTAAGATTAAATGAGATTTTAAATATTATCCTTGATAGTGAAGTTGCAACTATTTACAATGTAGAAAGTGAAAAAATAAATACAATAAGAAAACTTTTGCACCTACTTTGTAGTAGTGTTCCTATGGAGTTAAATATCCAAAATTTAGCTAACAATGCACAAATTAGTAGAAATACTATGTATTCATACTTTTATTATCTTCAAAAAGCAGATTTAATAGAGATAATTGGTGGAGATTTTTCAAATAAAAAATTGTTAAATAAACCAGATAAAATATATCTTGAGAATATAAATCTATACAATATTCTATGTTCAAACAAAAATAGTGGAAATCAAAGAGAGAGTTTTTTTGTATCTCAAGTGAAAATTTATAACAATTTAAAATATGCAAAAATGGGTGATTTTGTAGTAAATGATAAATATATCTTTGAAATTGGTGGAAAAAACAAAGATTTTTCTCAAATCAAAGATTTAGAAAATAGCTTTTTGGCTCTTGATGATATTGAAATTGGGTTTAAAAATAAAATCCCACTTTGGTTATTTGGGTTTTTGTATTGATTTTTGAGTTGTCAAGTAAAACTTGACAACAATCTAAAAATAAAAACTATCTATACTCCCAAACAACTCCCGAAGCCGTATCCATAATTGAAATATCCATAGAGTTTAACTCATCTCTGATACTATCTGCTTTTGCAAAATCTTTATCTTTTTTTGCTTCATTTCTTTGTGAAATTAAGTTTTCAATTTTCTCTTTAGTTTTCTCATCTATTCCAAATTGAAAATAAGAGTAAGCATCGCTTCCACCAAAACCTAAAATATTTTCTATAAACTCAAGATTTGAAACTATCTCTTGTTTTAAGTTTTTATCTTTTGGATTTTTATCTAAATTCTCATTTGAATTATTTATAAATTCATCGATAATTGAAAGAGCTAAAGATGTGTTTAAATCATCATTTAAAGCTTCTAAAATATCACTTTTAAACTTCTCATCTACTTTTGAACCAGATATTCCATAAACTCTTTTTTTAACTCTATAAAGTTTATCAAGTCGTTTTTTACTAGCGATTAAATCTTCTTCATTGAAATTGATATTTGCTCTATATGAAGTGCTTAAAAGATAAAATCTTACAACTTCTCCACTATACGATTTTAAAACATCTTTTAGGAAAAATGAGTTACCCAAAGATTTACTCATTTTTTCACCATTTATATTGACAAAACCATTGTGTAGCCAATATTTTGCAAGATTTTGTCCACTTGCACATCTTGTTTGACTAGCTTCATTTTCGTGGTGTGGAAAAAGTAAGTCTGCACCTCCACAATGAATATCAATTTGATAAGACTCATCTTTGTAGGCTAAATGTTTATCAATCATAGCACTACACTCAATATGCCATCCAGGGCGACCTTTACCAAAATTTGAAGCAAAACTTACATCATCTGCTTTTTCAAATTTCCATAGAGCAAAATCTGAGCTATTTCTTTTTTCTTTGTTTATTTCAACTCTTGCAAGTGAGTTTTCATCACTAGCTTGATGCGATAAAGAGCCATAAAACTTATCTTTTGAAACATCAAAATATACACTATCAAGAGTTTTATATGCTATATCTTTTGAAAGTAAATTTTCAATCATCTCTTTCATAGCTTCAAGATTAGCTGTTGCTTTTGGCTCAAAAGAGTTTGGTAAAATATTTAAAGAGTTCATATCATTTTTATAGGCATTTATATAAAAACTTGTAATCTCTTCAAGAGATTTTCCACTCTCATTCATCTTTTTGATAATCTTATCATCAATATCTGTAAAATTTTTTGCCATAAAAACTTCATAGCCATTTGCTTTTAAAACTCTATGAAGCAGATCAAAAGCAATAGCACTTCTTGCATGTCCTAAATGTGAATTATCATAAACAGTTGGTCCACAAACATAGATTTTTACAATATCTTTTTTTAAAGATATAAACTCTACTTTTGATTTTTTTGATGAGTCGTAAAAATATATCTTTTTCATACTATTTAAATAGTGCCTCTAGGCTTGATGTATCAGTTGTTTTCTCTTCATTTTCACTTGTTGTTTGAGTTGAAGAATTAATACTTGTAGTTGATGCAACTTCAACTAGCTCAATATCATATTTTGTAAGCATTGAAGCTAATCTAATATTTAAACCATCTTTTCCTATAGCTTTTGATTTTTGATCACTATTTATTGTAACAATAGCTTTACCTTTTTCACCATTTTTTGGCTCAAGTTCTATTTTTACACTATTTACAAGTGCAGGACTTAAAGCTCTTGCTACAAACATTTCAGGAACAGTTGAATACTCAACACAATCTATACTCTCTTTACTTAATTGTGAAGAAACAGCATTTATTCTAACACCTTTTACTCCAACAATTGCTCCTATTGGATCTATTTGTTCACTTGTTGTGCTTAAAGCAATTTTAGACCTAGTTCCTGGAATTCTAGCACTTGCTTCGATTGTTATTTTTCCATCTTTAAGTTCAGGAACTTCTAAAGCTAAAAGACTCTCTAAGAATTTTGGACTTGTTCTTGAAAGTTCAACTATAAGTCCTAAATTTTTATCAATATTTACACCTCTTACAACTGCTTTTAAAGTATCTCCTACTTTAAATTTTTCACCTTTTATTCTATTTTTTCTTAATAAAACACCTTTAATCTCACCAATTTCAATAAAAGTACTCTCATTTTTATCGACTCTTGAAACAACTCCAATTACAGTTTTTCCAATTTTTTCTTTATATTTTGAAAGAATATTTTCTTCTACAAATCTTTGAAGTCTATATTCAAAATTGCTTGAAAGAATTGTTGCTGCATTTCTTCCCATATTTTCAAACTCTAATTCATAACTTAGAAAATCTCCAATTTCTAAATCTGAATTTATATCTTTTGCAGCTTCAATACTAATATAGTTTTCACTATTTATATTATTTCCTTCTTCATCTTTTGCATCACCAAAAAGTCTTCTATCTTCATCCGCAATTACTTCTATTTTTTGAAGAAGCACTAATTTTTTATTTGTTCTATCAATTTTTGCATCAAAAACCAAAGTATGATCTACCATTTTTTGAGCTGTTTTGATTAGAGCTTCTTTTAAAGCATTTTCAACATCATCAATTTTTAAACCTTTTTCATATGCTATAGAATCTAAAATATCTATTATTTTATCCATGATTATCCTTAGTTTTTTTGACATTGAAATGTAAAATTATGATTTTCAATGTGAGTGTAGATAGGGATTTTATCTAAATTAGCCTTTTATAGAAATTAAAGTAATTTTTAACTAAAATATATGACTAATTATCAAAAAAAAGGTTTAATAAATGGAATTATTATTTGCAAGAAAAGAGTTAAATGAAAAGCCAAAAAAGGCTCAATTAGAAAAAATTAAAGAAGAGTTAGCAAAAGATAAACAAAAAATCTTCTATTTCGATAGAGATAACTCTCATAAAGATATGATGGCTTTAGTTGATGCTTTAGAAAAAGATGGTTTTAATGTATATTTTAGAGAGATAAAATATGGTTTAGCTGATGATGAGTATATGTATGAGGTTCATGCACTTTAATATTCAAGTGTTATAAAGTTTATGAGTAAAAAATTATTTATACAAACATTAGGGTGTCAAATGAATGACACTGATAGTAAGCATATTCAAGCAGAGCTAGAAAAACACAAAGGTTATACAGCTACACAAAATATTGAAGATGCTGATTTGATTATTATTAATACTTGTTCTGTAAGAGAAAAGCCAGTTCAAAAGCTTTTTTCAGAAATAGGACAATTTAATAAAAAGAAAAAAGAGGGTGCAAAAATTGGAGTTTGTGGATGTACAGCTTCACATTTAGGAAAAGATATTATAAAAAGAGCTCCTTATGTAGATTTCGTTTTAGGTGCTAGAAATATCTCTAAAATAAAAGATGTAGTTGATGTTAAAGGCTCTGTTGAAGTATCTATTTCAAATGATGACTCACAATATGAGTTTGCTATTGCAAAAAATAATAGTTTTAGAACAAGTGTAAATATATCTGTTGGTTGTGACAAAGAGTGTACATATTGTATAGTTCCAAGTACTAGAGGAGATGAAATATCAATTCCACCAGAAATGATAGTTTCTCAAATACAAAAAGCTGTTGATAATGGTGCTGTTGAAGTTGCACTTTTGGGACAAAATGTAAACTCTTATGGGAAAAGATTTAGCGATAAAAGAGAAAAATATAGCTTTACAAAACTTTTGCAAGATGTTTCAAAAATAGAAGGTTTAAAAAGAATAAGATTTACTTCTCCGCACCCACTTCATATGGATGATGAGTTTATTGAAGAGTTTGCAAGAAACCCAAAAATCTCAAAATGTATTCATATGCCACTTCAAAGTGGATCAACTTCTATTTTAAAAGCTATGAAAAGAGGATATACAAAAGAGTGGTTTTTAAATAGAGCTTCAAAAATGAGAGATTTAATTCCAGATTTAAGAATTACAACTGATATTATTGTTGCTTTTCCTGGGGAAACACACGAAGATTTTTTAGATACTTTAGATGTTGTAAATCAAGTTAAATTTGATCAAATTTTCAACTTTAAATATTCACCAAGACCTGGAACAAAAGCTCTTGAATTAAAAGAGCAAGAGATTGCTGATGAGATTGGAAGTGCAAGACTTGAAGAGTTGATTGAACTTCATAAGAGATATTTAGAAAAAAGTATGCCAGATATGCTTGGAAAAACTGTAAATGTATTAGTTGAGAGTTTAAAACCAAATGGTGAAGTAAGTGGATATACGGATAACTATTTTCTTGTATTTACAAAAGGAAGTGATGAGTTACTTGGAAAATTTGTAGATGTAAAAATAACTGAAGTTACAAGAACTTCTTTAAAAGGTGAAGTGGTAAATATCTAATGTGGAAAAAATTCAAAAGAAATTTTGCACCATATTTATTATATTTTGTTGTAAAATTTATATATATGACAAATAAAAAAGTTTATCATCATCCAAAAGATGACAAAGAGTCATTTATTGTTTGTATGTGGCACGGAGATTTATTAGGACAAATATTTAACTATCAAGCTTTTAGAAAAACTGGAACAGTAAAAGCTATGATTAGCGAAAATAGAGATGGAGAGACAATTACAAAATTAGCTTCTATGTTTAAGATTTGGGCAATTAGGGGTTCTAGTTCTAAAGGTGGAGCAAAAGTATTAATAAATGCTCTAAAAGAGTTAAAAGCTGGAAATGATATAGCAATTACACCTGATGGTCCAAGAGGTCCTAGATATAGTGTAGCAGATGGTGTTGTAGTAATTTCACAAAAAAGTGGAAGAAAAATTAGATGTTTTAATTCTATCCCAACAAAATATTGGCAATTTAAATCATGGGATAAGTTTGTACTTCCAAAGCCTTTTGGAAGAATAGATTTTTATATAGGTGAAGCCTTTAGTGTGCAAAATATGGAACTAGATGAGGCAAAAACTTTGATAAAAGAGAAGATGTTAGTTCACTCAATAAAGTAGGAAAAATGTTTAAAAAAGAGTCTTTATATATAAATGTTTTAAAAGATGATGCTCAAGTAAAATTAGAGTATAGAAAATTTAGTAATAATCTAATTTTAGAGACAAATAACTCAAATTTCTTGTGCAAAGATGATATTTTACCTACAGATATTGCTCAAAAATTAAATAGCTCTCAAGAAGAGATAGATTTTACATATATTTCAACTTTGTTATTGAGTGATACAACTTCTTTAGTTCCAAAAGAGCTATCTAGTAAGATAAAAGATTGTGAAATAGCAAAATTCAATATGGAATATGATATTGCAGTTTTAAAAACAACACTTTTTGAAACAAAAAACTTTTTTGTAAAAACAGGAATAGATTTCATATATTCAGCTTTTCATATAATGAATTTGTATATTGAAAAAAATATTTGTAGAAACGAATTTTTAGCTTTAATTTATAATGATAAAGCATATATTTTAATTTTAAATAGTGCAGGAATTATTGTAGATAATAAAATTTTAGATTTACCAACTTACCAATCTGTAAAAAGTACACACTTTTATGATGATGATTTAGAGGCTCAAAAGCTATTTAATGAAATATACTATTTTGAGTTAAATACAATAATTCAAAATAGTTTAGGCGAATTTTACTCTAAGCACTCAAATACTTTTGTTGAAAAAGTAACTCTTTTATATAGTCAAAAGCAACTTGATAATAGTGATATTGAGAAGTTATCTACTGAACTTTTTTTAAAAGTAGATTATCTTCCTATTAGTATCGATGAAGAGATTTTTGAGTTAGCAAAAGATAATAGAAATCAAAAAAGTTTTGTACTTCCTAGAAAAAAAAGAGTTAAAAGAGATTTTAAATATCTATATTTTGTGATATTTTTGGCTGTTATTTTTGCTGGTCTTTATAAATTTTATACACTTTTAGATTTTGAAATGCTAAAAGAGAGATTTTCACCAAAACAAGAGGAGTTTATAGCAACAAATAGCTCTTTAAGACTTCCTGATCATGTAAATTTCAATGATAGAATTGAAAAAGAGATAAGAGCAATTTTTAATACAATAGCAGATGGAATCTCTATTGATAGTTTAAAATTAAATAAAAACAGCCTTGAAATGGAACTATTCTCAAAAGATGAAGAAAATCTTGCATTAATGCGACCTTTATTAATTTCAATATTTGAAAATAGTAAAGTTGAGAGCCTTGAGAAAGGGAAAAAACAAGACTTTAAAGCTTTAGTTGTAGCAAAAGATTTTAAAGATTTTAATACAAGTTATAAAAATTTTGATAAAGAGTATTTAATAGATGAACAGATGTCAAATGAGAGAGTTTTGGAGCAACTTAAGATATTTTTACCTGAAAATGCTCTTATAAGATATATTGGAGAAAATAAGAAAGAGTATTTAAAATATAGCTATATTATAAATATTTTAGTAAAAGAGCCAAAAGATTTCTTTACTTTAATCGATAATTTAAATAATGAACTTTACTCAATAAATGTAAATTACCCTATCAATATGGTTAAAAAAGGGAATATAATTGAAATTGAGTTTAATTTAGATTTTAATCAAGAATTAAATTGAAAATAAATTATTAAATAATATTAATTCTATTTATGTTATAGTTTAAGAATTTTAAAAAGGAGATTTGAATGGGTTTATTAGATGGAATAGCAGGACAAGTTTTAGGAAAAGTATTAAACAACACATCAGGTGATGGATTAGGTTCAATTGTAAATATGGTTCATACTTTAATAGATAATAGCGGTGGATTATCAGGACTGCTTCAAAAACTTCAAAGTGCAGGACTAAGTGAACAAGTTGCTTCTTGGCTTGGAAATGGTACAAATCTTCCTATAAATGCAAATCAACTAATTTCAGCTTTAGGTGAAAATACATTTTCAAATTTAGCTAGTAAATTTGGTGTGAATGAAAGCGAAGTAAGTTCAGGAATTGCTAGTATGCTTCCAAAAGTTGTAGATATGCTTACAAATGATGGAAAAGTGGAAGAAAGCTCTTTTTCTTTAGATAAATTGGTATCTTTATTAAAATAGTAAAAGCTTGAAGTTAATCTTCAAGTTTTTCAATTTTTTATCTCTTAACTCTTTTTAGAAAAACTATTTTTTCATCTCCTAAAAAGTTTTCATGCAATATTTCAAAATCAATATCTAAACTATTTAAAGCATTTATTCCAGCTCTAATTTTTGGAGATACTATTAGTATAAAGAAATCAATTTTATCTTTTAATATATCAAGAAGATTATAAACACCTTCAACCATTACAAATTTATAATCAAGAACTTTAAATAAATCATCACTAATAATAACTTTTCTATTTGGAATTGAAAATAGAGGTATATTTTGACTGAATACCTTACTTTTACTGTAGATAAAAATATCAGGTTCTTTTCCTTTTACATATCTAGTATCAAGTATTGGCTTATCTGTTCTTACAGTATTTCCACCAATAAGCAATAAATCTATCTTATCTCTTAGCATATGTACATAAAGTTTAGCTCTATGAGATGAGATTGCTCCATCAATTGAACCATTTAAAGTTTGTGCCATTTTAAAAAATATACAAGTTTTATTTTGCCAAGATTTGAAAGGAAAAAGAAGATTATCACAATCTTTTTCTAAAACTTTTGTTGTAACTTCTATATTTGTATTTTTTAAAGTTTCTATTCCACCACTTGCAATTTTATTTGTATCAATTGAGCCAATAATTACTCTTTTAGGTTTTAAAATTGATAGAAGATTTGCACAAGATGGAGTTTTACCTATATGATTACAAGGCTCTAAAGTCGTATATATTTCACAATCTTCAAAAAATCCATTGTGATTTTTTATCAAATAATCATGTATCTCAGAACTGCTATTTTTAATTTTTAAAACAGAATTTGGTTCAGAAGTCAAAAATGCAGTTTTTAAAGCATTTATCTCTGCATGAGGAAGACCTGCTTCTTTATGTGCTTCAATAGCTAGTAGTTTCCCAGCTTTTACAATCACACATCCAACAGCAGGATTTGGATAGCTTAGGAGTTGATATTTCCAAGCCTCATCAATGGCTAATTTCATATAGAAATTATCATCAATTTTCATTTTTATTTTTTACCACTCAAAATAAGTTGCAGCACTTAGAATATTGTCATAAGCAATATCTTCTTCTCCAAACTCAGTTTTTATAATTATTTTTTCATCATCTGCAAGAATTAACTCACCTTTGTAAGTTTCTGTTGCATAATTTTTTACTTTTACAAGCTCACCAATACTTGCTATAAAATGCTCTTTTTTCTTTAATTTTCTCTCAATTCCAGGAGAGCTAACCTCAAGATTATAAACTCCACCCATTGGTTCTTCAATATCTAAAAGTGGTGAAATAAGTCTTGAAACTTCAGCACATTTATCAAGGTTTACCCCATCTTTTGAAGTTACAACTACTCTAAAAATATTTCTTTCATGCTCTTTTGTTGTAACAATATCATAAAGATTTAAACCACTATTTTCAACTATTAGTTTAATTTGTTCTTCTAAATTCATTCTTCTTCGCTCTTTTTGTCTTTTTTAATTTTTGCAAATAAATCTTCTATATGTTTTGATTTTTCTAGGCTAGTATCTACTTCAAATTTAAAATTTGGACATTTATACCAACCTGTACTTGCTAGAACATCACTTTTTATTCTTCCATTTGCTTTAATTAAGGCTTGTATTACACCTTTTATCTCATTCTTATCAAAATCACTTCCGTCAAAGTAAACTATGGCATCATATTTTCCATTTTTACAGTTTACTCCTGTAATTGGTAAAGAGTTAATTCTATTATCAGCCAACTGTGATAATGCTTGAGGAATTAACTCCATAAGTAGAGATTCTGTTCTTTGTAAATTGATACTTTTCATTAGTCGTCTATTGATACTTTTTCTTCAATTTGAATAAATGTTTCAATAAAATCTCCAACTTTTATATCATTGAATTTTTCAAACATAATTCCACACTCATAACCATTTGCAACCTCTTTAACATCATCTTTAAATCGTTTTAATGATGATATTTTTCCTGTATAAGTTACAACTCCATCTCTAATAATTCTTGCATGTCCACCTCTGATTACTTTTCCATCAGTTACTAAACATCCAGCAACAGTTCCTACTTTTGGAACAACAAAAGTATCTCTTACTTCTGCCTGACCTGTATTTTCTTCTCTTATTACTGCACTCATCATACCTGAAAGTGCATCTTTAACATCATCAAGTAAATCATAGATAATTGAATAAGTATTAATCTCAACACCATCAGCTTTTGCTTTTGCTTTAACAACACCAGTTGGTCTTACATTAAATCCTAAAATAATACAACCTTCACTAGCACTTGCAAGAACTATATCACTTTCAGTAATTCCACCAACAGCCGCATGAATAACTTTTACTTTTACTTCATCATTTGCAATTTTTTCTAATGAACCTTTAATAGCTTCTAATGAACCACCAACATCAGCTTTGATAATAACTGGAAGTTGTTTGATTTTTCCTTCAGCAATAAGTCCACTCATCTCTTCAAGAGAAACTTTTGTAGATTTTGATAACTCTTTAGCACGAGCATGTTCAGCTCTTGTATTTGCAATTTCTCTTACTTCTTTTTCACTATCCATAGCAATTAAGCTAGAACCTGTTGTTGGAACTTCATTAAGACCTAAAACAGTTCCTGTTTCACTTAATCCTAACTCTTTTACAATTTCACCCATATCATTTGTAATAGCTTTTACTCTTCCAAATGTTGTATCACAAACTATATTATCACCAACTCTTAAAGTTCCATTTTGAACGATAATATTTGCAACTGGACCTCTTCCTTTTTCCAAACTTGCTTCAATTACAGTTGCTTTTGCTTTTGCAGTAGGATCAGCTTTTAACTCTAGTAATTCCGCTTGAATTAAGATATTTTCAAGTAAATCTTCAATTCCATCTCCAGTTCTTGCTGATACTCCAATAAATTCAATATCTCCACCCCAATCAACAGGAGTTAGATTTTTTTCAGCCATTTGAGCTTTTACCATATCGGGATTTGCTGATTCTTTATCCATTTTATTCATAGCTACAATAATTGGGCAACCACTAGCTTTTGCATGAGAGATTACCTCTTCAGTTTGAGCTTTTACTCCATCATCAGCCGCAACAACAATGATAATAATATCTGTAACATTTGCTCCTCTTGTTCTCATAGCAGAAAAAGCTTCGTGACCTGGAGTATCCACAAATGTGATTTTTTGATTATTTTTTACAATCGTATAAGAGTTTATATGTTGAGTAATTCCACCAGCTTCACCACTTGCAACTTTTGAGCTTCTAATTCTATCTAAAAGAGAAGTTTTACCATGATCAACATGTCCCATAATTGTAACAACAGGAGGTCTTGTTACAAATGAGCTTGTATCAACTTCTTCATCATAACTCTCTTCATAGTTTACCTCTTCAAGAGCATCTTTTACAGTTACTTCAATTCCAAACTCATCGCCTAGAATTTCTAACTCATCTTGTTTTAAAAAGTCATTTTTTGTAACTAACATACCCAAGCTAAATAGAACTTTTATAACTTCAGCAGGAGATTTTCCACAAGCCTCTGCAAATTCATAAACTCTAATATCTTCAGGAATAGTAACTGAAGATATTTCAGCTTTTTCTTGAACTCTAACAACTCTTTTCTTTCTTTTTCCTCTTTGAAGACCAGTTGGAACATTTCCAAAAGCGGCTGGTTTTGAACTTCTTGAGTGATTTGTAGTATTTACAGGTTTTGGTTCATCAAAAATTTTGAAGTTATCTTGTAAATCCATATCAAGAAGAACAACTTCATCTCCTAATAAAGAGTCATCACTACTTCTAAAATCATCATCACCTTTTACAACTTCGATTTTTTTACCATGTTCTTGAGCTTTTACAGGATTTTTCTTTTTCTCTTTTTTTACTTTTGGAGCAAAAATTTCACTAGCTGGTTTGTGTTTTACTGGTTCAGAATTAGAGTCATCTGGTCCAAAAATATCACTTAAAGATTTTGTAGGTTTTTTTTCTTGATTATTTTCAAAATTATTTGAGACAACACTCTCTTCTTTAGGTGTTTTCTTTTTAATAATAACTAAACCTTTTCTTTTAGGAACAATTTTATTTTGTTCTTCATTTATTTCTAGGTTGTTATCTTTCGTATTTGAAATAGGAGCTTTTTGTATAGGTTTTGAAATTGCAACTTTTTTAACTTCAGGTTTTTTTACTTCAACATCAATAGCTTCTTTTTTAGCAACAGGTTTTTCAATCTCTTTTTCAACTTCTTGTGGTTTTTCCACTTTTTTTGGTTTTGCAGGAACACTCTCTTTTATTCTCTTACTTTTTCCTGTAAGAATATAGTTTGTAATCTCTTCTGCATCCTCGTATGAAACTGCTGTTTGTGCTGATTTTAAATCTATTCCTAAATCTTTTGCCTTAGTAATTACATCTTGGCTACTAGCACCTGCTTCTTCTGCAATTTCATAAACTCTTACTGTATCTGACATCTGTTAGAATCTCCTTAAGTTGTATAACGTATTTATCGTTATTTTTACACTCTCTACAGAGTGCTTTTTCATATTTTTTATAAGTTTTTTCATTTGTATTCTCGTTTAGTGTGGAAAGACATGAGTTACAAATATAAAAGCTTCTTCCAAAATTATCATAAATTGACAACTTTTTCTCGAAGCATTTTAATCTAAGTAGTACTTTTTGTTCATATTTTCCTCTACAAAAAATACAAGTTCTTAGGATTATTTTTAAACTAGGCAAACATTATACCTAAATTTTTCTTAATAGCAAAGCTTTTATCAAAGTTCAATTTTAACACCTTGGTTGTCAAAATCTATTGTAAAAACTCTAAAATGAGGAAACTTATTTTTTAAAGCTTGTTCAAGTTTGTTTGCATCTTGGTTATAAGCTATAGAAAATTGTGTTGAACCTGAACCTGATAATGTACTCATTAAAGCACCATTTTTTAAAGCAGTTTTTTGTACATCAAAAAGTTCTGGCATATGTTTCATTCTATATTTTTGGTGAACCATATCTTGTGAAGCATATTTTAACATCTCCCAATTTTCACTCATAAATGCTGCTGTTAAAAGTGAAGAGTGAGAAATATTAAAAATTGTATCTTCTTTTGAGTACTTAAATGGTAAAGTTTTTCTTGAAAGAGCTGTAGAAATAGGTCTATTTGGTACAACAATTACAGCTTTTAAAGATTTTGGCATAGTTTTATTTATATATTTTACTTCATTATCTTGAACAGTTGCCACATTAAAACCACCCATAACAGCTGGTGTTATATTATCTGGATGACTTTCATATGCTAAAGCTAAATTTAAAAGTTTATCTCTTTCAAGTTCTATTCCCTCAATTGCATAAGCACTAGCAATTGCTGAAACAATAACTGCTGATGAACTTCCTAATCCTCTTGAAAGAGGAATTTCATTAAAAAACTCAAATCTAAAAAATCTTTTTTTATTTGATAAATTGTGATAAAAATCATTAAAAATTGAGATAAACATATTGTTATCTTTTAGAGCTGGGTTATTTGCTCCTTCACCCTTTAATGAAACACTATGAAATTTTGATGGTTTTATTATTACTTGATTTTTAAGACTTACGGCAAGACCTAAACAATCAAATCCAGGACCTAAATTGGCACTTGTAGCTGGAACACTTATTCTCAAATATTCTCCTTTTTAAATTGTTCCCTTCAAATAAGGAAACACTATCTTTTATAACTATTTTATACAGCTGGTAAATTATATATCGGAAGAGTCTCTTTTGAAAATTGTATATTTTCTAAACTCTCTGGTAATTCAAAATCTTGGATTTTACAAAATTCTGGCAAAAAATCTACTTTAATAACTCCATTTTCATTTATAAAGTATTTTTTCCCCAAAGCCTTTATTGGTGAATTTTGATTAAAAGTAAAACCATCTACTGCTAAAAACTCTATATTTTTAATTTGTGTAAGAGTTTTTAGAAAAATATATGCTATTTTTATAGACATAAAAGAACCAGGTGTATTTACATAAGAGATTGTTTTTATATCGAACTCTTTTAGTAAATTTTCAAATAAAAGAGGTAGTTTATCAGATGTAAGTCCATCTAATTTTATCTCTTTTAATAGTTTTTTATTTTTATAAATACCAATTAATAAAGGGTTTGAAATAGTTATTACTAAAATTTCAATCAACTTTTACTCGCTTAGTTGTTTTGCAAAAGCTAATTCAAATACTTCAGCTTCTTTTTTAGCCTCTTCTAAATCAACAATCTCGTAATTTTCTTTATCTTCATAAAGTTTTTTTGTTAATAGATGATTTAAGTGGTGGCTTCCAGCAACTGCATCATATTCACCTATCATTGTATATTCTAAAAGTGCCATATCCCCAATCGCATCTAAAATTTTATGTCTTACAAACTCATCATCATATCTAAGCCCTTCAGGATTTAGAATTTTTGATTCATCTAAAACTATTGCATTTTCCATAGACCCACCAAGAGCTAAACCTATACTTCTTAAGTATTGAACTTCATGTAGAAAACCAAAAGTTCTAGCTTTTGCAATACTCTCTTTGTACTCTTCAATAGAGTAATCAAAATGATATTTTTGGCTTCCAATTGCTGGATGGTTAAATTTGATTTCAAAGTCATAAATAATTCTATTAGATGGTTTTAAACTAACTCTTTTCCCATCTTCTGTTGATACAGATACCTCTTTTTTTATTTTTATAACTTTTTTGCTCTCTTCTTGCTCTTTAATTCCTGCTTCTTCTATTAGCATACAATATCCTGAAGCACTTCCATCAAGAATAGGAATTTCATCATTATCTAAAATAATTCTTAAATTATCAATTCCATAGGCATAAATAGCAGATAAAAGATGTTCAATAGTTGAAACTATAACTCCATCTTTCCCCAAAACTGTTGCCATTTTTGTATCTACAACAAACTCTTTTTTAAGTGGAATTGTAACAGCTGCATCACTTCTATAAATAATAATCCCACTATTTTCTGGAAGTGGCTCTAGCCTCATTTTTACGGGAACTCCTTTATGAAGCCCAACTCCTACAATTTCAACACTTTTATTTAATGTTCTTTGTTTCATTTTTGTTTCCATCCATAATTTTTATTGCACTATTTATAGTATTTGTAAGATTTAATTTTATCCAATTATAATCTAGCCATTCATTTGGATTTGCTTCAATTCCTTGAATTAAAATTCCAAAATGTAAGTGATCTCCAAAAACTGCACCTGTTGATCCAGTATTTGCAATATGTGCACCAGCATTTACAAAATCTCCAACTTCAACATTTTGGCTACTTGTATGAGCATATAAAGATGAAACACCATATCCATGGTCAATAATAATACTATTTCCATAAATTCCTAAATAATCTTTAAATATAACTTTACCAGCATTTGTTGTATATATATTTGCTTGTTTTGTACTTGCCCAATCCATTCCTAAATGCCAAGCTTCATCTATTTTTTCATCATTATAAAAATAGTGTCTTCTCTCACCAAACATAGCAAAAGTTGCTGCATTTGTCATTCTTACAAAAGTTTTTAGCTCAAAAGGAATTTCACTAGAATTTACAAAGTTTTTTCTTGTTACATCTTTCATAGTTTTAAGATTTTTTGCTCTTAAATCTTTATTTGTTTTTACAAAAGCTTCAGAAATAGAGTCAGGAACACTCTCATTACTTAGTTCTAAAACATTCTTACTTACACTATTTACAAAGTCATCACTAATTTTTAGATTATCAATTTTTGGTTTGAAACTTTGAATATAAAAAGGAACTCTCATACTTGATCTATTTCCTGCACTATCTTTTGCAATAATATTTACACCTTTAAACTCATTTATATCTATTGGCCAAGTTATAATTGAGATGAAATAGTTGTTTTTTCTAAAAGGAAACATCTCAAAAATCTCTTGGTCATTAAAAGATACATAATAATCTTTTAGGTTTTCATCTTGAATTTCAGCAATTAAAATTCCACTTCCGCCTTGTTTTATCATATATGAATTTGAAATTACATTTATAATTGGGCTTCTTCTATCAACAATTAAATTTGTATTTTTTAGGGTTTTATTTCCACTAAAAAAATTCCATTGACTATTATCATAAACTTCAAGGCTAATAGTTCCCTCTTTTGCCTTGATTTGTTCAGTCATTTTTGGTGCTTTTAATTCAACACTATAAATTCCTTTTTCTAAATCTTCAGCTTCAATTTTGCTATCTAACTCTATATTTGTAGTTCCATCATTAAATGTAGCTTTAAATGATTTTATTCCACTTTTTTCTGCAATTAAAACTTTTATTGGAGTTTTTAAATTCCAATAAATCTCTTTTCCTTCTATCTCATTTTCAAACTTTACAATAGGTTTTTCTCTTTCAAAAGTTGGAGAGAAAAATATAAAAGCAGCTACTACTAAAACAATAATTAATGCCGCATAAATTGCTAATTCATTTAGGCTAAATCTATTTAAATTAATTTTATTTGTAAATTTCAAGAATTTCCTTTAATACTAAATTTTTTGCTTCTAAAACATCTTTTATTTCAATTGTACAACCAGCAGCATTAAAATGCCCACCACCACCAAAAATAGAAGCTATTTTTGATACATTTACACCATCTTTGCTTCGTAAAGATACTCTACAAGCATCATTTGTATATCTAACAAAAAAAGCAATTTTTACTATTGCCATACTCATAATCATATCCAAAGCATCTTCACAATCTCTACTATGTGCTCCTGTACTTTTAAACCACTCTGGTAAAGCATATATTGTTGCAACTTCTCCATCTTTATAAAGTTCAAGACTCTCTAAAACTTTTGGAATTATTCTATATTTTGCCAAAGAGTCTCTTCTTAATAGCTTATTTGCAATAAAAGCTGGATTTGCACCATATTCAACTAAAAAATTAACCTTTTTAAAAGTCTCTTCATCACAACGACCTAAAGAAAAGGCTAAAGTATCATCATAAATTCCAGTATATAAAGCAGTTGCACTATTTTTTGTAATATATAAACCATTATGCTTAAAAAATTCAAAAACTATTTCAGCTGTACTACTTTTATATGGATCAACTAAATTTATAGTTCCAAAGTTTTCATTTGAAGCATGGTGGTCAAAATTTATAAGTGGAATATCTTTAGGTACTTCAAAACCCAATCTTTTGTAAGTTCCACAATCTACACTAATTGCTAAATCATAAAAAGGTGGTAAAATATTTGTAATTTTCTCAAATCTATTTATAAAATCAAGATTTTTTGGTAAATCACTACTTATATTAAAAACTTTATGTTTAATCTTATTTTCTGCAAATAAATTTGATAAAGCTAAAGCTCCTCCAATAGAATCAGGATCAGGGTTTATATGAGTGATTATTAAAATATATCTACTTTTCTCTATTAATTCTAAAGCCTTTGAGTACAAGCTCATATCTATTTTATTATTTAAGATAAAATCTTTTTTCAAAATTAATCAACTCTCATTGAAAAATCAAGCCAAGTTGCTTGATGAATAATACTTCCACTTGAAACTGCATCAACACCTGTAAGTGCATATTCTCTAATCGTTTTTAAACTTACATTTCCACTAGCTTCAAGCATAATATATGGATAGTTCTTGTTTCTAAATTCAACAACTTCTTTTATTTGTGTTGGAGTCATATTATCACACATAATAATATCTGCTCCTGCATCCATAGCTGTTTTAACTTGTTCAAAAGTTTCACACTCTATTTCTATTTTTGTAACCCAAGATATTCTTTTTCTAGCTTTTTTTACAAACTCTTTTAAGTTATCTATTGTTCTTAAGTGAGTATCTTTTAACATCAAACAATCATCAAGCCCAAGTCTATGATTTATTGCTCCACCAATTCTTGAAGCATATTTTTCAAAATCTCTTAAATGTGGTCTTGTTTTTCTAGTATCAAGTAAAACTACATTTAAATCTTCTATTTGACTTGAAAATTTATTTGCCATTGTTGCTATTCCACTTGCATGTTGAAGCATATTTAAAAAACTTCTCTCTGTTGAAAGTAGTTTTGAAGCTCTACCTTCAAGTTTTGCCAAAATATCCCCAGCTTTTATTTTATCTCCATCTTTTTTTAGAAACTCAACTTTTAGTTTTTCTGTTCGTGCAAGAATATCAGCATACATAACACCTGCTAAAATACCTTCACTTTTAGAGATAACTTTAGCTGTAAAATTCCCCTCAGGAGCAATATCATAAAATAGATCTCCTCTTCCATTATCTTCAGTAATTGCTTGTTTTACAAACCTTTTTATATGTATCATATTTCAAACATCCTTTCAAGTGCTATTTTTGCCCAATGTCTAGTTTTTTCATCTACTTTAATCTCTGTTAATTCGCTTATTTTATTATCTTTTATAGATTTTAAAGTTGTATAAACATGCTCTAAAGTTGTCTCATTCATAGTTGGACACTCTGGTTTTGTCGAACTTAAAATATATGTATTTTTCTCTCTTAATCTATTTACCATATTAAACTCTGTTCCAACAACAACTTTTTGCTCAATTGGAAGTTCTTTTATATACTTAATTAATTGAGAAGTTGAGCCAACAAAATCAGCTTTATCACAAACAGCAGGATCACATTCAGGATGAACAGCTACAAGTATTCCAGGGTATTTTTCTCTATAAAAATCTATATCATCAATATTAAACTGCTGATGAACAGAGCAAAAACCATTGTAACAGATAATATCAGCCTCTTTTAAATTTGTTCCATCTCCAATAACTGCCGATTTTAGCCCTAAACTTTTTGCAAAGTTTTGCCCTAAACAACGATCAGGAACAAAAAAGATTTTTTTGCCAGATTTTAAACCTTTTTCAATAATTTTATAAGCATTTGAAGATGTACAAACCATTCCACCCATCTCTCCAACTCTTGCTTTTACACTTGCACTTGAGTTGATATATGTAATTGGTAAAATATCATCATTTGATATTCCAGCTTCATTCATTTTTTTTAGATTTTCTAAGAAATATGATTCATCTATCATTCTAGCCATTGCACAACAGGCAATTCTTGGCATTAAAACTCTTTTTTGTGGATTTAAAATTTTTGCACTCTCACCCATAAATCCTACACCACAAAATACAACAAACTCTTTTGGGCTTTCCATTACTTTTTTTGCTAATTCTAAACTATCGCCCGTAATATCAGCTAGTTCAAAGACTTCATCTCTTTGATAAAAGTGTGCTACAAGTACAACATCTAGCTCTTTTTTTAGTTTTAAAATCTCTTCTTTATAATTCAATAATAGTACCTTTATATATTTTTATTAAGTGGGAATATAGCAAAATTTTGGTTATAATCCCATTTAATTTTAATAAACAACAAAGGTTATTGATGGATTTTTTAACAAATCAAAATATAATTTTTTATCTTTTGGCATATTTAATTGGTTCAATTCCATTTGGACTTATTTTGGCGAAAGTTTTCGCAAAAGTTGATATAAAAACTCAAGGAAGTGGAAGTATTGGGGCTACAAATGTTTTAAGAGTAGTAAAACAAACAAATCCAGCTTTGGCAAAAAAATTGGGAATAGCAACTGTTATTTTGGATGCTTTAAAAGGAACAGTTTTGATTCTAATTGCTAAGTATATTTTTGACTTAAGTGATGAAACTCTTTGGGGAATGGCAGTTTTAAGTGTTTTAGGACATTGTTATTCAATATATTTAGGACTTGAAGGTGGGAAAGGAGTTGCTACTGGGCTAGGTGTTTATATTGCTCTTATTCCTATTCCAACTTTAATTGGAGCAGTTGTTTGGCTTGTATTTGCAAAAGTTTTAAAAATATCTTCACTTTCAAGCCTTTTGGGACTTATTGCAGTTGTTATAAGTGCAATTTTGATAAATGATGGTTTAAATGTAGGTTCGAATGCTCCTATGTACATAATAGCCTTTATAATTTTATACAAGCACATTCCAAATATTATAAGGCTTGTAAAAGGTGAAGAGAAAAAAGTAATATGACAATATATATTGAAGATTTAACTTTTAAATGTATTATTGGAATACTTGATTTTGAAAGAAAAAAAAAGCAAAGAGTTATTGTAAATCTAAGTTTTGATTATGAGTTTAAAGATGGCTCATTTATTGATTATTCAGAAGTTAGCCAACTTATAAAAGAGACAATGAAAGAGCGAAAATTTGAGCTTTTAGAAGATGCTGTTAAAACTGTAGCAAAACTGATACAAAAAAATTATGAGATAAGAAATTTAAAATTAAAAATTTCTAAACCAGATATTTTAAAAGATTGTATAGTAAGTCTTAGTTTATGATATATTTTATATAAAGTTAGGAAAAAATTATGAAAGAGATAGAAAAATTAGATAAAGATTATGTTCTTCATACATATGCTAGAAATTATGTAAATTTCAAAAAAGGTCTGAATGCAACACTATATGATGATTCAAACAGAGATTATATTGATTTTACTTCAGGAATTGGAGTAACAAGTGTTGGGCATGGAAATCCTAGAGTTGCGAAAAGAATTTTTGAACAAGCTTCAAATTTACTTCACACTTCAAATCTTTATGCAATAGAGCCTCAAGCACTTTTAGCAAAAAAGATAAATGAATTAAGTGGATATGATATTAGAACTTTTTTTGCAAATAGTGGAGCTGAAGCAAATGAAGGAGCTATAAAAATAGCTAGAACTTACGGAAAAACAAAGTTTGAGAAAAAAAGATTTAAAATCATAACTTTAGAGAACTCATTTCACGGAAGAACAATAACAACGGTAAAAGCAACAGGGCAAAGCTCTTTTCATCAAGATAAGTTTGCACCATATCCAGATGGTTTTTCTTTTAATGCAATAGATGATGTTTATAATGCAATAGATGATGAAACAGTTGCAGTTATGATTGAGCTTGTGCAAGGTGAAGGTGGAGTTTTTCCATTTCCAAAAGATAAAATTCAAGAACTTGCAAAGTTTTTAAAACAAAATGATATTTTATTAATTGTAGATGAAGTTCAAACGGGAGTTTTTAGAACTGGTGAGTTTTTAGCTTCAAATTTATATGAGATTGAACCTGATATTATAACTTTAGCAAAAGGGCTAGGTGGTGGAGTTCCAATTGGTGCAGTTCTAACTAAACACAAAGATATTTGGGGTGCTGGAGATCATGGAAGTACTTTTGGTGGAAACTATCTTGTAACTGCAACAGGGCTTGAAGTTTTAGATATTTTAGAAGATTTAAAAGATAGTGGAAAATTAGATGAAACTGTTATTTATTTCTCAAAAAAACTAAATGATATTTTTGAAGCAAACAAAGATATATTTTTATCTCATGTTGGTCTTGGACTAATGAGAGGTTTAAGAGTAAAAGATGCAGATACTTTAGGAAATATAATCAAAGCTGCATTTGAGCAAGGTTTAATGGTGCTAAAATCTGGAAATAATACTTTAAGATTTTTACCAGCATTAACTATCTCAAAATCTGAAATTGATGAAGGTTTTATAAGACTTCAAAAAGCAATTAATAAAATTAAAGCCTAAAGGTAAAAGATAAAAATTTAAGAGAATAATCTCTTAAATTTTTGAATTTAAAATTATTTGTCAAATGACAAATAAATTCTACACAAATCTAGTATCAATTTGGTAACAAAATGAAAAAAATCATTTTATTCACCAACATTTATTGTTTCACCGCTTTTAATAAGTTCATCTTGTCTTACTCTTAAATAGTCTAAATAGCTATTTGGATACTGTATATAGTTTTTCCCACTAACATATCTTAGCACTTCTTTAAAGTGAAATGGAAAAAGTAAAGCATCTATAGTAGAAATTAATTTATTATTATCATAAAGTAAAATCCCTGGTCTATAATCAAGATTTATTTTTGCTATTAACTCTTTTGGAGTTGTTTTTATACCATCTGGAGTGATTAGCTCTTTTGAACTAGAAGCATCAACTCTTACAACTGTAAATTTAGAAAATTCATCTTTTACATCTTTATTTGTAAGAATTTTTGAGTGAAAATGCTCACATTGAGTACAAGATCCATCTTCAAAAATAATAGCCACAGGAGTTTTGATTTTTGATAAATCATTTATATCTTTAAACATTTTATTTGCTTGAAGTTTATAAATTTCTTTTTTCTCAACTTTATTTAAATATGTAGCTAAATCTGTAGTTTCATATTTTTTTGTTTGAACAAAATCTAAAATATATTGAAAATCAACAGGGTTTCTATAACCATTTACTCTTGCTATTATCTCTTTATTTGGAGAGAAAAATAGAACAGTTGGACTATATTGGATTTTTAATTTTTGTGTTAAACCTTTTTCAGTTACAACATCACCATCAACCCAAGTTATCTCTTTACTTCCTTTTACATTTAGCTCAATTACATCAAAATTTGCTTTTATAAACTGACTTGTTTTATTGTCATCTTCAAAGTTTTCTTTTAACATTTTAGAACAATATGGACAACCCTCAAAATCTAAAAATATCATAAAGTGTCTATTTTTTGCACTTGCTTCTTCAATATCTTCAGCAATATCCAAAAAACTATCTTTAAACCAGCTAGGAACTGAGTGATTTGAAGCACCAATTACTTTTCCCTCTTTTGCACTTAAACTTGTCACTAATAATAATGAAGCAAAAAGTGCTATTAAGTTTTTAAATATAAAATTCATAACCTTTCCTTATTTGAAATAGAATCTATTCTATAAAATATTTGGTTAATTATTATATAAAAAATATAATTTTATATAAATTGAATTAATTATATTTCTTTTAGCAACAGTTTTTGTAAAAATAAATAATTTTAGACATTAAATGATATTATTTCTATATAAAATTAAAAGTAATAAAGATTTAATTATAACTAAAACTTATGAATATTTATGCAAATAATAAGCTTTATTTATATAAAATCTCAATATATTATAAAAAGGTTTACAAAATGAGTAAAGAACAAGAATATACAAAACAGACTCCTTATCGTAAAAAACGGTATCTCGCTTATGTTATTGCTACAATATTTTCACTGTCGTTACCATTTATTCAAATAAATGGAAATCAAATTTTCTTACTATCTTTCGATAAAATGCAGTTTCACTTAATGGGGACAGCTTTTGATATGCAAGAGTTATACCTTATGCCATTTTTATTAATGCTTCTATTTTTGGGTATTTTTGCAGTTACTTCTATTGGTGGAAGAGCTTGGTGTGGATGGACATGTCCACAAACAATTTTTAGGGTAATTTATAGAGATTTAATTGAATCAACACTTTTAGGTCTTAGAAGAATTAAAAATAAACAAAAAGATCCAGATTTATCTAAAAATGAGAATAAAATTAAGAAATCTGTTGGTGTTGTTTTATGGTCTATTTTATCTTTAATTGCAGCTTCAAACTTTATGTGGTTTTTTGTACCACCTCAAGACTTTTTTGCTTACTTACAAGAACCAACAGAACATATGTTTTTAATTGGGATTGTTCTATGTATCGCTGCATTTTTAATTTATGATGTAATTATTTTAAAAGAAGATTTCTGTGTTTATATCTGTCCATACTCAAGAGTTCAAAGTGTGTTATATGATAATAATACTTATCAAGCTATCTACTCTACAAAAAGAGGCGGAAATATCTATAATGATAAAAAAGAGAAAGTTGTTTGGAAAATAAAAGATTTACCAAATCCAGAAAATGAGTGTACAGCCTGTGAAGCCTGTGTTACAGTTTGTCCAACACATATTGATATTAGAAAAGGTTTACAACTTGAGTGTATAAACTGTTTAGAGTGTGTAGATGCCTGTACACAAGTTATGGGGAAATTGGGAAAACCTTCACTTGTTCAATGGTCTAGTACAAATATAACTGTAAATAATGAACCTACAAAGATGATTAGAAAAAATACTATTATGTATTTTGTGGCTCTAGCTCTTACAATAGGACTTATGTTTGTAATGAGCGGTGAAAAAGAGTATATGCTTTTAAATGTAAATAAAGATACAGAACTTTATAAGGTAAAAGAGGGGAATATTGTAACAAATAACTATTTACTACTTTTCCAAAATACTGAGTCAAAACCTCTTACTTATGAACTTGAAATTGTAGATAATCCAGATATAAAAATAACTAGATTTGAACCATTTACTTTAAGTCCTGGAAAGATGGCTAAAAAAGTTGTAATACTTGAAACATCAAAACTTTTAGTAGATAATAATTTAAAAGATACACCAATTACTATTACATTAAAAGCCTATGCAAAAGAAGACCCAGAGAAAATAAAAGTATTTAGAAATGCTACTTTCTTCTTCCCAAGAGCTGATAAACTACAAAAATAAGATAAAGTGCCAATGGCACTCTATCTTTTTAAATTGCTTATTATAAACTTTTAGATAAAATCACAGCTTATATATTTTACAAATTTAATAATTTTTATGGAGTATTTTTATGACAAAATTCATTTTTGTAACGGGTGGAGTTTTAAGTTCTTTGGGGAAAGGAATAACTTCTGCTTCAATTGCTACAATATTAAAACAATCGGGCTTCAAAGTAAGTATGTTAAAAATAGATCCATATTTAAATGTGGATCCAGGAACTATGAGTCCTCTTGAACACGGAGAAGTTTTTGTAACTGCTGATGGTGCTGAAACAGACCTTGACTTAGGAAACTATGAGAGATTTATTGATAAAACTTTAACAAAAATAAATAGTTTTACAACAGGACAAGTTTATCAAAGTGTAATTAAAAGAGAGAGAGAAGGTGGATATTTAGGGAAAACTATCCAAGTAATTCCTCATGTTGTTGATGAGATTAAAGATAGAATTTATAGAGCATCAGATGGAAATGAATTTTTAATTATTGAAATTGGTGGAACAGTTGGAGATATTGAAAGCTTACCATTTTTAGAAGCCATTAGATCAATCAGACACGAATTACCAAAATCAAATACTATGAATATTCATGTAAGTTTAGTTCCATTTATAAAAGCAGCAGGTGAGCTTAAAACAAAACCAACTCAACACTCTGTTCAAGAGTTAAGAAGAATTGGGATAACTCCTCATATGCTTGTATGTAGAACAGAGCAAGAGCTACCAAAAGCACTAAAAGATAAACTTGCACTTTCATGTGATATTGATAGAAATGCAGTTATTGAAGCTGGAGATGCAAAATCAATTTATCAAGTACCCCTTCACTTTATAAAAGAGGGAATTTTAACTCCATTATCTGATCATTTTAATATTAAAATTAAACCAAATATGGAGAAATGGGATACTTTAGTTAAAAATATTTTAGTTCCACAAGATGAAGTTACTATTGCTTTTGTTGGGAAATATTTAGGACTTAAAGAGTCTTATAAATCTTTAATTGAGGCTTTAATTCACGCAGGAGCTCACCTAAATACTAAAATAAATATTCACTGGTGTGATAGTGAAAGAATAGAAGATTTAGGTGCTTATGAAGTAATTGGAAATGTTGATGCTATTTTAGTTGCTGGTGGATTTGGTGCAAGAGGAGTTGAAGGAAAATTAAAAGCTATTCAGTATGCAAGAGAAAATAATATAACTTTCTTAGGAATTTGCTTAGGTATGCAGTTAAGTATAATTGAATTTGCAAGAAATGTTTTAGGTCTTGAAGATGCAAACTCTATTGAATTTAACGAAGAGACAACAAATCCAATGATATATTTAATAGATGAATTTATGGATCAAAGTGGAAATAAACAATTAAGAACTCAAAAATCTCCAATGGGTGGGACAATGAGATTGGGAGAGTATCCATTTACTCCACTAAAAGGTTCAAAACTTCAAAAAGCTTATGGGACTAATGATGAATATTTTGAAAGACATAGACATAGATATGAAGCAAATCCAAAATATAAAGAAGTTTTAGAAAATGCAGGAATGCTTATAAGTGGTGAGTCAAATGGACTTATTGAAGCAGTTGAGTTAAAAGATCACCCTTGGTTTGTAGGAGTTCAGTTCCATCCTGAGTTTACTTCACATTTGGAAACTCCAAATCCAATTATTTTAGAGTTTGTAAAACAGGCAAATAGCCCTAAATAATGTCGAAAATAACAAAAGAAAAGCTTTTTTCTATTCTAAATGCAAGGCATTTGAATAATCCTTATTCAAAACTTGCATCTATTCCAACTCCAAATAACTTTAAAGATATAGATATTGCATCAAAAAGAGTGAAACAAGCTATAGAAACTGGTGAAAAAATAACTATTGTTGGAGATTATGATGTTGATGGTGTTGTATCAACAACTATAATGCTTGAATTCTTTGAAAGTTTGGGAGTGAAAGTAGATTATATTATTCCAAATAGATTTAATCATGGATATGGTTTATCTACTAAAATTGCAAATACAATAGATAGTGGACTTGTAATAACTGTTGATAATGGAATTAGTGCTTATGAATCTTCTTTAATTTTAAAAGAGAAAAATGTAGATTTAATTATTACAGATCATCACACTGTTGGAGAAAAAGTTCCTCTTGCACTTGCTATTATAAATCCAAAACAAGAAGATTGTGGTTTTGAGTTTAAAGAGATTTGTGGTGCTCAAGTTGCTTGGTACTTTTGTGCTGCTATTAAAAAAGAGTTAAATGCAAATGTTGATTTAAGCTCATATCTTGACCTTTTAACTTTGGCTATTATTGCAGATATTATGCCTATGACAAGCCTTAATCACACAATGGTAAAACAAGGATTAAAAAAAATAAAAAACTCAAAAAGAGAAGCTTTTAAGTTATTAAATCAACACTTGCAAAAAGAGATTTTAGTATCTGATGATGTAGGATTTACTATTGCTCCAAAAATAAATAGTGCAGGAAGAATGGAAGATGCCTCTTTGGCTTTGGAATTTCTACTTTCAAAGTGCCAAAATAGTGCATATGAAAGTTTGGCTGTTTTAGATGAATTAAATAATTATAGAAAAACACTTCAAGAAGATATAGCTTTAAAAGCTCAACAACAGATAAAATCTGATGATAAAGCTGTTGTTGTTTGGGGAGAAAATTGGCATGAAGGTGTTATTGGAATTGTTGCTTCAAAACTATCTAATAAGTTTAAAAGACCAGCCTTTATCTTTTCAATTACAAATGGAATAGCAAAAGGAAGTGCAAGAGCAAATTCACAAATAAGTTTATATGATTTAATCTCAAAAGCATCTTCTTTGCTTATTGGTTTTGGTGGACATAAAAATGCAGCTGGTTTAACTATGAATGCTTCCAATTTGGAAGAGTTCAAAAGTATAATAAATAAAGAGTTAGAGCAAGTAAATGATAGCCTACACAATGAGTATATAACTTTGGGTGAATTAGATGTTTCAAGTGTAGATTTAGATTTTATATCTATTATTGAAGAGTTTGAACCTTATGGTTTAGAAAACGAAAGACCAATTTTTAGTGTTTCAAATGCAAAATTAGTTAAAACTGAACTTATAGGAAAAGACAAAAATCATCTAAAACTTACTTTAAATAGCGATGGTTTTGTTTTTGAAGCTTTAAAGTTTTATGATAGCAACACAAAATTAAATGATAGTTTGAATTTAATAATATCTATTTCTAAAAATGAGTTTAGGGGAGTGGTTACCCCATCTTTTTTAATTCAAGAGATTTTATAAAACTAAATGAGGTCTAGTTGAAGGTGTGGTTTTTCTTTCCAAATTCCCTTCAAGACCTAAAATCTCATCATCTATATTTGTTCTTCCATAAGATGAACTTAAAATATTTCCTGTATTAACATCTATTAATCTTATAAAAACATTTAAAGTTTTACTAGTAATTGAGTAAGTTCCAACAGCCGCATATCTTGATTGGACTTTATTTGATAAAATTTTATTTTGCTCTCTTGTAAGAAGATTAAATCCAGTTTTTCCAATTTCAAACTCTTTTCCTAGTTCTATCTCTTTTACTATTATATTTAACGATGATAATTTATCTTTTAACATACTTGAGAGTAAAAAACCTAATTGAGATTTATTTTTTAATTTATCAAGATTTACAAAATCTGAAACCAAAACAACTTCGCCAGAACCAACATGTCTTTTGATTTTTTGACTAGATTCATCAACCATAGCAGAGATTAAAGCATGAAAATTATTTGAACCATTTAAAGGATATTTGTAAGCACAAGAGTTGAAGCTTAAAGATAAAAGTAGTAAAACAAATATCTGTTTTACTACTTTTAAGTAGGGTTTATTCATTATTTCTCTCTAACTATATTTATAGTTCTTGCAGGTGGGCAATCTTTAAAAAGTGTACAATCATTTGCTAAATTGTGAAGATATGTTGATCTTGCACTTGTTATGATTTTTCCACTAATATTATCAATAATTCTAGCATTTAAAATAACTTTTCCTGCTTGTCTTGAATATGTTCCAACAACTACATAAGTATTTGGAGCTGAACTTTTTATTTCATGAGGTTTTCTTGATATAAAGTATTCACCTTTTTCATTTATAGAAACAGCCATTTGACCTCTATATTCAATTACATTAAATCCTCTATTTGATAAATCATTTATCAAACTCTCTCCTAAAACTCTTCCAAATTCTGAAGTCTCTTTTAACTGGTCTAGTCTTACAAAAGATGTAATAAGTACAGGTTTATCAGTATTAATCTTTTGATTTTGCATCAATTGAGTTGAAAGTGATGCAATAGTTGCTTCAAGAGTTGTTTGGCTTGTTACATATTTATTCATATCATCAGCCAAATCAAGATGATTTCTTGCATCTATTACTTTGTTATACTCTTTGTTTAAGTTGCTATTACTTGTAGCATCTACCATATTTGCACTTCTATACTTGTATGAACAACCAGTAAGAATTAAAGCAACTAAAGTTGATAAAATAGCGATTTTAGAAATATTTCTAAACATTGAAAAACCCCTTTTATAAATTGTTAAGATTTTATAAAAAACTTACTTATATATCCTTGAACTAAATTTAAACATAATTTAATATAATCCATAAAACGAATAAAAAAGGAGATATTATGTCAAAAATTTTAGTTCCAGTAGCAAATGGTTTTGAAGAGATAGAGGCAATTTCAATTATTGATATTTGCCGCCGTGCAGGAATAGAAGTAGTTAGTGCAGGAGTTGAAGATAAGGTTTTAACAGGTTCTCACGGTATTAAAATAGAGATGGATAAAAAAATCACTGAAGTATCTAGTGATGATTTTAACCTGATAGCACTTCCAGGTGGTCTTCCAAATGCTTTTACACTAGCAGAAAATAGTGATGTACAAAGACTTTTAAAAGAGTTCAAAGCAAAGAATAAAAAAATAGGTGCAATTTGTGCAGCTCCTTATGCACTTCATACAGCTGATGTATTGAGTGAAAACTACACTTGTTATCCAAGTTTTGAAGAAAAAATTAAAGATGATGGATATTTCTCAAATCAAAATGTTGTTATAGATGAAAATGTAATAACTTCAAGAGGACCAGCAACAGCTATGGAATTTGCACTTGAGATTGTAAAAGTTTTAAAAGGTGAAGAAGTTTATCAAGCTGTAAAGAGTGGACTTTTGGCTTAAAATATATGAATAAGAGATAAAAGCTTCTAATAAATATCTTTTAAAGCTTTTCTCTTTCTATATCTTTTTTTGTATCTCTTAACTCTTCAAGAGTTGGAAAATCTCTCCAGCTACCACTTAAAGATTTTATCTCATTTACACACTTTGAGCTTAGATTTTGTTCCAAGTTCGGTCGTTTTGCACTTTGTAAATCTATATATTCTATTATATTTTCGCCATAATCAAAAAGTTTTTCTATATCTTTAGTTTTTTTCATAAATATAACTCCTTTTTAAATTTCAGAAGTATAAAGAAAAATCACTTTATTAAAATTAAAACTCTTTAAAAAACTCTGAAATCTCTATTTGCAAAACATCGGAAATTTTATAAATATATTTTAAATTAGAATATAATATTACTAATTACTTTATTTATAAATACTTCTATAAAAGATGAAGAAGTTGAATTATGATAGTATTACGATTCAAAAAATAGTAATTTAATTTATATAAGGATATTTATAATTAATGAAGAAAATAAAAGTTTTTGAAGGATTTGCTGGTTATGGTGGAGCTTCATTTGGATTAAAAAGAGCAAAAATACCTCACGAAATAATTGGTTTTTCAGAAATTGATAAATTTGCAATTGAATTATATAGTAAAAATTTTCCGAATATAAAAAGTTATGGAGATATTACACAAATCAAACCAGAAGAATTGCCTGATTTTGATTTATTTACGGGTGGTTTTCCATGTCAACCTTTTTCTCAAGTTGGATTAGGTAAAGGAGAAGAAGATACAAGAGGTACATTATTTCATAATATTTTAGAAATTTGTACAATAAAAAGACCGAAGCATGTTTTACTTGAAAATGTGAAAGGTTTAATAACAAAAAGGCATGAAAAAACTTTAAATACAATTATCAAAAAATTAGAACAATTAGGTTATCAAGTAACTTATAAACTCTTAAATTCAAAAGATTATGGAATCCCACAGAATAGAGAAAGAGTTTGGATTTATGCATTTCATGGAAAACTTGATTCAAACTTTAAATTAGAACCTAAAAAAGAAGAATTAACAACTTTTTTTAAAGATTTATTATGTCAAAATCCACCAAATCAATTATTTAAAACCCCTGAACAAATTAAAAGACTTAAAGAATTATACAATCTTGATTTTATAGTAGAAGAATCTAGTTGTGCAGATCTTTACAATAAGAAAATAAGAACTGATGGAATAAGTATAACTATATTAGAACCCCATCATAATAAAATGAGAGTAGTTCATCCCCCTATCAATGGAAAACTTCAAGTTAGAAATTATTCTATTCCTGAACATTACAGACTAATGGGGTTCAAAGATGGTGAAATTGATTTTGCAAATCAGTCATATCAACAACTTTGCAAAAGAGCAGCTAATGGCTGGGATATTAACTTGGTTAGTAAACTTTTTAAAATAATATTTAAAGGTAGTCAATTATGAGATTGAAAAGAAACTGCATTTTTTTTAATGCTAAAATTGAAGGATCTGCAACCGTAGATTGGGGTCATGAATTAGGACAAAGTAGTGCTAATGGTTATTTAATGAAGATAGAGGGTTGTTCTGAAATAATTAACGGTTTAGTATTTAATCAAGTAAAAGATATCAATAATTTTTTATATGGTCGTGGTAATACTGAAAATAAGGATATTGAAGTAGTTTCAATATTTTATAATGTAGTAATTAGAATCTATGATGTTGAAGAAGATACTCATACAGAACATACCATAAGTAAGCCATTGATATTAATTATTGCAAAGGAAACTAGTGGTAGTCATTTTGGTAGAAGAACATTAAAAATGAATATAGGTTTTACTTATAACGAGATTAAAAATCAAGAATTTTACAATGAAATTGTTAATATTATACCAAATCCATGTTTTGCATATAGTTTAGATTATGACAATGTAAATACTGGAATATTAACACTAACTATAATTAAAGCTCCACAACCAGAACCTATTAAAAATAAACCTAATCTTGTTTATGAGTCTTTAGATGAAAGAAATAAGATTTGGGATGCTCTAGAACATAACTATTCTGAAAAATATGCTAGTTTAAATAAATTATCTGTACTTAAATCTTCTTATTCAACTACTAACAAAAAAGCTTCAAATATAATATATTTTGGTTCACCTGGAACTGGAAAATCTTTTGTAGCAGATGGGAAAACTGGTGCGAATATAGAGGGACAAAAAGAATTTGTTGAAAAAACTACTTTTCATCCAGAATATGATTATAACTCTTTTGTTGGTGGTTATAAGCCAGTAATGGTTAAAAAAGATGAAGAAAATAAAATTGAATACAAGTTTGTTCCCCAAATATTTACAAATATCTATGTAAAAGCTTGGAATAATTTAAATAACCATTATTTCTTACAAATTGAAGAAATTAACAGAGGAAATTGTGCAGAAATTTTTGGAGATTTATTTCAACTTTTAGATAGAGATGAAAATGGAAAAAGTAAGTATGAAACAACAGCTACTGAAGATTTAAAAATTTACTTAGAAGAGAATTTAAAAGAAAATGGATTAGATGGAATCAAAGGTGGTAAGTTAAGATTACCTTCTAATTTATCAATTATTGCTACAATGAATACTTCAGACCAATCTTTATTCCCTATGGATAGTGCCTTTAAAAGAAGATGGGATTGGGAATATGTTCCAATTGAATACGATTCAGAAAAAAGTGATTCTGACTTCATTATTAGATTAACTTCAGGGTCTAAATATAAATGGTTAGACTTTTTAAAAGAAGTTAATAAAAGAATTTTAGATGCGACACACAGTCAAGATAAACAAGTTGGTAATTGGTTTGTTAATGCTAAAAATACAGATAATATCATTGATGAAAAAACTTTTATTAACAAAGTGATATTTTATCTATGGAATGATGTTTTTAAGGATGAAGATGAAACTATTTTTATAAAAGGTGAAGAATTATTAACTTATGAGCATTTCTTTACAAATAACATTAATTCTGAATTAATTGAGTATATTTTTGTTAATAATTTAAATCTTATAAAAATAGAAAATGAAGTAAGTTCTGAACCAAAAGAAGCATAATGAAAATTTTAATTGAAGGTGAGAAGTATAATACATCTGATATAAAAGACATTATAGATTCTAGATTTTATAAAGAGAATGGGACTAAATCAATTATCGATTATGTTGGATATTACTATTCTTTTAAAAATAAAGAAGTTGTATATATACTTCCAAAAGTTTTTATTGATGAAAATAAAAAAGTTTTATTTGAATACGATAAACTTGATTTAATCAAACCTGAATTTGAAGAAAATATAAAAGATAAAGCTAAATTAAATCAATTTAAATATTTGTTAATTCTTTTTAACAAAAGTTTAATTGAATATAAAAATAGATATTATTCATCAGATTTATTATCTGAAATGGATTCTATAATATTCAATAGTAATATTGGAAAAGATGAATATTCTTATATCGATATTGTTTTAAATATTATAAATTTTCATAAGAAAAATAAAACTACAATACTATTCATTGAAAAACAATATAAATCTCAACAACATAGAAAAACAAGTTGGCAAAAGACTATCAATAAAACTTTACCTTTTGTAGATAAAAATAATGATCCAATTTATATAAAATCTTATAATAGGAAAAAATACACAGATACAGAAGAAACTTTACTAACAATTTTTTATTCGGTTTTAAATTATTTAAGAGAAGAGTATAAATTTAATATTAACATTGATAATATTTATTTTATTTATACTGGTAAATCTTATGCGAAATTAATTCTTAATGCTCCAAAAATTCTTAAAAAAATTAAGTATAAATATTTTTCTGATACATTAATTAAAATTTACAAACTTATGGAACTATATTTTAATGTAGATATAAATGCTAGCACATCGAAAAAAAATGAAGAATTTTTAATGGTAAACAAATATCATATAATATTTGAAGATATGATTGATAAATTATTTTCTGATAATTTAGACAATCCAGATTTATCTAAATTAAAGAATCAACAAGATGGAAAGATTGTTGACCATTTATTTGAATATGATTCTTTATTATCAAACGATGAGAGTATTTTTTATATAGGGGATTCTAAATATTACAAGATAAAAGATAAAGATAATAATATTACTGATAAAAAATCAATTTACAAGCAGTTTACTTATGCTAAAAATGTAATTCAGTTTAATATTGATTTATTAAATGATAGGAAAACTATAAATAGCAAAATTAGATATAGAGATGAAATTACAGAAGGATATAATATCTCACCAAATTTTTTTATTGAAGGTAGAATTTATGAAGATATGAACTACGATAAAGCAGAAATTTCACCTAATGGAAAAATTAATTCATCTTATCATTTTACAGAAAGATTATTTGATAGAGATACATTATTTGTTCATCACTATAATATTAATTTTCTTTTTGTTTTAAAGTCATATACAATTTTTAATAGTTTTAAAATTGAAGCTTTTAGAAAAGAATGTAAAGATAAATTTAGAAGAAATTTTATTGAATATCTATCAAAAGAATATATGTTTTTTGAACAAGATTTTAGTACAGAATCAGAGTTAAAAGACTTTGTGGATAAGAATTTTAGAGTACTTAATGGTAAAATATATAGAATTAATAAAAGTTTAAAATTAATTGTAGCTACTAAAAATCGTGATGAAGTATTGTTTTTATCATCACTTTTTAGTGAATTTAAACTAAGTTAAAAATACATATTGTAAAATCATTTTTTTAGTTACTTCTTTCTAAAGAGGAAAATATCGTACTTTTAGATAAAATACATTTCAACATATTTAACCACTTTAAAACCAAAATTTAGCTACACTCTAACCTTAAAAAAATAGATAAAACAAAACCAAATTAGAAAAAAGATTTAAAAAAATATGTCACAAATACCACAATTTACACATTTACATTTACATACAGAGTACTCACTTCTTGATGGTGCAAACAAAATCAAACCACTTGCAAAAAAACTAAAAGAGTTTGGAATGACAAGTGTCGCTATGACCGACCATGGAAATATGTTTGGTGCGATAGATTTTTACAATGCTATGAGAAATGAGGGCATAAAACCAATTATTGGAATGGAAGCCTATATCCACAATAGCGAAGATTTGGGCGATAAGACAAATAGACAAAGATACCATTTATGCCTTTATGCAAAAGATGAAATAGGTTATAAAAATCTTATGTATCTAAGTTCACAAGCCTATATAAATGGTTTTTACTACTATCCAAGAATAAATAAAGAGCTTCTAAAAAAACACTCTGCTGGGCTTGTTTGTAGTGCTGCATGTCTTCAAGGAGAAGTAAATTGGCACTTAAATACTCAAAATGAAAGAAATGTTAAAAATGGTGCAAAAGGTTATGAAGAGGCAAAAAGAATAGCACTTGAATACAAAGAGATTTTTGGAGATGATTTTTATCTTGAGATTATGAGGCATGGTATTGGGGATCAGCACTTTGTAGATGATCAAATATTAAAAATCTCAAACGAAACTGGCATAAAAGTTGTTGCTACAAATGACACTCACTATTTAGAGCAAAAAGATGCTGATGCACACGAAGCTTTTATGTGCATTGCTATGAATAAACTCTATGATGATCCAAATAGATTAAGACATAGTGTTCATGAGTTTTATTTAAAATCACAAGAGCAAATAAGTAAACTTTATGCTGATATTCCTGAAGCAATTGAAGCAACTCAAGAGATAGCAGATAAGTGTAATTTGACAATCAAGCTAGGAAACCCAACTCCACCAAACTTTAAATTTACAAGAGATAAATTAAAAGAGAGAAATATCGATATACCTGAGTCTGAACTGGAGTATTCGCTAGAAAATGACAAGGTTCTTTTTGCTTATGAGTGTAGAATTGGACTTGAAGAGAGATTAAAACTTGTCCCAATCGAAAAACACGAAGAGTACAAAGCTAGGTTGGAGCTTGAAATTGAGATTATAAACAATATGAAGTTTCCAGGATATATGCTAATCGTTTGGGATTTTGTGAAAGTTGCAAAAGATATGGGAATTCCAGTAGGTCCTGGAAGGGGTTCGGCCGCTGGAAGTTTAGTAGCATATAGTTTACAAATTACCGATATAGACCCTATTCCTTACGGGCTTCTTTTTGAGAGATTTTTAAATCCTGAAAGGGTATCAATGCCCGATATTGATATGGACTTTTGTCAAAGTAGACGAGGGGAGATTATTGATTATGTTGTAAATCAGTACGGAAGAGCCAATGTTGCTCAAATTATCACTTTTGGTAAACTTCTAGCAAAAGGAGTTATACGAGATGTTGCAAGAGTTTTAGATATGCCTTATGCAAGAGCCGATGCTATGGCAAAATTAATTCCCGATGAGTTGGGAATAAATCTTACATCTTCTTGGGAAAAAGAGCCAAAAATAAAAGAGCTTTGCGAAGCTGATCCTTTGGCTGCTAGAGTTTGGGAATATGCTCTTGCCTTAGAAGGCTTAAATAGAAATGCAGGAACTCATGCAGCTGGAGTTGTTATTTCAAATGAGCCACTTTGGAATAAAACACCACTTTTTAAACCAAGTGGATTGGATACTCTTGCAACTCAATACAACGGAAAATATATAGAAGATGTGGACTTGATAAAGTTTGACTTTTTAGGGCTTAAGACTCTTACAGTTATTGATGAAGCTATAAAATTAATAGAGCAAAGACATGGCAAAAAAATAGATTTTAAAACCATAGATGTAAATGATAAAGGTGTTTATGATTTAATCCAAACAGGCGATACTTTGGGACTATTTCAAATAGAATCCGACGGTATGCAAGATTTGTGTAAAAGACTTAAGCCATCAAATTTTGAGGATATTGTTGCCGTTCTTGCACTTTATAGACCAGGACCTATGGAATCTGGAATGCTTGATGATTTTATCGAAAGAAAGCACGGACGAGCAAAGATTGACTATTTCCACGATGAGCTTGAAGAGGCACTAAAACCAATATTAGAAAACACTTATGGAGTTATTGTTTACCAAGAACAAGTTATGCAAATTGTACAAAGTGTTGGAGGATTTTCTTTGGGTGGAGCAGACCTTGTGCGAAGAGCTATGGGTAAAAAAATCAAAGAAGAGATGGATAGATTAAAAGGTCAATTTGCCGATGGTGCAGAACAAAAAGGATTTACAAGAGCCTATGCAGAAGAGCTTTTTGATTTGATTGTAAAGTTTGCTGGATATGGATTTAATAAATCTCACTCAGCTGCTTATGCTTTGGTTACTTTTTATACTTCATATTTAAAATGCTACTACAAAGCCGAATTTATGGCAGCTTTATTGACACTAGAAAAAGATAATACAGATAAAGTTGTGCGATATGTTGATGAGGTTAAAAGACTGGGTCTTGAGCTTTTTGCACCTGATATAAATAAATCTGATTTGGTTTTTTCAGCTACAAATATTGATGGCAAAGAAGTTGTAATGTTTGGAATGGGGGCAATTAAAGGTGCTGGAGATATAGCTATAAACTCTATTTTAAATGCAAGAGGAGAAAAAGGATTTAATGATTTATCAGATTTTGTTTCAAGAATAGACTCAAGCAAGGTAAATAAGAGAGTTATAGAATCTTTAGCAAAAGCAGGGGTTTTTGATAGTTTTGGATACTCAAGAAATGCACTTTTAAGCCAAATAGAAAAAATAATAGATGGTGCATCAAAAGCTAGTAATGCAAAAAAAATGGCAACAGGTTCACTTTTTGGAGATAGTGAAGAGCTTACAAAAATAGAAATTGAACTTGAAAATTTAAGCGAATATTCAAAAAAAGAGTTATTAGAACTTGAAAAAGCTAGTTTAGGTTTTTATGTTTCAGGTCATCCACTTGATGAATACAAAGAGCAAATAGATAAAATAAATTATACTTTATCTTCTCAAATTGATGAATTAGCAGATGGTAGCCAGATTTTAATTGTTGGAAAAGTTGAAGAGATAACAGAGAAAATATCAAAAAAAGGGTCAAAATTTGGAATTGTCTCAATCTTGGATTTTCACGGAACTGTTGAGTTTATGCTTTTTGAGGATAGATTAAAGGAACTTCAAGAGAGTTTTGATTTAAATGAACCAATAGCTATAAAAGTTAGAATCTCAAAAAATGACCAGTTTACACGAATGAGTGTTTTAAAAATTGAGACTATTTTTGATGCACAAAAAGAGAAGGTAAAAATAAAACAAAAAGAGATTGTAGAACCACCACTAATTATTGCTCTTCCGTTTAGTGATGATGAGATGATTTTGCATGATTTGTTTGATTTAGTTGTAAATAATCAAGGAAAAAGAGAATTAAAGATAATAATCAAATCAAAATTAGCTGATTTGGAGCTTGAAACTGGAATAAAAGTAAATGAAAATGTGGAAAAACAGATAAATAGTATAAAAGGAGCATTTGTTGTTGATGCTCAGTAAAGGTTTAAAAATATTTCATTCTGTAATATATTTTGCTAATTTTATATTTTTTTGTTATAGTTTAAATAAAAAAAGGAGTTATCTTGACAAAATTTGAAACAGAACAATCATTTATAAATTTTAACTCTTCAAATTTTTCTAAAACTAGCTTAAAAGCCATAGATTTATTTGCTGGAATTGGTGGAATAAGATTAGGATTTACAGAAGCTTTTGGCAAAAATATAGAGTTTGTTTTTTCAAGTGAAATAGATAAATATGCACAACAGACATATTATGCAAATTTTGGAGAAGTTCCACACGGAGATATTACAAAAATAGATGAAAAAGATATTCCACCACACGATATTATACTAGCAGGATTTCCTTGTCAAGCATTTAGTATAGCAGGAAAAAGATTAGGTTTTGAAGACACACGAGGAACACTTTTTTTTGATGTTGCTAGAATTGCTGCATATCATAAACCAAAATTAATATTCTTAGAAAATGTAAAAGGTTTTGTAAACCATGATAAAGGAAATACTTTTAAAGTAGTAAAACAGACTTTGGAAGATTTAGGCTATAAAGTATTTTCAAAAGTATTAAATGCAAAAGATTTTGGAGTTCCACAAAATAGAGAGAGAATTTATATTGTTGCATTTAGAGATGATGTTCTTTTTGAATTTCCTAAAAATATAGAAAATTGTGCTTCAATTCACTCAAAACTTGAAAAAAATGTAGATGAAAAATACTATTACAATGATAAACCACTTTTTGAAAAAATAAAAGATGATATTGTAGATAAAACTTCTATTTATCAGTGGAGAAGAAAATATGTACGAGAAAATAAAAGTGGAGTTTGTCCGACTTTAACTGCAAATATGGGAACAGGTGGACACAATGTTCCAATAATAAAAGATGATAAGGGAGTACGAAAACTAACACCAAGAGAGTGTGCAAATTTTCAAGGTTTTCCAAATAGTTTCAAATTTGCAAATTTATCAGATGGGCAACTTTATAAACAGTGTGGAAATAGTGTTGTTGTAGGAGTTATAAAAGAGATTGCAAAAAATATTTATAAAAGGATTTACCTATGAATGAAGTAAAACTTATCGAAGCTTTGAAAAATGAAAATTATAAAAAAGCCAAAGTAGAACAAATTGCAAATAATTTTGGACTTAAAAAAAGTGATTTAATGAAATTTTATACAAGTCATTTTTTTAATAAAATTTCAAAAGAGATAAATTTGCAAGAACTTAGCGAATTTAATATAGATTTTATAGAAGAAAAATTAAGTCAAGATAGTAAAAAAGAGTTTGATTTTATAAAAACTGATTTGAAAAAAATTATAGAAAAATCTTTGTATATTGCTATGACAAATGGTTTTAGTACAAATTTAAACCATATTGAAAGTGGAGTAATGACAGCAAATGCTGGAGATAGTGCAGAATTTATTTTTGTTGCAAGAGCAATTTTGGCTGGATTTAATTGTAGTAGTGTTGATGTACGAAGTAGTAGATATGATGCAATAATTGACTTTGAGGGAATTTTGTTAAGAGTTCAAATAAAAGGTATTAGCACTGGAAATACTATTAGTTTTAAAGATAGAGATAGAGGCGGACTTGGAATTGACCATACTCACGAAAGAAATATTGGAAAAAGAATTACTTCAAAAGATTGTGATATTTATGTTGCAGTTGATAAGCAAGTTGGGATTTGTTATATTATTCCTATGATTTGGGCTGATAGATTATCAGAAGAAGATTGCAAAAGTGTAAAACTAAACCAAATTGAAGAGTATAAAGAGAATTGGGAAATTGTAAAAGAGTTAGCAAAAAAGCAAAAAGGAACATTTTAAAATATGTTAAAAATATTATTAACAAATGATGATGGATACGATGCAGTTGGGTTAAAAGCTTTGATAAAAGCACTTGAACCAATAGCGAAAATTATGGTGGTTGCACCTGCAAAAAACAAATCAGCATGTGGACACTCTTTAACTTTGGATAGACCTTTAAGAATGATAAGTGTTGGTGATGATAGTTATAAAATAGATGATGCAACACCAACAGATTGTATATATCTATCTTTAGGAAATTTATTTAAAAATGGCTATCGACCAGATTTGGTAATCAGTGGAATAAATATTGGTGCAAATATGGGAGAAGATATTACATATAGTGGAACAGCAAGTGCAGCTATGGAAGCTGTACTTCACGGAGTTCCAGCTATTGCAATATCACAAGTTTGCAAAGATATGTGTAGAGATATATCTCATGGTTGGGAATTTGAATTGGCTTGTAAAACTATAGTAACTTTAGTTAAAAAGATTTTTGATGGTTCTTTCCCATTAGATGAAAGAAAGTTTTTAAATGTTAATATTCCACCAATTAGTGCCAAAAATTGCAAAGGCTTAAAAATTACAAAAGCAGGATTTAGAGAGTATGGAAACGATGCTTCAAGACATGTAAATCCAAGAGGTGAAGAGTATTATTGGATAGGACTTCATCCTTTAATGTGGAAAAGTAGTGATGATAAATCTTGTGATTTTGAAGCAATAAAAGATGGTTTTGTATCTATAACTCCTATTATGCTTGATATGACTTCATATAAAGATATAGAAACTTTAGAAAATTGGTTAAATAAATAAAAATAAAAAAGGAAATTCCATATTATGAATTTTGAAAATTCGATTAGAAAACACATAGTAAAACCTTTAGGTGTTTTAAAAGCTGAAGATGAGCTTCAAGAAGTTTTAAAAAGAAAGTTTACAAAAAGAGAGTATAAAACTTTTGTAGCTTTTGAAGAGGGTAAAACTCTTGAAGAGATAAAAACCTTTTTAAAAGAAGAAGATGAAAATGAGATAGATAAAATCTATAAAACTGCTATTAAAAAATTAAATCAAGAGCTATTTAAAAGAGAACTTATTGATATTGGATGAGATAAAAAGATGAAATTTTAATTCATCTTTTTATGGAATAACTTTTTCATAGTATTTATTTAAATCAAAAATTCCATATTCCAAAGGATTTGATTTTTTAAATTCTTTATCAAAATAATCATAAACTTCCCAAAACTTTGTATTTGCACGATTTATAGTGTATTTTAGAAATTTATTATTATAAACTTCTGTATCTTCATAATTTTGTATTAAATCAAAAAAATCACTTAAATCTTCCTGTTTTACATAAGCAAAAATATTTGGATAAGAACCAACAAAACCTTCAATAAAATCAATATCATCTTTTGCTGGGTCAAGTCTTGAACTCTCATCAAACATTAAAGCAACATTTTTATGCCATCTATTTATAACCATAGTATAATTTAGATTTTCACCATTTTTCAATAAAATTCTTATATTTGCAGTGTTAGCACCAGCTCCTACAAAGTGTTTAATTACTTTTGATACATCAGGAGTTGATAATGCTCTTAAGCTATCTTCTATCTCTTCTTTAGTGTTGTAAGATGGTTTTATAGAAGTAGGGATGTAGTCTTTCTCAACAAAATTAATTTTATCCTTTTCTGTTTTTGTGTAGTTTAAAAGATTTTCTACAAATTCATATTTATAATCTTTTGTTTTAAATTTTATACCAGTTTCATTGTCGCTTGGTGTATAAGTTGTAAGATATTGTGCTAACCAACCAATATACCAAGAGTTAAAGTAATCAATTCTACTTTTTTGTGGAAGAAACTCTAAAAAATTACTTTCGCCCTCAACTCTTAATCTATCCATATGAGTTCTTACAAGTAGTTGATGAGCTGTATTCCCAAATACATCAAAACCAGCAACTAAAGAGTAGTAAATTCTCTCTAAAAGTGGAAAATCAATAACCCATAAAGTTTTTGGGATATTTCCTAATGCTCCATAGTGAAGAGAGGCTGAATCAAAATGTCTATAAACAGTAAGAATTGAATCATTATTTGAGCTATGTCTTAAATAATTTAGTTTTAAACCACCTTTATAATATTTTTTATAAAGTGCTGCTCTATTTTTTTGATAAGCTTTAGTTTCGCTCTCTTTTCCTAAGTTTTTAAATGTTTGAAAAAGGCTAGGATCTTCTCCTAGTTGATTTGGTACTTTTAGATTTTCAAAATTATCTTTTAAAAAATTTTTATCAACTATACTTAAATCATATTTTGGATCCATAAAAGCCACCCAAAAATGGTCTTGAATTACATTTAGAGCAATTTGTCCTTTACAAACTGGTCCTTTTATAAAATTATTTATTATAAAATATATATCTTTTAACATAAATTCATAACGGCTAATAGCTGGAATTTGTTTAAAAACTTCTAGTGCATTTGGGCTATCTTTTTCACTATAGTTTGGAATATATGGCTCTTCTTCCCAGTTTGGTTTTATAAATATATCATTATAAAATTTCAATTTTTCATCATCCATTTTATAAACCATATGAGTTTTATGAGTTATTGTAGAAGTTACTTTTTGGAATCTATAAAAAAATGGCTTATTTATTCCATCATAAGGAAATCTAGTAGCAATTATTTTTGGCTTTTGACCTGATGGAGTGCTTGAGCGAATTAATTCATAAAAATTATTACTTTTTTCATCAAAATAAATATGACCTAAAAATAGATGCTCATAAATATATCTTGCTGTTACTTTATGTTTTATATCTTGATTATTTAAGAAATCTTCAAATTTTTTTATCATATTTTGTTCAAAATTTGGTATTTCAGAATCTTTTGTATCATTTAAAGAGCCATTATTTAGCCAAGTCATCAAAGTATTATATTCATCTTTTGTAAGATTAGGAAATCCATAAGGCATTCCTTTATGAGGATTTTTATCAAAATAACTCTCTAATTCATCTCTATCTTTTACACAAGTTAATTTTTCTGTTTCAGGTGAATAAGTTCCTTTTAACTCAGGATTTAGCTCTTTTTGAAATAAAAATTGCATCATAATTGACTCTTCACTATCCTCATCTTTATCCAAAACAGAAGAAAAATTTTTATCTCTCCAATCTTTTGTAGATAAAGCATCAATAAAAAGTCTAGTAGGATCTGCTGCTTTTAATCTTGTTGCATAAACTTCATCTTTTGAACTTCCTCTACTAAGCCCTTCAAAAGAGTCTAGCTTTAATTGACAAGGAGAGTTATAACAAGAGTGACAAGAAACACATCTATTATCAAGAATTGGTTTTATATCTTTTGAAAATGAAATTTTTTTATCAAGTTTTACAAATTCAACCTCTTCTAACTCTTTGTTTGAACAGGCTGTAAATAAAAGAGTAAATAGTAAAATTATTAAAATTTGAAGTTTCATAAAGTCCCCTAAATAAATTTTGATTTATTATATAAAAACTTTATTTTTAAAGTGCTTTTTGCTAAAATCCAAAACTAAAACAAAAGGAAAAAAATGCAACATTTAATACGAACTTCTGATTTTACAAAAGAGGAAATTTTAGATATTTTTAATGATGCTAGAGGGTTTTTAGATTTTAAACCATGTGATATTTTAAAAGGTAAAATAATAGTAACTCTATTTTTTGAAAATTCTACAAGAACTAGAAGCTCTTTTGAAATAGCTGCAAAAAGATTAGGAGCAGAGGTTGTAAATCTCGATGTTGGTACATCTTCACAAAAAAAAGGTGAAACAATGTATGACACAGTTGCAAACTTGAATGCAATGAAACCAGATGCAATAGTAATAAGACACAGTGTACACGGTCTTCCAGAGAGTTTAATAGGTTATGTTGATTGCCCAATTATAAATGCAGGAGATGGAAGACACTCACATCCAACTCAAGCTCTACTAGATTTATTTACAATTTATGAATATTTTGAGGGAAAAACAGATGGTAAAAAAATTGCCATTGTTGGAGATGTTAGAAATTCAAGAGTTGCTGGTTCAAATAGAAGATTACTTCCTAGATTTGGAATAGATGTTAATCTTGTAGCTCCTGATTGCTTTAAATATGAAGGAAATGAGTATAAGCAATTTGATAAAATATCTGATGTAATTGATGATATGGATGTTATAATGGCTTTAAGAAGTCAGCTTGAAAGACATAATATTACATATTTTGAATCTCTTCAAGAGTATGCAAAAGATTTTTGTATTACTATGGAGCATATGGAAAGAAAAGATTTCTTACTTTTACATCCAGGTCCAGTTAATAGAAATGTTGATATAAGTGATGATGCTTTAAAACATCCAAGATGTAAAGTTTTAGAACAAGTTACAAATGGTGTTGCTATAAGAGCTGCTATTTTAAAGAAATTAATACTTGGATAAATTGGATACTTTTAAAAAATTATTAAACAAATATGGCTCAGAAAAAGAGCCTTTTTTGTTTATCTTATCTTATGACCTAACGAAAATCCATATAGAAAAACTAAATCAAGCAAATAAAAATATAAAATATGAACTAAATAGTTTTAATAACACTCTAAAAAAAGAGTTTTTTTTTAATAAATTTCCAATCTCTTTTGAAAGCTATAAAGAAAAATTTGAGAAGATAAAAGAGGAGATAAAAAGAGGAAATAGCTATTTATTAAATCTTACATCAAAGACAAAAATAGAGACAAATTTATCTTTAGATGAAATTTATGATGCTTCAAATGCTTTATTAAAATTAAGATTTAAGAGCGAAAATGAAAATTTTACCTGTTTTACTCCTGAGAAATTTGTTGAAATTTTTGAAGATAAAATTTATACATACCCTATGAAAGGTACAATAGATTCAAGTTTAGAAAATGCAAAAGATATTTTATTAAATTGCCCAAAAGAGAAAGCAGAACACACGATGATTGTTGATTTGCTAAGAAATGATTTAGGAAGAGTTGCAAATAATATAAAAGTGGAAGAGTTTCGATTTTTTGAGAAAATTGAATTAAAAGATAAAGGGCTTTATCAAACAAGTTCAAAAATAAGTGGAGAGTTGAAAGATTGGAAAAATAATTTAGGAGATATTATTTTTAATCTTTTACCAGCTGGTTCAATTACAGGAACACCAAAAAAATCAACAATTAATATTTTAAATAGCATTGAAGATTATGAAAGAGGTTTTTATACAGGAATTTTTGGAATTTTTGATGGAAACTCATTTCAAAGTTTTGTTTTAATACGATTTATAGAGATGATAGAGGGTGAACTTTTTTATAAAAGTGGTGGTGGAATTACTATTGATAGTGATGTAAAACTAGAGTACGAAGAGTTGATAAATAAAGTTTATCTACCATTTTAAAGGAAAAGCATGTATTTTGAAACAATAAAATGTGAGGACTTTGAAATTTTTAATTTAGATTATCATAATAAAAGAGTTGCAAAAACAATAGGAAAAAACTTAAATTTACAAGAGTATATAACTCCAATTTCGCCTGAACTTTTAAGATGTAAAATTATATATGATAAAGATGAGATATTAGATGTACAATATTTTCCATATACAAAAAGGGATACAAGAAGTTTTAAAATAGTATTTGATGATAATATTGATTACTCTAAAAAATATTTAAATAGAGAAAAAATTGATGAACTTCTTTTAAAAAAAGAGCTTTGTGATGAAATAATTATATTAAAAAACGGTATTGTAACTGATACAAGTATTGCAAATATTGCTATATTTTATGAGAATAGATGGATTACTTCTGAATTTCCACTTTTAAATGGGACAACAAGAGCAAGACTACTTGATGAAAAAAAGATATTTGAAAAAAATATTACACTAGAGATGCTTTTAAATTCTAAAAAGTTAGCTATTTTTAATGCAATGATAGGTTTTTGTGAACTAAATGATTATTCATTTAGTTTATAAACTCTATTTAAAAGCTTCTCCCATTTATTCTCTTTGCCCCAATTGAGGTTTATTTTTTTTGTGAATTTATCGTTTGTTAAGTAGTATGAGTCTATTTCATTAAAAGCAAATTTTGGAATTAAATCTTTTCTTTTTGAAAAAGGAATTACAACAGAACTCAAATTATCCATAACCAAAGGAGATTCATTTTTATTTTCACTATAAAGTAAAATCATATGACTTCCTCTATTTCCTTTTACATCAACAACAGCAAAATAAAGATTTTCTTTTTTTATTCCTATTTCTAAAAGTGTAAAATATTTTGCAATTGCATAATCTTCACAATCACCATGTCCACTTATTAAAAACTCTTTTGGGGTTGCCCAATAATCATCAATTCCTGAACTCTTTGTATCAAATTGTGGAAGAGTTTTATTCATAAAACTATTTACATGAGATAATTTTTTTATTAATTCATAATCTTTTATTTTTATTTTTAATTCACTATATTTTTCAAGTCTTTTCTCAATAAATGACTTTTTTGGAGAACTATTTATATTTTGATAATCTTTTGAATTTAGCTTAAATTCATAGGAAAATAGAGCATTTGATAGTATAAGGATAAGGATAATTACTTGTTTCATAAGATATAATAACAAAAAATTTATAAAAGGAACTATTTTGCTAGATAATATTATTGAAAGTTATGAATATAGGGCTTTAGTTGAAGGGCAAATAAAAGAGCAAATATCTTTTCTTCTATCAAAAGAGCAAGAATTTTCAGTTGTTTTAAATGTTTCAAAAATAGATTTTAATCCACAACTTCCAGAGTATATTATGGAAAATATCAATCATTTTGCACTATTTACTTTAGCTAATTATACATATAGTACAATAAGTTTATATAGTGATTTTATGACTTTTGAAACAGGTTTTGGAGCAGAAAATATAGGTAGTGTATTAAGTGTGCCATATTATTCGATTTTACAAATAGTTGTAGATGAAAAAGTTATTTTCTTAAATCACACAGCAACAGTTGAGGATTTTAAAATACCAAATCAAAAAAGAAGTTCAGTGGATGTTTTTAAGAGCAACCCTAAAAATAAGAAGTTTAGTAGCTAAAAAAGTGGTTTGAACCCACTTTTTATTTTTTTGGAGCAAATTTAAATAAAGCACTTCCCCAAGTAAGCCCACCACCAAAAGCATCAAAAAGTATTGTATCACCAGCTTTTAGTTTTCCTTGTTCAAAAGCATAGTTCATAGCCATAGGAATTGAAGCAGCCGAAGTATTTCCATACTTATCAACAGTTACAACTGTTTGCTCTTCTGTTAAATTAAGAGCTTCACCAACAGCTTTTATAATTCTATAATTTGCTTGATGTGGGATAAAATGAGTAATATCCTCATTTGAAAGATTGTGTTTTTCTAGCATTTTTATAACATCTGAAGTCAAAGTTTTAACTGCTAATTTGAAAGTCTCATTTCCTTTCATAGAAATACATGACATTTTTGCATCTAAAACTTCTTGGCTACAAGGGTGTTTGCTTCCACCACCAGCAGTTTTAATTAAATCCTCATAAGTTCCATCACTAGAACAAGAAACATCAATTATAGCTTCATTTTTATCAGTTGTTGCACTAATAATTGCAGCTCCAGCTCCATCTCCAAAGATAAAGCAAGTAGTTCTATCTTCGTAGTTTAAGATAGAACTATATTTTTCAGCCCCAATTAGTAAAACATTTTTCTTTAAACCAGACTCTATAAAAGCTTTTGCAATATTTAAAATGTAAACAAACCCTGTACAAGCAGCACTTACATCAAATGCCATAACATCTTTTATACCAATTTTTGAAGCTATTAAACAAGCTGTTGATGGCATACATAAAAAATCTGGAGTTACAGTTGCACAAATTATTAAATCAATATCTTCTTTGTTAATTCCTGCTCTTTGTATTGCAATTTGGGCAGCACGAGAACCTAAATCTGAAGATGCTTCATTATTTTCTGCTAACCTTCTCTCTTTTATACCAGTTCTTTTTGTAATCCATTCATCACTTGTATCAATTATTTTTTCAAAATCTGCATTTGTCATGATTTTTGGTGGAATATAAGCACCAATTGATCTAAAAGCCGCATAAGTCATTACATTTTATCCTTTAGAACTAAAGAGTAGGTTCTTTAGTACTATATTTTAATAATCTTTGTTCAATAATATTATCTAGGTTTGAACTAGCTGCTGTTATTGCTTGAAAGATTGCATTTTTTATAGCTTTAGGGTTTGATTTTCCATGAGAGATAATAACAGGAGCTTTAACACCTAATAGTGGAGCCCCACCATATTCAGCATAATCTACTCTTACTTTTAAGTTTTTAAATACTTTTCTCATTAGTACAGCACCAGTAATAGAAATAAGAGATCTTTTTAGATTTTTCTTAATAATTTTACCAATAGTATCTGCAACACCCTCAGCTGTTTTAAGTAGGATATTACCTACAAAACCATCACAAACAACAACATCAACTGTTCCTTTGAAAATATCACTACCTTCAACATTTCCCGCAAAGTTAGGTACTTTTGAAAGTAACTTATATGCCTCTTTAGTTACTTCATTTCCCTTGCTCTCTTCTTCTCCATTACTTAATAAACCAATAATTGGTTCATCAAGTCTTAATACAGATTGAGCATAAGCTTGACCCATAATCGCAAATTCAAATAGATTTTTAGCATCGCTATCTACATTTGCTCCAACATCTAAAACCAAAGTATTTTGATTCTCACTTGTTGGCATAAGTGTAGCAATAGCAGGTCTTGAAACACCTTTGATTCTTCCAATTCTTAAAGTTGCCAAAGACATAGAAGCCCCAGAATGCCCAGCTGATACAACAGCATCTGCTTTACCATCTCTTACTAACTCTATTGCTTTATAAATTGTTGATTCTTTTCTTTTTAAGGCATCTGTTGCACTATCATGCATTGATATTACATCATCTGCTTCATGAATTTCTATTCTATTTAAAAAAGTAGGGGGGATAAGTTTTAAAAGTTTTTCTTTATTTCCAACAGCTATTGCTGTAAAATTTATGTTATTTCTAAGAGCTTCTATAAGCCCTTCAACTATAGGCTCGGGACCAAAGTCCCCTCCCATTGCATCAATTGCAATCTTTAACATTAGTTTTTATATTCACCAGTGTTTGGATTAACCATATGAGGCATTTTCCAAGAACCATCTGTATCTTTTACTGGTCTTTTTAATGTAATTTTGTAATGAGCTCTTCTCATTGCTGATCTTGAGTGAGACACTCTTCTCTTTGGTACTGCCATAATTATTCTCCTTAAAATTCTTTTTCAAAAAGTTGATTATCATTTGAACAATTCTTACAAATATAATAATCACTTTTTATACTATTTAGCTCACTTTGAATTATTTCATCAAAATCAATTAAGCTATTTTCTATTTCTATTACTAAAAACTCTTCATCATCACCTTTAAATACACCATCACTTAAAAGAAGTTTTAAATCTTCATTAAGTGTAAAAGGCTCAGAACAGCCACATCTTGAGCAATCTATATCAATATCGCCCTTCAAAATTGCTTCAATTTTTACTAAAGATGATGAAATTCTACAAAAAGTACCTTCAATTTTAACTGAATTAAAAGAAGTTTCTAACTCTTTTTTTGTTGTTGGTACTTTTTTAAACTCTATTTTCATAATTTATTAACAAATTTCTCTTTGAGCAAAGAAAAATGCAATTTCAATTGCAGCATTTTCTAAAGAATCACTTCCGTGAACTGCATTTGCATCAATTGAATCTGCAAAATCTGCTCTAATTGTTCCAGCAGCTGCTTCTTTTGGATTTGTTGCACCCATTAATTCTCTATTTTTTGCCATTGCATTAGCACCTTCAAGTACTGAAACTACAACTGGTCCAGAAATCATAAATTCAACTAAATCTTTAAAGAAAGGTCTAGCAGCATGAACTGCATAAAATGCTTCTGCATCTGCTCTTGAAAGTTGCATTTTTTTTGTAGCTGCAACTCTTAATCCAGCTGATTCAAATCTATCTAAGATTTTTCCAACTACATTTTTTGCTACTGCATCTGGTTTGATGATTGATAATGTTTGTTCCATCTAATTTGTCCTCTTTAATTTTTTAAGTCGCGGATTATATCCAAAAAAATAAAAAAAGACAAGTAAAAAATACTTGTCTTTAAAATAATGTATTTAATATGTTATAAAACTATTCAATAACTGGAACTCCAGCATTCCCTCTATCATCTTTTTCAACTTTACTAGAACCAACTTCGTCCCACACGATACAGCCCTCAGTTGGACAGGCATCAGCACAGGCTGGTGTATCATTATGACCAACACACTCTACACATTTATCTTTATATACATAATATACATCTTCACCAGTTGGATTATCATCATTATCAACAATAGCACCAACAGGACATTCATCCAAACAGGCATCACAGCTTATACAAATATCAGTAATTAAAACAGCCATTATAATTCTCCTAAAATAAAATTTTGCTAACTTTAACAAAGAGTTTATAAAATTTAACTTTAACAATAAGTATAAAGGATAATATTTATTATTTGAAAAAACTTTTTTAATTTAAGCTAATTGTAAATTTTATCTGATACAATTTCGACATTCAAATTAATTAATAAAAAAGGATTTAAAAATGTTAGTAACAAAAAAAGCTCCAGATTTTACAGCAACAGCTGTTTTAGCAGATGGTCAAATTGTAGAAGATTTTAACTTATATAAAAATATCGGAAAAAATGGTGCGGTATTATTCTTTTATCCACTAGATTTTACTTTTGTTTGTCCTTCAGAAATTATTGCATTCTCAAACAGAATTAAAGATTTTGAAGAGAGAGGAATTCAAGTAATTGGTTGTTCAGTTGATTCTCAATTCTCACACTTTGCATGGAGAGAGACTCCAGTTGAAAATGGTGGAATTGGAAGAGTTAAATATCCATTAGTTGCAGATTTAAGCAAACAAATTTCAAAAGATTTTGATGTATTATTTGGTGATTCAGTTGCATTAAGAGGATCATTTTTAATTGATAAAGATGGAACAGTAAGACATGCAGTTATTAATGACTTACCACTAGGAAGAAACATTGATGAAATGATTAGAATGGTTGATACTATGTTATTTACAAATGAGCATGGTGAAGTTTGTCCAGCTGGTTGGTCAAAAGGTGATGAAGGAATGAAAGCTGATAAATCTGGTGTTGCTGAATATTTAGCAAAACACTCAACAGAGCTATAATATTTTATAAAAAGGGTGTCAAATTTTGACACTCTTTTTTAATATTTCTTGACAAAAAAAGAAATATTAACTAAAATTACACTTTTACTTTAAAAAAATCTCAAAAAAACTACAAAACTACATAAATTTATGTGAATTCAAAGGCAAACACACTCATGGAAGAGTCTAAAGAAGAATTAAAATCAAAAACTACAAAAAAAACAAGAACACATATACCTGTTGATGGATATAAAATAGAGCAATTAAGAGAGCTACCAATGGAAGCTTTACTTGATATTGCAAATGATTTGGATGTTGAAAATCCTCAAGAATTAAAAAGACAAGATTTAATGTTTATGATACTTGCATCTCAAATTGATGCTGGTGGATTTATCCTATTTACTGGAATTTTAGAGATAAAAGAGGGTGGATTTGGTTTTTTAAGAGCTATTGATGGAAATTTTTCTGATACATCAAATGATTCTTATGTAAGTGCAACACAAATTAGAAAGTTTGCTTTAAGAACTGGAGATATAGTAACAGGACAAGTACGACCACCAAATAAAGATAGTGAAAAATATAATGCACTTTTAAAAATTGAAGCAATTAATTATCTACCAGTTAAAGAGTCTAAAAATAGACCACTATTTGATAACTTAACTCCACTATATTCAACTACAAAATTTAATTTTGAGTATGAATCGCATAAAATGACGGGAAGAATGCTTGATTTGTTTGCTCCAATGGGTAGAGGACAAAGAAGCTTAATTGTTGCTCCTCCAAAAACTGGTAAAACAGAACTTTTAAAAGAGTTAGCTCATGCAATTAGCAAAAATCATCCAGAAGTTACTTTAATGGTCCTTTTAATTGATGAAAGACCAGAAGAAGTTACAGATATGCAAAGAAGTGTAAAAGGTGAGGTTTATAGCTCTACATTTGATTTACCTGCTCAAAATCATGTAAGAGTAGCAGAAATAGTAATTGAAAAAGCAAAAAGACTTGTAGAGATGAAAAAAGATGTTGTAATTTTACTTGATTCAATTACAAGACTTGCACGTGCTTATAATACAGTTACTCCATCATCTGGAAAAGTTCTTTCAGGTGGGGTTGATGCAAATGCTTTACATAAACCAAAAAGATTTTTTGGAGCGGCTAGAAATATTGAAGAGGGTGGAAGTTTAACTATTGTATCAACTGCTTTAATTGAAACTGGTTCAAAAATGGATGAAGTTATTTTTGAAGAGTTTAAAGGAACTGGAAACTCTGAAGTTGTTCTTAGTAGAAATGCTGCAAATAAAAGAGTTTATCCAGCTCTTGATATTATCAAATCTGGAACAAGAAAAGAAGAGCTTCTTTTATCTCCTGATATTTTACAAAAAACATGGATTTTAAGAAATGCAATTTCTCAAATGGATGAAGTTGAAGCCTTGAAATTCTTATATTCAAAAATGCAAAAAACAAAAAACAATGATGAGTTTTTTGCTTCTATGAATGAATAAAAGCTTTATATCCGCTTAAATCTGTCCAAAAAAGTAAAATATTTACAAATTTGTAGATATTTTGCTTATACTTTAAACAAAATCAAATAAAACTTCTGATACTATTGTTTCCCGAAATTTGAACAAAAGGAAGGAAAATGGCAAATATCAATGAACTTTTAGAATATCTAAAAAGAACAAGTCCTGGGCAAGATGAGTTTCATCAAGCTGCTGAAGAAGTTTTACACTCACTAGAACCTCTATTTGAAAAATATCCAAAATATAAAGATAATAAAGTTTTAGAAAGATTGGTTGAGCCTGAAAGACAAATCATGTTTAGAGTTACATGGGTTGATGATAAAGGAGAGATTCAAATCAATAAAGGATATAGAATCCAATTTAGTTCAACTTTAGGACCATACAAAGGTGGATTAAGATTTCACCCAACTGTAAACACTGGAATTATTAAATTCTTAGGATTTGAGCAAATTTTCAAAAATGCACTAACAGGTCTTCAAATTGGTGGTGGAAAAGGTGGAAGTGACTTTGACCCTAAAGGAAAAAGTGATAATGAAATAATGGCATTTTGTCAAGCATTTATGACTGAATTATATAGACATATTGGATCAACAACTGATGTTCCTGCTGGAGATATTGGAGTTGGAGGAAGAGAAATTGGTTATATGTTTGGTATGTATAAAAAACTTGCAAATGTTTATGATGGGACATTTACAGGAAAATCTTTAAAATGGGGTGGATCATTAGCTAGAACAGAAGCAACTGGATATGGTTGTGTATATTTTGCAAAAAATATGCTTGATGCTAGAGGTGAGAGCTTAAAAGGTAAAAGATGTGTAGTTTCTGGTTCTGGAAATGTTGCTATTTATACTATTGAAAAACTTTATCATGTAGGAGCTTTACCAATTGCTTGTAGTGATTCTAAAGGTATGATTTTAGATGAAGAAGGTATTGATTTAGATCTATTAAAAGAGCTAAAAGAGAACCAAAGAGCAAGATTAAGCGAATATGTAAAATATAGAAAAGGTGCCATTTATACTCCTGTAGAAGAGTATCCAAAAGGTAGAAATGCTATTTGGTCAATACCTTGTTTCGCAGCATTCCCAAGTGCTACTCAAAATGAGTTAAATATAGAAGATGCAAAAGAGTTAATTAAAAATGGATGTTTTTGTGTAAGTGAAGGAGCTAATATGCCTTCTACAAATGAAGCTGTTGATTATTTTGTTGCACAAAAAATTGCTTATGGTCCTGGAAAAGCAGCAAATGCTGGTGGAGTTGCTACAAGTCAATTAGAAATGGCACAAAATGCAGCTATGATTTCTTGGACTTTTGAAGAAGTTGATGCTAAATTAGAACAAATTATGCACGGAATTTTCCAAAGAGTAAGCAAAACAGCTGAAGAGTTTGGAGAGCCTACAAACTTTGTTTTAGGAGCAAATATCGCTGGATTTAGAAGAGTAGCAGATGCTATGATTGAACAAGGAATTGTTTGATAAAAAATAAAACTTAAGGATTTTCCTTAGGTTTATAAAAATTCTCTCTTAAAAATATAACACTACAAAAAATATAAAATAATCATTTTGAAAACTTAAATTGCCTTTTCCTCAAGTTCAATTAAATTTTAAGTTTTCAAATGATAAAGCCTTTTTATACTCATTTACTCTAAAATCAAAATGTGTAAAATTTATATTTATATTTTTCTCATTTTTATATAAAATATTTGAACCAATAGACCTATTTGCAGCATTAGATGGAGAAGTTAGAGATATTGTAATAATAGTCCTATTATTAAAAATAAATTTGTGAATTCGTAAATATTCATCTTCTACTCTTTCAAATTTTATGTTTTCTTTTTTTAAAATTTGCCTAAAAAAGTATTCTGGAGAGTTTTTTGAATTTTTGCCTGTAAAAAGAATTGTATCAATGTTTTTATATTCAAACAAGTATTTTAATATATCTCTTAATTTTATATTTGACATTCCACTATCACTTGCATCTATTTTCTCTCGATAACAAGAATCTACAATATCACAAATTCCAATTTTTTGATTTTGTAGAAAATCAACTCTTTGTTCTATTGCTCTATTTGAATTCTCAAAAAGTAAGTTTAAAGAGAAGATTTGATTAAAAATTTGCCAAAGTAGATTGTCTTTTGAGCCATAACAAAAATCGACATCTTTAGGTTTTAACTCTTTTGTACAAAATCGAGGAGGTGGCAAAGTTCCAACTATTAAATATTTTGTATCTTTACATAAAATAGGATTATATGGATGATAATGTAAAAACAAAGAAATCCTTTATTATTTTAACATTTTAGTTATATCTTTTTGGTTATAATTCCGACAAAATTTCAATAAGGAACCGTTTGAAAGTAGGACTTTTTGACTCAGGTCTTGGTGGTTTGACTGTATTAAATGCTATTGCAAAAACTCTAAAAGGTGCAGAAATTTTTTATATTGCTGATACTTTATATGCACCTTACGGAGATAAAAACAAAGATGAAATATTTTCAAGATGTGATAAAATAACAGAATTTTTGCTTGAAAATTTTGGAATAGATGCTCTTGTAGTAGCATGTAATACAGCAACATCAATTATAATAAAGCATTTAAGAGAAAAATTTCCATTTTTAATAATAATAGGAATAGAGCCAGGTATAAAACCAGCAATAAATAGTTCAAGAAATGGAAACATTGGTATTTTAGCTACATCTTCGACTTTAAAAGGTGAAAAATATAGGCTTTTGGTTGATGAGTTAAAAAAAGAGCATGAGATAAATTTGTATGAACAAGCTTGTGTTGGTTTAGTTCAACAAATAGAGCTAGGAGAAACAAGTACATTAAAAACTTATGAAATGCTTGAAAATTGGTTAAAACCTATGCTTCACAATCATGTTGATACAATAGTTTTAGGTTGTACTCACTATCCTTTAGTTAAAAAAACAATAAAAGATATTATGGGTGAAGATGTTGTGTTAATAGATACAGGTGAAGCGATTGCAAAAAGGTTAATCGCTTTAAGTCAAAATGCTGGACATATAAATGAGGGAGATTTAGATATTCTTATTTTATATACAGGTGAAATAAATAGTAAAATGGTAAAAATAATTTTAAGAAGAAATAAATTTGAAATAAGGAAGTGTGAGATATGAGTAGTATTCAAGATAGAGTTTTAGCTCTAAAATATAGACCAAAAAGGTTTGAGGATTTAATAGGGCAAAGTACAGTTTCTCAAACTCTAAGCCTAGCTCTTGATAGCTCAAGATTATCTCATGCTTATTTGTTTTCAGGACTTAGAGGAAGTGGAAAAACTTCAACAGCTAGGATTATGGCAAAAGCACTTTTATGCGAACAAGGACCAACATCTAAACCTTGTGAAATTTGTGAAAATTGCAAAAGTGCAAATAAAGGTATTCACCTTGATATTATAGAGATGGATGCTGCAAGTAATAGAGGAATTGATGATATTAAAGATTTAATAGAGCATACGAAATATAAGCCAAGCCTTGCTAGATTTAAAGTTTTTATAATAGATGAAGTTCATATGCTTACAAATCAAGCTTTTAATGCACTTTTAAAAACCCTTGAAGAGCCTCCAGGTTTTGTAAAATTTATACTAGCCACAACAGATGCTTTAAAACTTCCAGCAACAATCTTAAGTAGAACTCAACATTTTAGATTTAATAAAATTTCTCATAATGATGTAGTACATCACTTAAGTCATATTTTACATGAAGAGAAAATAGAGTTTGAAAAAGATGCTTTAAATATTTTAGCAAGAGGTGGACAAGGGAGTTTAAGAGATACTTTAACACTACTTGACCAAGCTATAATTTTTTCAAAAAATAAAGTATTTGCTCAAAGTGTTGTTGAGATGTTGGGTTTAATTAACCCAGAAAAAATGGAAGCAATTTTTTCTATGATTTTAAATAAAGGTGATATTAATGATATTTTAAAAGAGTTGGAAATTTATGAAACAACTCAAATAATTGATGAAATGACACTATATTTAAAAGATAAGATGATTTCAAAAGATAGAAGATTTGATTTACTTTTATTTGATAGATTTTTTAGAGTTTTAAGCGATGCAAAACATCTTTTAGCAATAAATAGTGATGGAACTTTTGTTTTAATTTTAACTTTTATGAAATTAATTGAAGCAACAAAATTAAAATCAATAGATGATATTATAAATCAAGTTGAAAAAATTGAGGCAAAAGCAGATATTGTAAAACCTGTAAAAGTAGTTGAAGTACAAAAAGAAGAGCCAAAATTAGAGATTCAAAATATAGTAAAAGAAGAGCCAATAAAAGAAAAAGTAGAAGAAGAAAAAGAAGAGCCAAAAATAGAAAATAATATCTCTTTAAATACTATTGATGCTATTTCTAAAATAGAGTTTGAAACACCTTTTGATGAGCTACCAACAGTTGCTCCAGTTTTACAAAATATTGAACAAACAGCTACTATACAAGAAGTAGAGCAAAAAGAAGTTATTGTTCAAAATGTAGTTTCATCTTTAGAGCAAGAGATAGAATATATTCCATTTGAAGATGAGAGTGATGAATCAAGTGATTTATATACACAATTAACAGAAAAAGTTTATGATAGAGATTTTGAATTAGGAGAGTGTTTTGAGAAAAACTTTATTTATAATGGTTTCTCAAATAATGTACTTCAAATAATCTCTTATGCAAAAGATGATGAAAGAAAGCTATTATATAAACATTTTGGTATTATCAAAGCCTTTGCACAAGAGGTTTACGGCTCAAATGTAGAGTTAGATTTCAAAAAGGAAGAAGCCACCATACTAAATAAAGATTTAGTAAAGGAAGAAAAAAAACAAGAAATAAATGAAGTTTTAGAAGAGAGTTATCCAAATGATATAGGTTCTATGATAGAAGATATTGAAGTTGGTTCGGGTTGTGTTGCTGATATGACAAAAAGTTCAAATGAGACTTTATCCTCAAAAGAGTTACAAGTAAATGATATATTGAACTCAAAAATGTTGGATAAGGCAAAAGAGCTTTTTGATATTAGAAAAATTACAGTAAAATCACGAAGTTAAATTAACTTTTTATTAAAGATAAAAAGATAGACTATAAAAATTTTTTAAAAGGAAAATATATGATAAAAAGAAGTAAAAACCTATTTGTTTTAAGTACACTTTTAGGAGCATCACTTTTTGCAAATGATAATTTAGTTTTAGATTATGAGAAAAAAAGAGTTTCTCAAAATCCAAATGTAAAAGTAAAAGATATTAAAATAAATACTAAAAAAGATTTAACAATTTCTGGATGGACTGGATATATTTTGGATATTGATGCAGTTATTCAGGGAAAAGATATTAAAGCTAAAGATTTTTTATTCACAAATGGAACACATATTGCACCAGAGTTAATTGATATAAAAACTATGCAATCAATGAAAGATGTTATTATTCCAAATTTAACAGATAAATACTACACAAAAGCAAATTTTATAGCTGGAAATGAGAAAGCAAAAAATAAAGTTGTTTTATTTTCAGACCCATTATGTCCATTCTGTATGGACTATATCCCAACAGTTATAAATGAAGTTAATAAAAATAAAGAGAATATTGCACTTTATTATTATGCTTTTCCTTTAATGCAAATTCATCCAGCTTCATTGCCTTTATCTAAAATGATTGATATTGCACACAATAAAGGTGTTGCAGATATTGTAACAAAGGCATATACAACTGATTGGTCAAAACATTTTGATGAAAAAACAACTGATGAAGCGAAAATCTTAGAAGCATTTAATAAAGAGCTTGGAACTAATATTAAAATTGAAGAGTTAAATAAAAAAGATATAAATGACAAAATTTCAAAAGATATAAATATGGGTGATGATGTTATGGTTTCTGGAACACCAACAATTTATGTAAATGGTGTAAAAGAGAGTCCAAAATTCAATTTTGATACTTTGGGTAAATAGTATATGGAAAAACTTGTAATCGCAACAAGAAGAAGCCAACTTGCTCTTTGGCAAAGTGAATATATAAAAGCTGAACTTTTAAAACACTATCCAAATATGAAAATAGAGCTTCAAGAGTTTGTAACAAAAGGGGATAAAATCCTTGATGTGCCACTAGCAAAAATTGGTGGAAAAGGGCTTTTTACAAAAGAGCTAGAAGTTGCTATGCTTGAAGGCTCTGCTCATCTTGCAGTGCATTCACTAAAAGATGTGCCAACACAGTTTGAAGATGGGCTAACTTTGGCTGCTGTTTCAAAAAGATTTAATCCACAAGATGCAATTTTGAGCAACAAATACAAAAGCCTTGATGATTTACCAAAAGGTGCAGTTGTAGGAACTACGAGTCTGCGAAGAAGAATGGCTATAAAAATGCTAAGACCTGATATTGAACTAAAAGATTTAAGAGGAAATATCAACACAAGAATAGCAAAATTAAATGCTGGTGAGTACGATGCGATAATCCTAGCAGCTACTGGAATAGAGAAGCTAAATTTACAAAATGAAGTAAAATATTTTTCACCAATTCCAACAGATATTATGATACCTTCTATGGGACAAGCAACTTTAGGAATAGAAACTACAACAGATCCAAAAATTATTGAGATTGTTAGCGTATTAAATGATAAAAATGCTGAAATAGAATCAAAAATTGAAAGAGGTTTTGTAGATATGCTTCAAGGTGGATGTCAAGTTCCAATTGGAATAAAAGCTACAATTTTAGATGAAAATAGTGTAAAAATCTCTGCAATTGTGGGACTTCCTGATGGAACAGAGTATATAAAAGATGAAAAAATTGTAGATATAAACTCTTATGAAAGTGCTGGAAGAGATTTCGCACAAGATTTCATAAAAAAAGGTGCAGTTGAGCTTCTAAAAAGAGCTGAAGCTATGGCTTTTAAATAAGATGCAAAATAGTATTATCTATGAATATGAAGAAGTTTTAAATAAAAATTTAAAAAATCATATCATAGATAATATCTCACTTCATAAATACTTCTCCTTTGATTGGAGAGATTTAAAAGCCACTTCATATTGTGGGATTTTAAATTTTGAAAATCAAGATTTTTATATCTTACCAAAAATTGCAAAAGATGAAAAACAAAATCTAAATATTTTTATTTATATGTTGATGTTTTCTTATGATATAAAACTCTCAAATGAACAAATTGCAATTTGTTCAAACCAAAAATACACTATTTTAGAAGTTTTTGTGCAGATGTTTGCCAAAAATTTACTTGATGAGTTAAAAAAAGGAGTTTTTAAAGAGTATATTTTAAAAGAGGAAAATTTAAGAGTTTTAAAAGGAAAATATCTAATAAATGAAAATCTAAAATATAACTTTACACACGATAAAATTTATTGTCAATATGATGAATTTTGTGAAGATAATACATTAAATCAACTCTTTTTATATGCAGTTAAATTTTTACAAAAATATGTAAAAGATAAAAAACTTTTAAAACAGATTGAGCTTATTTTTGATGAAGTTGAATACAAACACTTTGATATAACTAAGATAAATATTCATTTTAATAGATTAAATCATAGATTTAAAACAAGTTTTGAGATGGCTATTTTACTTTTGAAACAACTTATTCCAATATTTTCACAAGATAAAAAGAGTTTTGCTTTTTTATTTGATATGAATATACTTTTTGAGAAGTTTATAGCTAGAGTTGTAAAAGATTTAGATAGTCGTGCAAAGATACAAAATAAAGATAATTTTGGCGATTTAATCTTAAAACCAGATATTATTTTGCTTAATCAAATAATAGATACAAAATATAAAAAACTAAATAGTTTAGATGACTTAAAACAAAGTGATAAACTTCAAGCTTTTGCTTATGGAGTAAACTATAAAGTTGAAAATGTAATGCTTTTGTATCCTAGACATTTGGATGAGATAAAATATGATTTAGTTTTAGGAAAAGATGATAAAAAAGTAGATTTAAAAATAAGATGTATTGATTTAAACTATGAAAAAGATAGTTTTGATGAGTATATTTGCGAGATAAAAAAAGAGTTGAGGGGCTATTATGAGTTTAGTAACAAATAATTTATATAAAGAAGTAAAACAACTATTAGAAAATGCTAGAAATAAGGTTTATCAAACTATAAATAGCACTATGACACAAACCTATTTTGAAATAGGAAGAAAAATAGTAGAAGAAGAGCAACATGGAGATGAGAAGGCAAAATATGGTGCAATGCTTATAGAAAATTTATCAAAAGAGCTTACAAAAGAGTTTGGGAAAGGTTTTTCAGTAGATAATTTAGAAAATATGAGACGATTTTATCTAGCCTTTTCAATTTCCGAGACAGTGTCTCGGAAATTTGTATTAAGTTGGTCGCACTATCTATTTTTAACTAGAATTGAAAATATAGATGAAAGAAATTTCTATGAAATAGAGGCATTTGACAATAACTGGAGTTTGCGAGAGTTAAAAAGACAGTTTAATAGTGGGCTTTTTGAAAGATTGGCTTTGAGTAAAGATAAAACAAAAATAAAAGAGCTTTCAACAAAAGGACAAATTGTACAAAAAGCAAATGATATGATAAAAGACCCTTATATTTTGGAGTTTGTTGGGCTTCCTGAATTATCAAGTTACAGTGAAAGCCAATTGGAGCAAAAACTAATAGATAGGCTAGAGAATTTTTTACTAGAGCTTGGAAAAGGTTTTACATTTGTTGCTAGACAAAAAAGAGTTACAATAGATGAAAAGCATTTTAAAGTTGATTTGGTTTTTTATAATAGGCTTTTAAAATGTTTTGTTGTAATTGATTTAAAAATTGGAGAGCTAAAACATCAAGATATTGGGCAAATGATGATGTATGTAAACTATTTTGATAGGTTTGAAAAACAAGAAGATGAAAATCCAACTATTGGGATAATTCTTTGTAAAGATAAAAGCGAAACTTTGGTTGAACTTACTTTGCCAAAAGATAATAAGCAAATTTATGCAAGTAAATATTTAACAGTTTTACCAAATAAAGATGAGTTGAAAAAATTATTGGAAGAGGGGGAATGATGATGAATGAAGATGCTTTTAGAGAATATTTAGGACAAGTAATTAATCAAAGAGGTAATAATTTTACTGAAGCAACAATTAATCAATTTATTGATGATTTGAAAAATAAAATACCAAATCAAGTTCAAGGCTATGGTAATTTACTCAATATTTATAATTATAAAATAGTAGAAAGTATAAAAGAAAGACTCAACAATCCTGATGATGCATTATATGAATTTAATAGAAGAGAAGGAAATGGTCGTCCAAGTAATGCATTATTTCATTATATTAACTTTCTAAAAAAAAATGAGCATATGGTAACTGAAGAGAAAACAAACCTAAAAATAAAAAATATAATGCTTTATGGTGCACCAGGAGTTGGGAAAACTTATAATTATAAAAAATTGGTTTCATTAATTGAAAGTGGAAAATATAGTGAAAATGATATTTTTAATGTACTTATTGAAAATAAAAATTTAGATATAAATATTGATGAAACTTTTGGGAATATTGAAAAAGAGAATAGATTAGAATTTGTAACATTTCATCAAAGCTACTCTTATGAAGATTTTATTGAAGGGTTTAGACCAAATGAAGATAAAACTATAAAGCTTGAAGATGGAATATTTAAAAAACTTTGTGATGATGCAGAAATAAATCTATTAAAATCATCGAACAAAAAAGAACTTTTATTTATAGATGCTATTAATTTATTTTTAAGAGAAAAAATAGAAAACCAAGAGAGTGTAAAAATCAATTTAAAAAGAGATAATAGTTACTTTAATATTTATGACTACAATAATAAAACTATTTATTTTGAAAAGCAAAATGGTGATAAATCACATACATTATCTCTTAAAACTTTAGAAAAGATGTATTATGAAGAGGGTAATAATATTATAAATGGAGGACTTGCTCCATATTATAATCCTATTTTAGAGGAATTATTAAAATTAAAAAATAAAATAAAAGTAGAAGAAACCAAACAAAAAAACTTTTATATAGTAATAGATGAGATAAATAGAGGAAATATCTCTAAAATCTTTGGAGAACTTATCACTTTGATAGAAGAAGATAAAAGAGATATTTACGAAGTAACACTTCCATACTCAAAAGAGAAGTTTAAAATACCCTCAAACTTATATATTATAGCCACTATGAATAGTACAGATAAATCTATTGCAACTATTGATATAGCTTTAAGAAGAAGATTTACATTTTTAAAGATGAAACCGCAAGAAAGTTTAGTTCCAGAAAATGCAAAAGAACTATTTATAAATCTAAATAATTTTATAGAAAAAACTTTAGGAGAAGATTATCGACTTGGACATAGCTATTTTATGCAAGGCTTAGACTTGGATTTTGTAAAAGAGTATAAAATCAAACCTTTACTTGAAGAGTATTTTTATGGTGATGATGAAAATTACAAAAAAGCAGAAAATATTTTATACCCAAAAAGCTAGACAATAGCTATTTATCTTTGGTATATTTAAGCCTTATTTATTTGTATTAAAAATCAAGGAGAAAAAATGAGAATAAAACTAGATGATACACTATTTTGCTTGGTTGATGTTCAAGAAAGACTTTTCCCACACATTGGAAATAAAGATGAACTTGAAAGAACTCTTCCAATTTTGGTAAAAGGTATGAAAGTTTTAAGTGTGCCAATAGTGGTAAATGAGCAGTATAAAAAAGGAATAGGAGAGACTATTCCTGTTTTAAAAGAGCTAGTAGAAGAGTATACAGCTTATGAAAAAACTACATTTTCAGGTTGCCAAACATCTGAAATTTTGGACACCTTTAAAAATAGTGGCAAAAAAAACATAGTTGTTGCAGGGATTGAAACTCATGTTTGTGTACTTCAAACTTGTATAGATTTGCTTGAAAATGGTTTTAATGTGATTTTAGTTACAAATTGTAGTGGAAGTAGAAGTAAAACAGATCATAAAATGGCAATAAAAAGATTGATTCAAGCAGGTGCAATACCTACAACTTATGAGTCAATTTTATTTGAACTTACACTTGATGCGAAAAATCCAAACTTCAAAGCAATTTCTTCTTTGATTAAATAAATTTTGTCCCAAATTGGGACAAATATTTACTTTTTGTAAATAAAAAAAAGGGAGATAGATTTTTCTATCTCCCTTTAAATTTTAAAAATAATTAAGAAATTCTAATTACCCTAAAATCTCAGCAGGTGCATATACTTCACCTTTCATAATAATTCTTGCACTTCTGCTCATTGTAGCTTTATCAACTATATATTTTCCATTCTCTTTTTTGATAACTGCTCCAACTTTTAAAGTTCCAGATGGATGTCCAAACTCAACAGCAGTTTTTTCTCCACCACCAGCAGCAATATTTACTAAAGTTCCTTCAATACAAGCAGCAACACCAATAGCAACTGAAGCTGTTCCCATCATCGCATGGTGAAGTTTTTGCATAGATAAAGCTCTTACATGTAAATCTATTTCAGAAGCTTTTACTTCTTTCCCACTTGAAGTTGTAAAATCACTCTTTGGTGCAACAAAAGCAATTTTTGGAGTGTGTTGTCTTGTTTCTGCCTCTTTTAAATCGCTTATTAGTCCCATTTTAAGTGCTGCATAGCTTCTAATTGTTTCAAATCTTTTTAAAGCCTCTGCATCGCTATTTATATCAGCTTGAAGTTCTGTTCCTTTGTAACCTATATCAGCAGCATTTAAAAATACTGTAGGAATTCCTGCAGTTATCATAGTAGCTTTAAATGTACCAATATTTGGCACTTCTAAATCATCTACAAGGTTTCCAGTAGGAAATAACTCTTCACTTGGATCAACTGGTTCTGCAAACTCTAGTAAAATTTCTTGTGCTGGGAAAGCAACACCATCTATATAGTAATCTCCCATCTCTTTAACTTTTCCGTCCACCATAGTAACATAACAGAGAATTGTTTTTTTGATATTTGCCTGCCAAATTCTTACACAACAAACACCATTTTGCGGTACATTATCCACAAGCCCCTCATGAATTGCAAAAGGTCCAACAGCAGAGCTTAAATTTCCACAATTTCCACTCCAATCCATAAAATCTTTATCAATAGCAACTTGTCCAAAGTAGTAATCTACATCGTGGTTAGGAACTGTACTTTTTCCAACTAAAATAGCTTTAGAAGTACTAGAAGTTGCTCCTCCCATACCGTCCATTTGTTGTTTATAAATATCAGGACTTCCTACTATTCTTTGAAGAAGTTTATCTCTTTTTACTTTGTCTTCTTGTGCCTCTTTTGGTAAATCAGCGATGTTGAAAAATGTTCCTTTTGAAGTTCCACCTCTCATATATGTTGCTTTTACTCTAATTTGTTCTTGATATGCCATTTTTACTCCTAAAATTTAAAACTTTAAAAAATGATTTTTTAATCACTTTATAAAATTCTATTCTTACTTTTCGCATCCAAAAGAAAAGTAAGAATAACTTAAACTCTAAATTATTCTTACTTAGGCAAGGACTAAAGTCCTTGTCCCGAACAAAGTATTATTTCCCAGCAATAACATCTTTTGCGAATTTTTGTAAAATTCCACCAGCTTTATAAACTTCAACTTCTGCAGAAGTATCTAATCTACATAAAACAGTAAATTCTACTTTTTCACCATTTGCTCTAGTCATTTGTACTTTTAAATCACATCTTGGAGTAATATCTCCAACAATATCGAAAGTTTCAGTTCCAGTTATAGCATAAGTATGTCTTGTTTCACCATCTTTAAATTGAAGTGGTAAAACACCCATTCCTACAAGGTTTGTTCTATGAATTCTTTCGATTGACTCAGCAATTAAAACTTCAACACCTGCAAGTCTTACACCTTTAGCTGCCCAGTCTCTAGAACTTCCTTGTCCATAGTTTGTTCCAGCAATGATGATTAATGGTTGTTTTCTTTCCATATAAGTTTCTATAGCTTCCCACATTCTTGACTCTTTACCTTCTGGCATAATTTTTGTCAAGCTTCCTTGTTTAACATTTCCATTTTCATCTTTAACCATTTCGTTAAATAATTTTGGATTTGCTAATGTTGCTCTTAAAGCAGTGTTGTGATCCCCTCTATGTGTTGCATAAGAGTTTAAATCTTCTAAAGGTAATCCCATTTTCAGACAATACTCTCCAGATGCACTTTTCGCTTGAATAGCATTTGATGGAGATAAGTGGTCTGTTGTTATATCATTTGGAAATACACCAAGTGGTCTTAAATTTTTAAGAGCTGGCATAGACATAAATTCATCTTCCCAATAAGGTGGTTTTTGAATATATGTAGATTTTGCATCCCATTTATAGAATGGCTCAGCTGCTTCTTTTGCACCTTTTGCAAACATTGGGTCATAAATTGCTCCAAACATTTCAGGTTTAACTGCACTATTAACAACTGCATCAATCTCTGCATCACTTGGCCAAATGTCTTTTAATCTAATATCATTACCATCTTTATCTTTTCCTAAAACATCTGTTTCAATATTAAATCTAATACTTCCAGCAAGTGCATAAGCAATAACAAGTGGAGGAGAAGCTAAAAATGCCTCTTTTATGAATGGGTGAATTCTTCCATCAAAGTTTCTGTTTCCAGATAATACAGCAGTTGTATATACACCACTAGCAGCTGCTTCAGCTTCAAGTTTTGGATCTAAAGCTCCACTCATACCATTACAAGTTGTACAAGCAAATCCTACAATTCCAAATCCTAATTTCTCTAACTCACCTAATAATCCAGACTCTCTTAAGTATAATTCAGCAACTTTTGAACCTGGTGCTAATGAAGATTTAACCCATCTTTTTCTTGTTAATCCTAACTCATTTGCTCTTTTTGCTAATAATCCAGCAGCAACAACATTTCGTGGATTTGAAGTATTTGTACATGATGTAATAGCAGCAATTAAAACTGCACCATCAGGGATAACTTCATTTGTAATTTCGATTTTTTTAGTAATTCCTTCTGAATCAAGTGCAGAAACAGGAAGCAATTTATGTGGTTTAGAAGGACCAGCTAATGTTCTTGCAACTGTTGTTAAATCAAATTCAATAGTTCTTGCATATGTAGCTTCGCTTAAAGAATCAGCCCATAAACCATTTGCTTTTGCATAAGTTTCAACCAGTTTTACTTGCTCAGGAGTTCTTCCTGTAATTCTTAAGTAATCAATAGTTCTATCATCAATTGCAAACATTGCAGCACTTGCACCATATTCAGGTGTCATATTTGAAATAGTTGCTCTATCTCCTAAATCTAGGTATTTAATTCCACTTCCATAGAACTCTAAATATGCAGAAATTACATTGTTTTGTCTTAAGAATGATGTTAAAGATAAAGCAATATCAGTTGCTGTAATTCCAGCAGCTCTTGTACCTTTAATCTCAACTCCGATAATCTCAGGAACTCTCATATATGAAGGGTTTCCAAGCATTACATTTTCAGCTTCAAGTCCACCAACACCAACTGCAATAACTCCAAGAGCATCAACATGTGGAGTGTGTGAGTCTGTACCAACAAGAGTATCAGGACTTGCAATCCCATCTATATTATGAACTACTGGAGACATTTTTTCAAGGTTGATTTGGTGCATAATACCATTTCCTGGAGGAATAACATCAACATTATCAAATGCTTTTTTTGTCCAGTTAATAAAATCAAATCTATCAGCATTTCTTCTATCTTCAATATCTCTATTTTTTTGGAAAGCATCTGGGTCAAATCCACCACACTCAACAGCTAGTGAGTGATCCACTATTAATTGTGTTGGAACAACTGGATTGATTTTTTGTGGATCAACACCACTTGCAGCAACTGCTTCTCTAAGACCTGCTAAATCAACAAAAGCTGTAAGTCCTAGAATATCGTGACAGATTACACGACTAGGATACCAAGGGAAATCTTTGTCTGTTCTTTTTTCAATTAATTGAATTAAAGAATCTTTTAAATCTTCGCTTGGACATTTTCTAATTAGGTTTTCTGCTAATACTCTTGAAGTGTAGTTTAGTTTTGCAAAAGATCCAGCTTGTATATCTTCAACAGCACTTTTTACATCATAATATTTAACATCTAAACCATCTAATTGTTTAAGATATTTTTCGTTTGTCATTTTAATTTTCCATTTTTTATTTTGAAATTTATTGTAAAAAAAAATTTAGGCTAAATTTAGCCTAAATTTTAAAGATTATTTTCTTTCTTCTAAAGGGATGTAAGCTCTAGGCTCTGGTCCTGTATAGCTAGCTGATGGTCTAATAATTTTTCCATCTTCTCTTTGCTCAATTACGTGAGCTCCCCATCCTGTAACTCTTGACATAATAAAGATTGGAGTAAACATATCTGTTGGAATTCCCATTTGGTTGTATGATACAGCAGAGAACCAGTCAAGATTTGGGAACATTTTCTTTTGATCCCACATAATTGTCTCAATTCTTTCAGCAACATCGTACATTAACATATCTTTATTCTCTTCAGATAGTTCTTTTGCAACTTTTTTGATTACTACATTTCTTGGATCTCTTGAAGAGTAAACAGGGTGTCCAAATCCAATAATAATCTCTTTTCTTGCCATTCTCTCTTTGATGTCTTTTTCTGCTTCATCAGCTGAAGAGTATCTTTCTTGAATTCTAAATGCAACTTCATTTGCACCACCATGTTTTGGACCTCTTAAAGCTCCAATTGAACCAGTGATACAAGAGTACATATCTGAGTTTGTTCCTGCAATTACTCTTGAAGTAAATGTAGAAGCATTAAACTCATGCTCTGCATATAAAATTAAAGATACATGCATAGCTTTAACCCAAGATTCTCTTGGTTTTTCACCATGTAATAGGTGTAAGAAGTGTCCACCAACTGTATCTTCATCACTTGCAACATCAATTCTTTTTCCATTATATGCAAAATGGTACCAATATAATAAAATTGAAGGGAAAGCTCCAATTAATCTATCAATAATATCTTGAGCAGCTGCTTTTGGATGAGCTTCATCTTCTTGATTTAATGCTCCAAGAACTGAACAACCTGTTCTCATAACATCCATTGGATGACATGTGCTTGGTAATTGCTCTAATGCAACTTTTACACCTTGTGGTAGTTCTCTATAAGTTTTAAGCTTAGCTTTATAAGCCACAAGTTGTGCTTTGTTTGGTAACTCACCATAAACTATTAAGTGTGCAATCTCTTCAAATTCAGCTTTTTCAGCAAACTCTAAAATATCATATCCTCTATAATATAAATCATTTCCTGTATTTCCAACTGTACATAATGCTGTACTTCCAGCTGCAACACCTGAAAGTGCAACTGATTTTTTTGGTTTAAACTCTGTACTTGTAGTACTCATATTTTCTCCTTAGTTTAGTGTAAAATAAAATAAGGAAAAGCTAATTACTTAGCTTTTCCTTTTGAAAATAACTCATCCATTTTTTGCTCATAAGCATGGTAATTTAACATATCGTATAATTCCATTCTTGTTTGCATTGTATCAAGAACTGCTTCTTGAGTACCTTTATCTTTTAACTCTTGGTAAACATTTAGTGCAGCTTTGTTCATTGCTCTAAATGCTGATAATGGGTAAAGAACCATATCAATTCCAACACTTGCTAACTCTTCAGTTGTAAACATTGGAGTTGCACCAAATTCAGTAATGTTTGCTAAAACAGGAACTGAAATTGCATCTGTAAACTCTTTGTACTCTTTTAAAGTATGTACAGCTTCAGCAAAAATTGCATCTGCTCCAGCTTCAACATAAGCTTTTGCTCTAGCAATTGCAGCAGCTTGACCTTCACTTGCATGTGCATCAGTTCTTGCAATAATATAGAAATCAGGGTCTAATTGTTGTTTAGCATCAACAGCTGCTCTAATTCTATCGCACATCTCTTCAGTAGATACTAGCTCTTTATTTGGTCTATGTCCACATCTTTTTGCTGCAACTTGATCTTCAATATGCATACCAGCAGCTCCAGATCTAATAAACTCTTTTACTGTTCTAGCAACATTGAAAGCATGTCCCCAACCTGTATCAGCATCAACGATTAATGGAGTATCACAAATAGAAGTAATTCTTCTAACATCAATACAAACATCTTCAATCATTGTCATACCTAAATCTGGTAAACCATAAGAAGCATTTGCAATACCTCCTCCACTTAAGTAGATAGCTTTGTGTCCTACTCTTGTAGCTTGTAATGCTTGGTAAGCATTAATTGTTCCAACTATTTGTAGTGGACTAGAAGTTTTAAGAGCTTCTCTGAATCTTTTTCCTGCACTTGTCATATATATCCTTTAAAAAATATTGTAGAGTCATTATACATAATTTAGAAAAAAAAGCTTGTATTATTACAAATGAAAAAATACAATTTTTATACAAATATTATAAATTGTACAATATTTGTTTTTATGTTAAAAAATAGTACAATATGCAAAAATAAAATTAAAGGTAGCTTATGAATTTTAAAAATTCTATTGAAAAATTTGTAGAAATATATAATAGATCAAATTTAAGTATATCCAAATTTGCTTCTATGATAAATAAAGATAGAAGAACGGTTACATCGTGGATTGATAACCATACAAATATAGAACCAACAAAAGAGACAAAGGATAAAATTTGTCAAATTTTTAGGTATCCAGATTATATTTGGGAAGATGCTTGTAGTGGCGAAGAGTTCTTAAAATCTATAACTCAAATACCACAAAAAGAGGTAAGAATTATAGATGAAGACTATAAAGGGCGATTACAATATATCATTGAACATGAAAAAAATAGAAGATTTGTAATACAAGCTCAATTTCCAGGACCCATGTATAGAGATTCTGCTGTACGAAAAGTGTACAAAGGAACAACAAGTCCTGATATAGAAGAGCTAAAACAAGAGAGAATTGATCAAATGCTAAGATATGATTATGATACAACTGAGTGGTATTCGATAAAATCGGTACTTAGTTTTTGTTTTGCAAGTATTGGAAACTTCTTTACAAAAGATGAAAAGATAAAAATACTTGAACTTATGTATGAGTTATTTAATAATAACTACAACAAAAAGCTATTTTTATTTGACTCATTTTCAAGAAAAATTTATGGAATGGAGACAACATATATATCTATAAATGTAAAAAATAAGATTTTGTTTTTTAAATCACCTATTGAGTCTGTTTTTATTGAAATTAGAAATAAAAATCTAGTTGAAAGAATGCACAAATATTATAGCTCTCCTATTGAAGCACCTTCTCATGTGAATTTTTTGGAGTCCGTAAAAATTTTAAAGATACTTCAAGATGCACTAAAATACAACAATACAATTACTCAAGCTTATGAGACTATAAATCGTGAAACAAATTATGGAGAACTATTTTATAATAATCTTAGTGTTGATTTGCAAAAAGAGGTAAGTCCACCAAAACTTGGGCAAAGGAGAAATTAGAATAAATACTTTATTCTAATTTATTTAGAAAATGGGCTTTAAAGCTTTTATTTTTTGGATAACTTATTTTGAATTTCTTCTTTCTCTTTTAAATACTCTTTTAAAGTTTTTTCTTCATTTGAAAGTTCAACTTTTAATTTTTTTAAATTCTCATTTTTCCAAATATGTTTTGTAATAGCATTATGATTTTCTTTAGTCTCTTTTTCTACACTATTTTTTAAATTTTCAACTCTTTTTTCTATTGAAGAAATTTCATTTTTTAAAAAATCTTGTCTTGTTTCTAAAGCTTTATAATCTACATAAAAAAATATTTTATATATAAAATAAATAAGAAGAATTAGAATAAAAACAGCTAAATATTTAATATATTTTTCAATTTTTTCATCTCTTTTATTGTCTTTATTCAGATTATAATTATTGTATCTATTAAAATTATACTTTTCATCTATTTTAGATTTAATATCAATTTTATCATTAGAAAAATTGCTATATTTTCTTTCTTTGGAAGCTTTCACCTTAGAAATATACTGCCTTAATTCTAGTATTGCTGATTCAACCATTGAACTATATTCGGCAATATTAGGATTTGCATCAGGATTATGAACTGTATCATTTCTAATTGATGCTATTTTTCTTAATCTTTTTACATTGATGTTGTTATCAGCAAATGTTTTTTCCATAAAATTTATATACTCATGAAGTCCTCTTCCTTCAGCTTTTAGTTCATCTTTAAAGATTGCTTCTAGTTGCTTGGATAATCTAACAACTTCTCCTATAGCAAATGATTCTAGTTCGGTATTTTCTATATATTCATTATTTAAATTATCCATAATCGCCCTAAAATATTATTTCTTTGAAAAAATTGCTTTTATTAAATTTGCAATTCCCTCAATAGTTTTAATAACTAACCAACCTAATTTCATAAAACTCTTTAAAATCCATGCTTTCCAACCACTTACACCATTACTCATTTTTTCTCCTTTATTTATATAAATTTTTAATATTATTTTTTCTTTTTTCTAATTCATCTTGAGAGATTTTATATTTTTCTTCTAGTTCTTCAATTTTTTTGTTTTTATCTTGCAATTCTTTTGCAAAATCTGAATAAATAGCTAATGCAATCTTTTTTCTTAAGTCACAACAATCTGTATAAATGAAAGCACTAGTTATTAAAATGATTAAAGAAGCAATTAAATATCTCATTTTTTTCTCCCAAATATCCTTATTAAAGGTAAGCAGAAAATTATCAAACCTTGTTGAAGTAGAAGATATGATATTGAAAGAGTGAAAAATTTAATAAAATTTAAGACAGAAATCATAAAATAAAAAAGACTAAAGTAATGTTTTCTATCATTATCTAAGAAAATATCTACTATTTCATTTGCAAAAGCTAATTTGAAATTGTCTAATAATATATATGTCGTAACTATTTGTCTTGAAATATCGTTACTTCCATTTGAAATAATTTTATTTTCAAGAGTTAATTCATCAAAATTATTTAAACTGATTTGATTTGATGATACAAATGAGTTGGTATCATTATATGATATTGTTATTGCTAAAATAAAAGATGATATAACTGCACCTAAAAAAATTCTTAAAAAATTATTTCCTACATCAGTAACTTCTGATTTTAGATTATCTTCTAAACTATTTGGAATCCATTTTTTAGTCATTGAAATATTAAATACTAATACATTAATTGCAACCATTACAATAAATAATAAAAAATTATTAAAAATATTAAAGTCATATGAAATACCTTTAAATATATATAATAATACAAATGAAGTAACAATACTAAATATTATTGATATTACAAATGAAATAATACTGTGTTTACTAAACCAATGAAATATTTTGCTATCTTCTTTTGCAATAATTCTAGTCGCTTTTCTAAGTGCTTTTTGCCTTTCAAATAGGGCAATAAATATAAAAAAGCAAGAAACAAAATACAATATTAATGATAAATTGTCATTTTTTGTAAAAATTATATTTTGTACAAAAACAAAAACCCATAATAATAAAACAAAAAATAAATTAGTCAAGCCAAACTTTTTAATAAAAAACACAACATTCCCCCCATACAATAAAATTAAAAAAACTACCTAATAATGAAATTAGATATATAACTAATAGTGTTAAAATTGTACCTAGACCTATAGTTTTTAGGAAAGAAATAATAGGAGACTCTTCATTACTTTTATAATTTCCATTAGATATTTCTTCTAACTCTTCTTTTTCTAATTTTTTATAAACTAAATCTCTTGATTCATTAAAAATAATATTACTTATAAACTTAACATTTTTAAGTTTTTCATCAATATCTGAAATATCACTATTCTTATCTAAATTTGCAAAAGATTTTAAATCTTTGATATTTACACCAATAACTCTTAAATACTGTTCTACAGAATTTATTTTTTTAAGAAATGTACTACCCTCGGCATTTAAATCCTCACTTAATAAATCTTCAATAAATTCAAGTTCTTCAAAAAACTCTTTCTTCTTATCAATATCTTTTTTCAATAAATAATCCAATATATTAGATTGTTTTAGAAATCATAACAAACTAAACTTAAAAAATCTAATATATTAGGGTGTTTTTTTGAAAGATATTGAAGATTTAGAGTTTGATTTTGCTGAAAAATTACATAGAAGAATTGGGGAAAATGTTCAAAAAGTAAGAAAAGCAAAAAAGGTATCTCAGCTAAAACTAGCTTATGCTTTAGGATATAAATCAGTTTCTCAAATATCTAGTGCAGAAGTCTATTACAATAAAATACATTTTAATATTGAACAACTTGCAAAAATTTCTTATGTTTTAGATGTCCCAATATCTATATTTTTTGAAGATACAGAGAAATAAAATACAGCTATAAAAAATCCCAAAATCATCTTACTAATGCTATTTTCTCATTTTTTATATTGTTTTTTACTCTATTTTTTTATGTTATAATCAAAATTTAATATAAGGAAGAAAGATGAAAATAGTAATTTTAGATAGAAAAACTTTAGGATTTGATGTAAGTGTAGATGTTTTTTCAAAATTTGGGGAAGTTGTATCTTATGATATAACAAATGCAAATGAGACAAAAGAAAGAATTAAAGATGCAGATATTATTCTTACAAATAAGGTTTATGTGGGAGAGAATGAGTTAAAAAACTCTAGTGTAAAACTTATCTGCATAACTGCAACAGGGATGAATAATGTAGATTTAGCTTATGCAAAAGCTTCAAATATAGAGGTGAAAAATGTTGCTGGTTATTCAACTTCTAGTGTTGTACAACTTGCATTTTCTATGATTTTTTATTTTGTACAAAAACTAAGCTACTATAAAAAATATGTAGATGAACAAAACTGGCAAAAAAGCGATACTTTTACTCATATTGATGAGCCATTTTTTGAACTTGATAAAAAGAGAGTTGGGATTATTGGGCTTGGTGAAATAGGACAAAATTTTGCAAAAAAAGCTACTGCTTTTGATTGTGAAGTTGTTTATTATTCTACAAGTGGACAAAATTCAAATACTCTTTACAAAAGTGTAAGTTTGGAAGAGTTACTAAAAACTAGCGATATTATCTCGATTCATGCACCTTTAAATGAGAAAACTCTAAACCTTTTAAAATATGATGAATTAAATCTTATAAAAGATGGTGCTATTTTACTAAATCTTGGTCGTGGTGGAATTATAAATGAAGCTGATTTAGCAAAAATCTTAGATGAAAAAGAGATTTTTTGTGGGCTTGATGTTGTTTCAAAAGAACCAATTGAAGAAAATAATCCACTATTAGCTGTAAAAAACAAACAAAGACTTTTATTAACTCCGCATATTGCATGGGCTAGTGTTGAAGCTAGAAAGAGATTAATTGAAAAAGTAGCAAATAATATTGAAGAGTTTTTAAAATAAATCTAGGAACAGGGAATTTATTCCCTGCTTATGCTATTTTATTTTTCTTACGACTGGACTGAAGTCCAGTTTCCAATTGTAAATAAACTATTTTCTAAAAAATACTCTAAATATTTTTTTGTAGAATGGAAGCTTTTTTTCATAAAGCTTCTCTTCTACAATCTTTCTAAGAGAGATTAGATTTTTTGGAGTATAAATAGCTTTTGATATTTTCACTTTTTATCTCCTAAATAGTTTTGAATCTCTTTCATAGCATCTTCATTTTTTAGATTAAATTTAATCTCAATTCTTCTTGAAGCATCTTTATCTTCAACTCCATTTTTATCTAAAATTAAATCACTATCACTTCTTCCACTAGAGTTTATATATTTGCTAAGTAAATCTCTACTTATGATATTTGAATCATATAAAAACTGCATAACAGCTTGAGCTCTTTGCTGAGAAAGTGCAAGATTTGAAAGATAAGTTCCATCGCTATTTGTATGCCCTTCAATAGTTATACTTTCGATATTTTTTCTTATCTCTTTATCTTCAAGAAGTGTTGATAGATATTTTTTTAGAGTATTTTTTAACTCTTTTTTTGACTCCTCTTTTAGTGTTGATGAAGCTTGGTCAAATAAGATATTTGAAGAGAATTTTATAGCTCCACTTTTTTCATCAATTTGTATAGAGTCGCCCAATTTCTCTTTTAGTTTTGCAATAACATTTAGTTTTAAACCAGTTAATGTTTTGATTTTAAGTTTGGCAATATCAAACTCTTCAACCATTTTTTGATGAATTTGAGTTTGAACCAAAAGCTTATCTGCTAAAAGTTTAATCTCTTCATCTCTTAGAGTTATAATATTTGATTTTTCATCTATATTTTTTGTAATCTCTTCATTTTTTGTCTGTTCATCTTTATATTTTACTTCAATATCTAAAAGCAGGGCTTTTAATTTGTCAATTTCACTAGCTTTTAGATTTATCTCATTTTTACTATTTTCTAAATCATTTTTTGTATTTTCATATAAATTTTTGGCTTTTGCTAACTCTAAAAATAGTTTTGATTTTTGCTCTTCACTTGAATTTAGAGCCTTTTTCTCCTCTTCTAGGCTATTTTTACTAACAGTGTATTTAATAACAATTGCCCCAATTACTAGAATAAATACAAAAAGTAATCCAGCCATTAAATCTGCATAGGAAATCCAAAAATTTTCTTGACTATTTTGATCTTTTTTATACATTCTTCACTACTTATTTAACTCTTTAAATTCTTTTAAATCAGAAATTATTTTTGAAGCCTCTTCATCTATTGCTTCTAAAGAGTTTTTGATTTTTTCATCATAATTTTCTAAACCTTGAGTAAATTTCCACTCAATTTTATCCATATCACCTTTCATCGTCTCAATACTTTTAATAATATTTGAATATATAGCTTTTAGGTTGTCTGAGCTTAGATTTCCCATATGTGAATTTAATTTAATAATATTTAGATTTAACTCTTCAGTAACATAAGTATATCTATCTTTTTGTTTTTCAAAGTTTGAGATAATATTTGAAATTGAGTTTGAAACACTATTTAAAGCAACTACCAATCTTTCATTATTTTCTATATTTGTATCAATTTTTGAAGTTAATAATAACTCTTTTTCTAAAAGATTTTCAAGATTTTCAAATCTTTTTTCTATTGAACTATTTATTGACTCTAAAATATTGCTTGAAGTTAATTCAGAAAAAATCTCTCTCATTTTTGTAAAGTTATCAAGATTACTTTTTAGATGAATTGATTCAATATCAAGTCTTGTCCAAAATAGAGATTTTGTCTCTTCTTTGATTTTGTATGAAAGTTGTTGGAATTTACTCATCCCAAATTTTTCAAAAAAAGTCCACCAAATAGATAAAAAAATACCATAAATAGATACATAAAATGCTGTTCCAACTCCACCTAAAAGCTTTGTAATCTCACTTTCAAGTGCATTTGTAGCATTTGAGCTAAAGTCAGGCATTGAAATAGCAATAGATATAAATGTTCCTAAAATTCCTAAAGTTGGGAAAATTCCACTTGCAATACTTGAAAAATTACTATTTCTTAAATTACTTGTATAATCTTGTAAAAAATCATCAACATTTCCATTTGCTTTTGTTGTATCTCCAATTGTAAGTTGGTTTTTATTTGCATACTCTTTTAGATTTACATCAACATCGTGGTATAAAGTTTTGAATTTACAAGCAACATAAAAAGCATTGTGTTTTACAAAAAATAGATAGATTAAAAGAATAAAACCTATTAAAATAACACTATGAATTTCAAATTTCAGTGGAAAAACTCCAGCAAAACATAAAATTACTAATAAATATAATAAAACAGGAACAGTCAAAAGTGTTACAAATTTAGAGTTTGTATTACAATTTGACTGCAAGTTTTGGCTAATCTTTAATGAATCAGCATTTAGTATCATAAAAATTCCTTAGATAAAATAATTTTTTGTGCGAATTTTAACATAATAAACTAATATAAAAGGTAAATTAACATAATATTTGCCAATTAAAAGAAATAATAGGTAAAATAGAGAAAATTTTAAAAAAGATATATTTATGAGAAGAATTATTGCAATATTTATAATATTTACTTACTTTTTATACTCAAATGAAGAGTTTCCAATAGTTTCTACAATGCCACCTTATGAAGAGTTGGAATTTGTAAGCTATGACTATTTTCCTAAGCAAAATAATCAAAATATTATAAAAAAAGAAGAAGCAAGAAATTTTAAACAAGAAGAAAAAAAATATATAGAAAATAATCAAAATAATGAACAAAAACTTGAAACAAAAGTTCAAGAAAAAGTTATGAATAATGAAGAGATATTTGTAAAAAAAGTAGATAGTGTTAGCAAAAAAGTTGAAGTTTATTTTAAAGAACCAGTTGAAGAAGAGCTAAGTGAAGAGATAAAAGTGGATTTAAGAGATACTTCTTTTAGGGAGTTTGATGAAAATGAGAAAAAATATAAAGATTCAGATGCTCTTTTAAAAGCCTTGAGTATAGGAAATCCTAAGAATTATGAACTTACAAATAAGAATTTAGAAAATTATGAAGAGTTGATTATTGAAGTTGATTCAAATAAAAATATTATGAGAGTAAAATCAAAAGTTGGTAAAAATATAAGTGAAATTAAAACTTATACTGTTTCAACTGCAAAAACGGGTATTAAAAAACCTTTGGGTGAAGGAAGAATCTCAGCTGTATCTTTAAATCCTGTATGGTATCCAACAAATGATACAAGAAGAAGTTTTGAAAAAAGAGGAATAATTTTACCAACAGTTGTTCCTGCAAATCACAAATACAACTACATGGGAGCTGCAAAATTAAATCTTACACATATAGTTGATGGAAATCAGACATATAGAATTCACGGTACTTTAAATGAAAAAACTATAGGAAGTAAGGAAAGTGCTGGTTGTATTAGAATGAAAAATTCTGATGTTTTAGAACTAGCAAAAATGGTTCAAAATTTTTTTGATACAAATGGAGCTAGTAAAGTAAAAGTTATTTTGCTATAACTTTTACTTTTTCCTTTTACCTTTTACCTTTTAGAACTTTTCGTTTGTGCCTTTTATACTGTTTTTTTAGAAAATCTTTATAGCTTTGAGGATATGCTCGGTTTTTAGGGATATTATTTATTATAAATGCTATTAAAAATAGAATTAATGCTCCACTAAAAACAGGAACTAAAACATAAAAAAAACCTAAATCGTGAATTTGTTCGTTTCCAATAACTGCAATTAAAGCTGTTGCACCACCTGGTGGATGTAGAGTTAAAGTAAGTTGCATAACTAAAATAGAAGTTGAAACAGCAATTGCTGCAGCTAAAAAAAGATTTGGTTCAAATAATTTATATGAAATCACACCAATAATTGCAGATAATATATGTCCACCTATTAGATTTTTTGGTTGAGCAAGAGGAGAGTTTACTGCTCCATAAATTAAAACAGCACTAGCTCCAAATGAGCTTAATACAAGTACTAAACCATCATCATCTAAAAAGTTTTTATGAAAATATGTTATTGCTAAAATACCAAGTAAAGAACCAATCCAAGACCAAAATAAGTTTGATTTATCAAGTGCTTCAGAGTTTATTCTTTGAAATTGTCTATAAAAAAACTTCATTACAATACCTTTTTTAAAGATTAAATCTTAATATTTTTCAAAATTTTTTTTTATGATTTTGGTCAATAGTTTAAAATAAAATTCTAAATTTTGTTTATTTCGATATAATCTTAGCTATTTTTTGAAATGAGGTAATTTTTATGAGTATTGAACAAGAACTTTTAAATAGAAGCGATTCATCTTGTGAACTTTGTAAATCAACACAAGATTTAACTGTTTTTGAAGTAAGTCCTAGTGATGGAAGTGTGGAACAATCTGCACTTTTATGTGGAAAATGTAAATCACAATTTGAAGATGATAGTTTTTTAGATGAAAATCATTGGTTTTGCTTGAGTGATTCAATGTGGAGTACAACTCCTGCTGTACAAGTTTTGTCATATAGAATGCTAAAAAAACTTGGAAATCAAGACCAACTTGATATGATGTATTTAGAAGATGATGTAAGAGCTTGGGCAGAAGCTGGAATTGCTAAAATTGATGATAGTATAGTTCATAAAGATAGTAATGGTGTAGTTTTAAATGCTGGAGATACAGTTACAATCATCAAAGATTTAGATGTAAAAGGTACTACATTTACAGCAAAAAGAGGAACAGCTGTAAGAAATATTTCACTTACTTCTAATCCTGAACATATAGAAGGAAGAGTAAATGGAGTAAAGATTGTAATTCTTACTCAATTTGTTAAAAAATCTTAAAAAGATGAGGTTTATACCTCCTTTTTAATTTAGTTATTTATAAGATTTATTTTTATACATATCATCTAAAATATAAATCAAAGCTAAAGCTTCTTTTTGTAAATTTTCATTATTTGGAATCTCTACTAATTTTTTATCTTTATATTCGTAAGTTTTACTAGGTAGATTTGGTACTAAAATAGATATGTTATCCCCTTTTCTATAAGCATAAGTTTCATCAAAAATCATTAAGTTTATATCTTGTTTGTTGTCTTTAAATATAGAATTTCCTAAAATAGGGTAAGATAAATCAATTCCTATTAAATCCAAAGCAGTTGCTAAAACATCAGGTTGTGAGCTAAGTCTTTCAACAATTTGAGGTTTAATATCTTGGCTTACAATAACTGCTGGTATTTGAAACATATCAATAGGTACAACTTGATCCCCATAAACTCTTACATTATGGTCAGCAACTACAACAAAAACTGTATTTTTATAGTAAGCTTCTTGTTTTGCTAGTTCAAACAGTTTTCCTATTGCAAAATCTGCATATTTTATAGCATTTTCAGCACTTTGCTTTGGAATATTTTTTTCAAACTCTATTTTTCCATCTGGAAGTTCAAAAGGCATATGATTTGATGAGCTAAACATAACAGTTACAAAATTTTCGCCATTTTTTGAGTAGTTTTTAAACATCTCATTTGCTTTTATCACTAAATCTTCATCACTAACTCCCCAAGTACTTTTAAAAGTTGGATTTTCATAATCTTTTTCTTCAATTACTTTATCAAATCCATTTCCTAAGTACCAACTTTTCATATTATCAAACCTAGCTTCTCCACCATAAATAAAGCTTGATTTATAACCATATGGTTTTAATAAAGTTGCTACTGTAAAATAGTCGTGTTGAGATTTATTTCTTTTTACAACTTCGTTTCCTGTTATTGGTAAAGTTCCACTAGTTAAGGCTGCAAGTCCTCTTACACTTCTTGTTCCATTTGAATATAAATTTGTAAAGGCTATATAATTGTTTGCTAAATTATCCAAATTTGGAGTTAGATTTTGTTTTCCTATAAAACCTGTAAATTGAGCACCCATACTCTCTTGTATAAAAATCACAAGATTTTTTTGCTCTTTTTTATCTAAATAAGTTTTTACCTCTCTATAAAATGGTTTAGTTTTATCTTTATAAGAAATTCCCAAAACTTTTGAAACAAGATTGTATGCCTCTTCTGTATTCATAATTCCATATTTTTTTACATCACTTTCACTTTTTGCATTTGAATAGTAGGCATAAGCTAAAGAGTGCAAAGAGTTTTTTGTAATCTCATTTATAACTCTATTTGTACTATATAAAGCATCAGAGATATTTACAGGTCTATGCCCAAAAGATGAACGAATACCAATAAATAAGATTAATAAAATAGGTAAAAGTAAAGCAACTCTTGAAAGATAGTTTTGTTCAAAAACCTTTTCAAACTTTATAAAGTTTGATTTTAGGTATATCTTAATAGTAATAAATATCAGAATAAAAGCAGCGATAAACTCAAATTTATAATCTTTGAAAAGTAATGAAGCAACCTCTTTTGGGTACTCTAAATATTCAATAAACAGATAGTTTGGTCTTAAATCATATTGTGCAAAAAATGGAAAACTTGCACTTTCAATAAACAGAGTAATAACTAAAAAAGCTAAAATATAAAAGTTTAAAAATTTTGAGATATATTTTGAAAATATTTTGGGGCTTAAAGCCAAAAAAATCGTGGGAATTACCAAAATTATGAATATTGATATTGTATCCATTCTTAGACCATAGACAAAAGTAAGCAAACTTTCACTAAAAGAAATATCACTTAATCTATTAAAATAGATAAGATAAAAAAAAGCTCTTCCCAAAAGAAAAAGAGCAACAAAAAGTAGATAAACTTTAAAAAGTTCCCGAGAAATTGACATAAAACCTCTTTGAATTAAAATTAAGTAAAATTTTTTGAAACAATATTAGATATTAATTACAAATTGGTTACAAAAATAATTGTTTATTTATTAACCTTTTTGATGTATAAATTCAAAATTTTAATATAAAGGTTTATCTTTGAATCCACTCTCTTCTTATAGGCTAATACTTTTTAGCTCTACTGTTTTTACTCTATTTTACAACTTTAAATTTTTTAAAGATTTGTTTACTACTTATGGTTTTGCTGGTTTAAATCTACTATATTTTTTATCAACAGCTATTTTACTTATAGCTTTGATGACTTTGCTGTTTTCAATTTTTGCTTCAAAATATACAACAAAACTTATTTTGATAACTTTGTTTGTAATTTCGGCATTTACAGCCTATTTTATGGATAGTTACGGTGTTGTGATTGATACAGAGATGATAAGAAACTCTTTGCAAACAAATTTAAATGAGTCAAAAGATTTATTTAGTTTTAAGCTTATCTTATATGTTATTTTTCTAGCAATTCTTCCTACATATTTGATATATAAGGCAAAAATTGAGTACAAAAGTTTTAAAAGTGAGCTATTTTCAAGGTTAAAAACTATAATCCTATCTTTACTTGTTATTTTAGTGATAGTGTTTAGTTTTAGTAAATTTTATACCTCTTTTTTTAGAGAGCATAAATCTCTAAGATACAACATAAATCCGATATATTGGATTTATAGTATTGGAAATTATGTACATAAAACTTTTGATACAGCACCTACAACACTGCAAGAAATAGGAAAAGATTCAAAAGTAGTTGAGCCAATAGATGAGCCAAAAGAGTTGATTATTTTAGTTGTAGGAGAAACTGCAAGAGCTGATAGATTTTCTCTAAATGGTTATGCTAAAGAGACAAATCCACTTTTAAAGCAAGAAAACTTAACTAGTTTTACAAATATGTACTCTTGTGGAACTTCAACCGCACACTCTGTTCCTTGTATGTTTTCAGTATATCCACGAGAGCAATATAACTACAAAAAAGGAATTTCTACACAAAATGTCTTAGATGTCTTAAAAAATACAAAGGATATTTCTATACTTTGGAGAGACAACAACTCAGATTCAAAAGGAGTAGCTCTTAGAATTGATTATGAGGACTTTAGAACATCAAAAACAAATACAATGTGTGAAGATGATGAGTGTAGAGATGAGGGAATGCTTGTAGGTCTTGAAGATTATATAGAAAAAAATAGTGGTAGAGATATTTTAATAGTACTTCACCAAATGGGAAGCCATGGGCCAGCTTATTATAAAAGATATCCAAAAGAGTTTGAAAAATTTACTCCTGTTTGTAAAACAAATCAGCTAGAAAACTGTACAAAAGAGGAGATAAATAATGCTTATGACAATACTATTTTATACACAGACTATTTTTTAAGTAAATCTATAAATTTCTTAAAAAAATATTCAAATACTCATGAAGTAGGGCTTGTTTATATGTCAGACCACGGAGAAAGTCTAGGAGAAAATGGTGTCTATCTTCATGGAATGCCCTATCCTTTTGCTCCAAAAGAGCAAAGAAATGTAGCATCACTTATTTGGCTAGGAGATGGAGCTATGGAGCATGAGTATGACAAAGCAAAAATAAATTTGCTTAAAGATAAAGAGCTTTCACAAGACAATCTATTTCATACTCTTTTAGGGCTTTTTGAAGTTGAGACAGAAGTTTATAAAAAAGATATGGATATTTTAAATGATTCAAGAAACGATTAATAGACAAATTATCATTACAACTATTTTATTAATAGTTGTAATCTTGCTTTTTGAGTTTACAAATTTTGATATAGATTTTCAAAAGTTTTTTTATAATTTTGAGAATAAAACTTGGTTTGTATCAAAAGATGAAGCAATAGCAGATTTAATCTTTTATAGTGGGTTTAAAAAATTATTTATTGGCTTTTCTATTTTAGTTGTATTAATAACTATTTTTTTATTTTTCAAGAAAATTGGCTTTCTTCAAGAGTATAAAAAAGGTTTATTAATTTTATCTTTATCACTTGTTTTAGTTCCTTCTTTATCTGGATTAAAAAATATTACAAATGTTCCTTGTCCTACTAATATTATAGAGTTTGGTGGCAATTCAATAGATGTAAAAATCCTTGAAAGTTACCCAAAAGATTATATTCAAGAGTCAAAACATAGATGTTGGCCTGCTGGTCATGCTACAATGGGATTTTCTTTAATGGCACTATATTTTCTATTTAGAACACAAAGAAATAGAAATATTGCTTTATTTTTTGGTGTAACTATTGGAATTTTAACGGGTGGTTATAAGATATTAATTGGAGATCACTTTTTAAGTCATACTTTAGTTACTATGTTAGCAGCTTGGTTAGTTATTTTATTAGTTGCTAAAGTAGTAAATAAAATAAAAGAGTAGGTTTATACCTCCTCTTTTATCTTCTCTAAATCTTTGATTTTTTCTAAATATTGCTCTTTTTTATTTTTTACAAACTCAATTCTATCTTTATTTATCTCTAAATATTGCTCTTTTGAGTATTTTATAATTTTAAATAGATAGTTTCTTTTTGAAGTTAAGAAATCTTCGATTTTTTCAAAACCAAAGTTTGCTTTTAATTTTGCAACAATTTCATCTTCTCTTGGGTGTGAAATAGAAAATCTACTTGGCTCTTTTTTGTATAGCTCTTCGCTTTCACTTATTTGTTGCTCAAAATGAGCAATTGTTGCTTGAGTTGTTTGAATATATGAGTAGGATAAAGCACCATTAAAGTATGCAAATTTCTTTCTAAGTGCTGAGATATTTTCTAAAATTGCTTTATGGAAAGTTCTTAAAACATTTTCATAAACTTTTGCAGCAAAGTGTCTTGTATTTGAAAACTCAATATCTGAAGCTATCTCTCTTTGTTTTCTAATAAGTTCAAAAGGCTCTTGCCACTTTACAACATCATTTTTTATTAGACGATAAACATCTCTAAATGCCTCATCTGTATCTAATTCTATATTTTTTAAAAGCTTAATTGACCTTTTAAACATTTTATCTACTGTTTGGTCATCATAAAATAGTGCTTTATAAACAGCATCGCTATCTATCCAAAAAGTTTCATATTCAAATTTCTCTATTTTTTCACCAAAAAGTGATTTTGACTCTTCAAATCTAAGAGATTTTTTTCTTTTGATATTTTTAAATGTCTCATTTGCAATTTTTTCCATAACAGCTTCCAAAGAGTTATAGATACTAAAAAGCTCTTTTGAATATCTTTTATGAATATTTTCAAAAGCTTCATCAACTTTTGTTTCACATGACTCTAAAACATTAACTAAAGCATCATAAACTTTGATTATTGTTTCATACTCTTTTACTAAAATATCACAAAAACTTCTTAAATCTTTTTTTATTGCAAACTCTTTAGCTTCTGCTGCTTGTGGTCTTATTGTTGTTTCTATAAAATCTAAAACTTCATTAATATTTGAGTCTTCCAAAAGTTTTGTATTATGTGAAGTATCACTTTGTTTTATAGATATTATTTTTCTTTTATGCTCATTTAAAAGATTCTCAATAGATATATTGTTCTCTATATCTTTTGCTAAAAGCTCTTTTTTTAGTTGAGTTAGAAGATTTATATTTTCATCTTCAATTAAAATATCTTTCTCTTTTGCTCTTCCCTCAAGAGCTTTTATAGCTGAAATTGGTACAACCTTTGCAAAATATTTACTAAATTTATCTTTTACATAGTTTGTTGTAGTTTCAACTTGAGTAGGAGTTAATTTATCTTTTTGATTTAGTACACAAAGTGATTTATTTTTAAAGTGTTGCATATACTCTTCTAAAACTTGAGCTTCAGATAGTTTTCCTGCATTATCAATCAAAGTTAGCCAAATAATCCCACCAACATCTTTTAAAACTCTTCTTGTAACATCTGTATCACTTTGAGATTGTGAGTTAAGACCAGGAGTATCTACAAATGAAATCTCTTTTAAAATTGGCATTGGAGCATAAAGTGTAAGATATTTGATATTTTTCATATCATCTTGTCTTTGGTCTGTAAAATCAGCAATGCTTTCTATTGGAGCAAATTCTGTTGCCCCTGAATAGTAAGTGATTTTTAGTTTAAACTCTTCACCATAGTTTATAAAGTTTACTTTTGAAGTAACTGGTGTAATTCCTGTTGGAAGTATATTTCTTGATAAAATAGCATTTAAAAATGTAGATTTTCCTGCACTAAATTGCCCTGTAATTGCAACTTCCATTGGGTATCTTGCCCGTCTTAACTGCTTATTTAAAATAGATTGGAGTTGAATAGAAGGATGAAATTTTTCATCTAGTAATTTATCAATAGTTTTTTTAATATCACCAACTAAACCATCTTCATAAATAATCTCTTTTAGGTTATTTTGTTCCTTAAATTCATTTATAAAACTTTTTAATATATTAATATTTGCACTCATTAGTGTAGTCCTTTGATATTTAACATAATATTTTCTAATTTTTTTATATTTTTATGAAGATTTATAGATAATTCAGCTTTATTTTTATCATTCTCTTCAAAAGTTTTAATCCTATTTTGAAGACTCTCTTCTTCATTTTTAAGTCTTTGTTCAAAAGCTTTTAATGGAGCATTTAGAGTATTGAAAAAGTTTTCAATTAAAAGTGAACTAACTTTTTTTGCTTTTGTTTTAATATCATCTTCAATTCCTTTAAACTGAGTCTTAATAATATCTTCAATAACTCTATCAAGTTCATTTAATCTACCCTCTTTAGAACTTCCAACAGCAGAAATAATCTGACTTACCATAATTTCATTATTTGAAGTTAAAAACCCACTTTTAAAATCATCTTGGAAAAATCCTCTTGCATCAAAATTCTCATTCTTATGTCCTAGAGCAAAACCTAAATCGTGATATTTTTGTTCACATTGCTCCCCAATAGTTTGAGATTTTTTTATAAATTTATATCTATAATCTCTAATTACATCAATAATTCCATCTTTTATAGCAGTTTCAACAATCACTTTTACTCTTGCATTTTCTGGTCTTTTTTTAGTTTTTTCTAAAGAGTATCTAGTATCATTTACAACTCTTTGTTTTATTACATTTTGTAACTCCAAAAGCTCACTTTGTAGAAATGTTTCTAAAGAATCTATATAAGACTTTGCATCGCCTTTGTAGTAATTTATATCTTCACTCATAGAAAAAAGGACTCTTTTATTTGACTCTTTTTTCTTATTAAACTCTGCTAATTCAAGCTCTAATTCATCTTTTGATTTATTTAATAAAGTTAATTCATAGTTATTAAATGTTACTTGCTTCTCAATTAATCTATTTAATTGAGTTTTTGCTGATTGAATTACTAAATCACCTTTTTGTGAATTTGTACCAAATAGGCTCTCCATAAGATAGTTTTCTATCTCTAAAATTCCTGTATCTTCCAAGGTAAATCCAGCTTCAAGTGCCTCTTTTTCTCTACCTGTTCGATGAAGAAGTGCCATATATCCAGAGATTGGAATAAACTTAATAGTTTTTAAAATATGATCTAGTTGAGAGTCTTTGTTCTGTGCTTTTAATTGTCTTTCAATAGATGATTTTGTGTAGTTTATAACTTCTTCAAGATTTTTCTTAGAAACTGTATCAGCTCTAGTAATTACTACTAAAAGTTTTGAGATATTTTGGTATAAAACAGCATCAATAATAAACTCAACATCTTTTAAAGTTGCACTTTGGCTTACATTCATTAAGTGCATCATCATATCACATTTACTTATATACTCTTTTGTTATCTCTTCTCTTTGAATAACAGGGTCATCAAGTCCTGGAGTATCAACTATTTCTATACCATCACTTAAAAATTTAAGATTGCTTCCTAATTCTACATATTTCACAAGGTTGCATTTTTTTTGGCTATGTTCAGCTGAAGTATATAAAGCTAAATCATTTATATCAACTTCATCAAATCTTGAAACTGGTCTTATGTAATTTTTTAGATTTTCACCAAAGACTCTGTTTGTCTCATTTACAAAATCTCTCATACTTTCTAAACTTTTTGCACTCTCTTCTATTTTTTCCCACTCTTTACTATCCCAGTAGTAAACTTTTGCATTATCAGTAGGATTGTGTTTAACAATAGTTAAATTTGCAGTTTCAGGAACAACAGCACTTCCTAAAATCTCTTTTCCCATAAGTGCATTTAGCATTGTAGATTTTCCAGCATTCATAACACCAGTAATTCCAATAGAGAATTTTTGATTATTTATATAATTATCTACACTATTTAACTCTTCTTGAACTTCGATATTTGATATTTCATCTTTTAACTCAATAAGAATATTCTCAATATTTTGTTTTAAATCCTTAAATGATGATTTATTTTCATCATCAATTTTTGATAGATTTAAACTATCTTCATCTTTTAAAGCATCTATTTCTTTGTAATCAAACAAAGAGTGTAGTCTAGTATAGCTATCTTTATCAATAATATTTTCATTTTGTAAATATTCAAAACTTTGGTTAATTGTTTCAAGATTTGATTTTGTTTTATTTGCTGAAATAATTTCTATAATATTTTCTTGAATATGATAAAACTCATTCGCATTTGCAGGTGTTTTTATCTTTAGTTGTTGGCAAAGAGTTTTAAAAGAAGTAAGATTTATGTACTTCTCATAATTCTTCCTATTTGCACTTATAATTAAAGAAAAAATAGTAAAAGTATCAGAATTAAGCTCTATGTGTATTGGCTCTATTTCCAGATTTTTTTCAAAGGTAATTCCGTGGTATAGTAAAAAATAGTCGTTTGTCAAACTCATTTATTGTCTCTCCTAAATAAAAAAAGTTAAATATCACCAATGATATTTAACTTTTTCTATATTTCATATTTATGAGAGCTTAACTCTCATAAATTCTTATCTAAGTGCTACTAATTTTCTTCTTAAGTAAGCAATTTTATTTTGAAGTGGTAAATGTTTTGGACAATGGTCTTCACAAGCCATTAAAGACATACAACCAAATACTCCATCATCATCTCCAATTAATTCATAGAAATCTTCAGCTGTTCTATTATCGTGCGGATCTATATCAAATCTTGCAACTCTATTTAATCCAACTGGTCCAACAAATTTTGGTCTCATTAACATTGTTCCACAAGAAGCAACACAAATTCCACACTCAATACATCTATCAAGCTCAAATGTATCATTTGCAACTTTTGGATCAACTCTCTCTTCTAGTTTTGAAATATCAACTTCAGTATTTGAGTGAATCCACGACTCAACTCTTTTACTCATGCTATCCATCCATTTACCAGTATTAACTGATAAATCTTTGATTAATTCAAATGCTGGCATTGGCATTAATTGAAGTTTTCCTGAAGGGTAGTTTGCAATTAATGTTCTACAACCAAGTGCTGGTTTTCCATTTACCATCATTCCACAACTTCCGCAGATTCCTGCTCTACAAACGAAGTCAAAAGATAAATCAGGATCATAATTTTCTCTAATTTGATTTAATGCAATAAAAAGAGTCATACCAGCTGTCTCTTCTAATTTATACTCTACAAAGTGAGGTTTTGAAACCTTACTTCTAGGATTATATTTAAGAACTGAAATTGTAATTTCTCTACCTTTTTGCGTACTCATTATTTATCTCCTGCTCTTTCGTTTTTCTCTTTGTAGTTCATTGGTAAACTAAACGGCATTAAAGCATCTTGGATTTGATGTCTATCTTTACCTTCAGCTTGCATTTTCTCCGTGATACTATCTACTTGCTCTTGTCTAATTGCTGAATCTTCATGTTCTATAATCATACCTTTTGCACCATATCCTCTAAATGCAGGAGGCATCTCCATAGTCATAATATCAAGTGGTTCATAAGTGATTGTTGGCTCCATATCATCTTTAGAAGGCCAAGATGTAAGAGTTCTATTTAACCAGTTTTTATCATCTCTCATTAAATAATCTTCTCTATAGTGAGCACCTCTACTTTCAGTTCTCTCTCTAGCACCTTTTGCAACACATAAAGCAACTTTAAGCATTTTTGGAACTCTGTAAGCTTCTTCAAGTTCTGGATTTCCAACTCTCTCTTTTGATTTAACAGTAATTTTTTTAGTTTTAGCTAATAACTCTTTTAACTCTTCAACAGCCTCTTTTAATGGCTCTCCACTTCTAAAGATTCCTACTTTGTCATCCATTAGTTGTTTCATTCTATTTTTAATTTTAAAAATATCTTCGCTACCATTGTATGATAAAAGTTCATCAATATAAGCATCTTGCTCATCTAAGAATTTTTGAACAGTTTTTGTAGGAATTGTTACATCATTTGCTAAACAGTAATCAGCAAAATAGTTACCAATAATCATACCAGCAACAACAGTTTCAGATACTGAGTTTCCACCAAGTCTGTTAAATCCGTGCATATCCCAACAAGCAGCTTCACCACAAGCAAATAGACCTGCTAATTTTTGTGATTCACCAGTTGGTTTTGTTCTAATACCACCCATTGAGTAGTGTTGCATTGGTAAAACTGGTGCCCAACCTTTTGGACCTTCATCAGCTGGATCAATACCGTTGAAAATTTGACAAATCTCTTGAACATCTCTTAGGTTTTTCTCAATATGTTCTCTACCTAAAATAGATATATCTAGCCATACATGGTAACCATAAGGTGAAGGAACACCTTTACCATTTCTAATATGCTCAATCATTCTTCTTGAAACAACGTCTCTTGAAGCTAGTTCTTTTTTCTCTGGCTCGTAATCTGGCATAAATCTATGACCATCAACATCTCTTAAAATTCCACCATCTCCTCTACAACCTTCTGTTAATAGAATTCCAGATGGAACGATTGGAGTTGGGTGAAATTGAACTGCTTCCATATTTCCTAAAGTTGCAATTCCAGTTTCAAGTGCAATAGCTGCTCCTGTTCCTTCACAAATAACTGCATTTGTAGTTTGTTTAAAGATTCTTCCATATCCACCTGTTGCAATACATGTACCTTTTGCCACATAAGCTTCAAGTTCACCAGTTACTAAATCTCTAACAACAGCTCCATAACATCTTCCATTTTCGTGAATTAAGCTTAAAGCCTCTTTTCTATCTCTAATATCAACATCATGTTTTAGTGCTTCATTTGCAACACCAAAAAGCATTGTATGACCTGTAGCATCAGCCGTATAACAAGTTCTCCATTTTTTAGTACCACCAAAGTCTCTTGATGTGATTAAACCATGTCTATCTTCATCTTCAGTAATAGTTGTTTTTTTAGCATTAATAACAGCTTCTCTTGTACCAGCTTCTACTCTTGACCAAGGAACACCCCAAGATGCTAACTCTCTAATTGCTTTTGGTGCAGTATGTACGAACATTCTTGCAACTTCTTGATCACATCCCCAGTCAGAACCTTTTACAGTATCAGCAAAGTGTAAATCTTCATTATCTCCATCAGACATTTTAGAGTTTCCTAAAGATGCTTGCATACCACCTTGAGCAGCAGCAGAGTGTGATCTTTTAACAGGAACTAAAGATAAAACGATTGTACTTAAACCTTTTTTTTGTGCAGCAACAGCAGCTCTAAGACCTGCAAGTCCTCCACCAATAACTAGTGCATCACAGTAATTAATTTTCATTATGCAATTCCTCCAACACTTTTAGTTTTTAATTCATAATTCATAATTTTTGCAGATGGTTGGAAAGAACCTCTATCAATACCATTTTTAGAATTTTCGTAACCGATTTTCATATAAGCTGCAAGTGAAGCAAATCCTAAAACTAAGAAGAACACTGTTAATGCCCATTTTAATTTTTTAAGAGTTTTTCTAGTCTCTTTTGGGTTTTCTCCATCAAACCAACCCCACTTAACACAGAGTCTGTATAGTCCAATTGTTCCGTGGAACTCAACAGCTAATAATAAAAGAATGTAAAGTGGCCACATATACTCTTCCCAAACTCTAGCACTACTTTCGTATGGTCCGATTGCATCTGAATGAGTCATAATTACATATAAATGCACTGAACCTAAGAAGAACATTGCAAATCCTGTAAATGCTTGTGTAAACCAAAGTTTTGTATCATCGTGTCCCATACTTTTTGAGTGAGCTTTAATTACTTGGTACTGTTTGAAGTTACCTGGTAATTTTCTCATACCTAAAGCAGCATGAACTATGAAAATAACAAAAATTACAATAGCAGCAATAGATACTAAAAGTGGATTTCCACCCTCAAAAATAAAACTACCTTCTAAAAGTTTTGTAACATAGTACATAAAGTCTTTTGACACCAAAATAGATGCAACAAGCATCATATGTGCCCACATAAATAGAGCTAGAAATCCACCTGTGAAACTTTGAATAAAATCAAGTTTTGCAGGTAATCTACTCTTTTTCCCTTCTGTTGTTTTTCCCAAATAACCCTCTATTAGGTCACTCATTTGCTATCCTTTCTTGCGATTTTAGATTTCACAAAATCATAGCAAAATAATAGTTTAAAGTTTCTTCAATGGCTTAGAGAATATTAACTTTTTGTTAATGTATAGTGGTAAAAAAGTTACACCTAATCCCCAAGTGGGGATTTAAGGGAGTTTCTGAAATTATATATTGTTTCGTTTCTAAACAATTAGTTTAAAAATAGTGATTGAATAGCTATATTTGTAAGGTGTGTAATTGTATCAATACTAAGTGATGGAATAAAGAAAATTATAGCACTTCCAATACCACCAATTATTGTTGCAATTGCTACAACTGCTATTGCATAATTTGAAACACTCTTTTCATTGAAATTTTGAGTTGCACAAGCTTCTTTTACAGGATAAAAATAGATAGCTGCGATTAATCTAAAGTAGTAGTAAATAGAAACAATAGTCGCAAGAATTGCAAGAATTGCTATTAATGTGTAACCAGCTTTTATTGTTTCAGTAAATACATAAAGTTTTCCTATAAATCCTATAGTTCCAGGTATTCCTGCTAAAGATAATAAAAATATAGTAAGCATTAAAGCATAAAAAGGTCTTTGTTTTGCTAAACCATTAAAATCACTAAAAGTAACTCTTATAAGTGATTTTGAATTTATTTGAGAAATTAAACCAAAAGAACCAAGTGCTGCTAACATATATGCAAGTAGATAGAACATTATAGAGTAAGATACATCTATATTTGCTATTTTTGTATTATCATAAGTTAGAGCAACAAAAGCCATTAAAATATATCCCGTATGAACTATTGAAGATGCTGCTAACATTCTTTTTACACTCTCTTGAGTAAGAGCTAACCAAGTTCCAATAACTAAAGTTGCAATTACAACAATAGTTAATAAAGTATCCCAAAAATCAAAAATAGGTGCAACTGTATCAAGAATGATTCTTAAGAAAAGTGCAAAAATTGATATTTTAAAAGTTGAAGCCATAAATGCTGTTACAATCATAGGAGCTCCTTGATAAACATCAAGTAACCAAGATTGGAATGGAAAGGCTGCAATTTTAAATAAAAATGTAAATAAAATTAGAGTTAAACCAATATAAACTAAAACTAAATCATTTGTATTCGCATTTATAATATAGTTTTGAATATCTGCAAAATTTGTAGAAACTACAGTTCCATAAACTAAAACTAAGCCTAAAAGGAAAAATGCTCCAACAAAAGCACCTAAAACTAAATATTTAAATAAAGCTTCAATTCTTTTTGAATTGTCTTGATTAAATCCAACCATAACATAAACAGAAAAAGATGCAATTTCAAGAGCTATAAATGCAGTAACTAGCTCATTTGCTTGAGTTAAAATCATCATTCCAAATAGTGCAAATAAAATTAAACTAAAAAATTCACCTTTAAAATATTCTCTATTTCTAAAATAACTCTCACCAATTAAAACAGTTAAAAGTGTTCCAAAAATAAGCATTGTATTAAAGAAGTTTGAGAAACTATCAAATGTTAAAAGGTTATGTAAAAAACTTTCATAGGCTTGAACAGAGTAGTTTGTATTTATATTTACTAAAGAAAATACTAAAGCAAAAACTAAAAATAGCGAAGTTACAACAATATGAGTTTTTGTAGAGATTTTTTCATACATACTTAAAAACATAAGTACTAATGCTCCAACTAAAACTACAAGTGTTGGTAAAACTAGAATAAATTGATTCATTTTGTTGCTCCAATTTGTAAAATATCTTGTAAATATGAATTTACAGTTGGCTCATAGATATTTGTAAAAATATCAGGAAAAAATCCCATAACAAAGATTAGAAGCACCCAAGGAGTTAAAGCTAAAATCTCTTTAATTTTTAAATCTTTCATTGAAAGTTCTTCTTGATTCTCTTTTCTATCTTGTAAAATTGCTCTTTGAAACATCCAAAGCATATATGAAGCTCCAATAATCACTGATAGTGCTGCAAAAATTCCAAGATATAAGTTAAACTCAAATACTCCAAAAATAATTAAAAATTCAGATACAAATCCACTAGTTCCTGGAAGTCCCACATTTGAAAATAGCATAATTGCAAAAATAAATGTAAGAATAGGTGCTTTTTTAGCAATTCCACCTAAATCTTTAATTTTTTTAGTTCCTGTTTGATCTTGAATATTTCCAACAAGTAAAAACAGTGCTCCTGTTGCTATGGCATGAGCCATTACTAAATATAAAGCACCATTTAAACCATAAGATGTAAGAGTAAATACACCAGCAGCAATAAAACTAAGGTGAGATGCTGAAGAGTATGCAAACATTCTTTTTATATCTTCTTGAGTTAAAGCTGCAATACCAAAATATACCATTCCAAAAATACCAATAAATACTAGATATGTTGAGTATAGTTGAACTTCATCAGGGAAAATAGGAATTAAAAATCTAATAACAGCATAAATTCCTAGTTTTGCCATAATAGATGAAAGGATAAATACTGCACCAGTAGGAGCATTTTTATATGTTGCCATAATCCAAGTATGAACAGGAAATAGTGGAATTTTTATTGCAAAGGCAAATAAGAATGCTAGGAATAACCAAGTTTTAGTTGAAGAATTAAGTGAAGTTATTTTTGCTAAATCATTATAAGCAAAAGACCAAGCACCAAACTCATTTGCATAACTCATTCCTAAATAGAATATTGCAAGTAACATAAATAGTGAACCAGCCATAGTATAGATAGTTACTTTTAAAGTAGTTGCTATTTTGTCTCCACTTCCATACATTCCTATCATTAGGAATATTGGAATTAACATAAGCTCCCAAAAGAAGTAAAATAGAACTATATCTAATGATAATAATGCTCCTGTAACACCAGTTTGTACTAAAAGCATATTTATAAAATATGATTTATTCTCTTTTTCCCATAAAAATAGATAAGAAGATGGAATTAAAATAGCTATCATCATTAAAATTGTTAATGAAAATCCATCTAGCCCTAAATAATAGTTTATGCCATAGTTCTCTATCCATGGAATATTTACTACAAATTGCATAGAAGCATTTGCATCATAATTCATAAATACTTTAAGAGCCAAAGCTAAAACAACTGTAGTTGTAACAAAAGAGATATTTCTTACAGTTTTTATCTCTTTTGTTGTAAGCATTAAACCTAAAGCTACAATGGCTGGTAAAAATATAATAAATGAAAGTATTACTTGATTCATATTACAATCCTAGTGAAATATATAGGTAAATAAAGGCAAAAGTCATACCTAAAAGCATGAATACAGCATAAAATCTTACATTTGCATTTTGAATAGTTGCAACTCTTTTACCTACATTTACAAAGCCAGTCGATATTCTCATGATTGTATCATCAATAATTTTATCATCGATAACTTTGTCAAATAGTTTTGATAAACCTTTCATACCTTTTACAAAAATTGCCTCATAAATCTCATCAACATAAAGTTTTCTTCCAACAAATCCAACTTCTAGCTCTGGTTTATTTAAATCAAAGTTTGCATATTTTTTATATGCTACAAAAATTCCTAAAGCTGCAACTATTACAGAAAGTGCCATTAAAATATACTCTGTACTATGTGATAATGTTATAGTTTTTGAGTTTAATTGACTTAAAAATGTATCAACAAAATGACTTCCACCAAAAATAGCAGGGAAGTTTAAAAATCCTGCACCAATTGCACCAATAGCAAGAATTAAAAGTGGAATTGTAATAGTTTTACTTGTATATACATACTCTTTTTTATGACCATTTGGAGTAACAAAAACTATGAAATATAATCTAAACATATAAAATGCTGTTAAAAATGCTGTAAATAGTGCAATTGCATATATTAAATAGTGTCCCTCTTGAAATGCAGCTGCTAAGATAACATCTTTTGAAAAGAATCCTGAAAATGGTGGAATTCCAGAAATTGCAATAACTCCAATTAAAAATGTAAATGAGATAATAGGAAGACTTGCTCTATGTTTTGCAATATTAAATATATTTTGTTCGTGATGAAGTGCTAAAATAACTCCTCCAGCTCCCATAAATAGCATTGCTTTAAAAAATGCGTGTGTGAAAACATGGAAAAGTCCACTTGAATAAAATCCAAGCCCAACAGCAATAAACATATATCCAAGCTGACTCATTGTTGAGTATGCAAGGATTTTTTTAATATCTGTTTGTCTTGTTGCAATAATAGCTGCTAATAGGGCTGAAAATACCCCAATATAAGCTATAAATATACCAATATTTTCAATTCCAACATATAAAAAGTGGAATCTTGCAACCATATAAACCCCAGCTGTTACCATCGTTGCTGCGTGAATTAGTGCTGAAATTGGTGTTGGCCCAGCCATTGCATCTGGAAGCCAAGTATAAAGTGGAATTTGTGCTGATTTTCCCATAGCTCCAATAAATAGTAATATACCAGCAAAAACTAGCCAACCATTTGTTGTATTTGCTAAGTTTGCTTCAATTGATGCAAATGATAAATCAATCTGTCCTAAAGCAAAAAACAGTGTTGCAACTCCTAGTAAAAAACCAAAATCTCCAACTCTATTTACTATAAATGCTTTGTTTGCAGCTTCAACATTCTCTTTACTTCCATAATAGAATTTAATTAAAAGGTATGAACAAACTCCAACACCTTCCCATCCTATAAATAAAATTACTGGGTTATCTGCTAAAACTAAAATAAGCATTGAAGCTAGAAAAAGGTTAAAATAAGCGAAGAATTTACCAAACCCCTCATCACCTTTCATATATCCAACTGCATAAATATGAATTAACCATCCAACAAAAGTTACAAACATTGCCATAAATATTGATAAATTATCACCTAAAAATGCCATATCAATATTTAAATTTCCAACACTAAGCCAAGTAAATAGGTTTTGTTTGAAAACTATACCTTCATCTAAAATTCTATTAAATAGGCTAAATGTTATTAAAAAAGCGATTAGTGGAGTAAGTGTTCCAATTATTGCAAAACATTTTTCACTAATTTTTTGTTTTTTAATATTGTAAAAATATAAAGCACCGTTTAAAATTGCACCAATTAATGGAGACAATATTATCCAAATAAGTAAATTTGTACTCATTTTTTCTCTCCTTGTGCAAGAGATGTGAATAAATCAGTATCTAAAGATTTTTTAGATCTAAATAAAAGAATAATTACAGATAAAAAAATCGCAGCTTCAGCAGCAGCAATAGATATTACAACGATTGTAATAATTTGTGGGTCTATATTAAAATGGTATCTAGCAAAAGTTACTAAGAATAGATTTATTCCATTTAACATCATCTCAATTGACATATAAATTACAAAGATATTTTTTCTTGCAATTACTCCAATAGCTCCAATTGAAAAAAGCATCATTGAAACAAAGGCATAAGAAGTAAGTGATACCATATTAATCCTCCTTATCTATAATTTTAGTTTTTCTTTTTTTAGCAAGAACAACTGAACCAATTAGTGCTATTAAAAGAAGAATAGATATTAACTCAACAGGAACTATCCATTCATTATATAAAGGAAAACCTAACTCTTTTAAATCTCCAAAATTTGTTTCAAGTGTTGATAAATCTTTTTCTGGAAGCATTGAAACTGCTTTTAAAACTAGGATATTTAAAGGAAGCATTATAATTGCTCCAATAACTATTAATCTATATTTGTTTGGTTCATTTGGAAGATCTTCTTCATTTATATTTAAGAACATTAAAATAAATAAAATAAGAGTCATAATAGCTCCAGCATAAACTATTATTTGAATTAAAAATAGGAAAGTTGCATTTAAAAGTGCAAACATTCCAGCAACACTTAGCATAGAGATTAAAACACCCAAAGCACTAAACATAGGATTTTTATAAACAATCATGGCAATCGCACCAGATATTGCAAAAAATGCAAGAGCTAGAAAAATAATATTTGCTATCATTCAAAATCCTTTGATCTCTCATTTTTCATAAGAGCTTTTTTATCTAATACAAAATCCTCTCTTTTAGGAGCTGTAAATGAGAAAATTCCAGTATCCATTCGTATTGCATCACAAGGACAGGCTTCAACACAATATCCACAAAATACACACTCAAGAAGATCTATTTTAAACTCTTTTGGTCTTTTTTCATCAACACCATCAAATCTCTCTTCAGCTTCAATAAAGATACACTCAGCAGGACAAGCAGTTGCACACATAAAACAAGCAACACATTTTTCAGTTCCATCTTCATGTTTTGTAAGTCTATGAACTCCTCTATATCTTTCTGTTATATCTGTTGGTTGAACCTCTGGATATTGTAAAGTTCCTATATTTTCAACATCTTTTAAATTTTTGAAAAAGTGCTTAAAAGTTGTCTTCATTCCACCTGCAATTGCAGGAAGATATAATTTATCTTTAAATGATTTTCCATATCTTGGTACTACTTTTATTGCCATTTTAACTCCCTTTTACAACAATAAATATTGCAGTTACAACAATATTTAGTAATGCTAGTGGAATTAAAACTTTCCACCCTAACATTTGAAGTTGGTCATATCTAAATCTTAAAACAGTCCATCTAACCCACATAAATACAAACGCCATCATAAAGAACTTGATTAAAAAAGTTCCTATTTGTAGAACAGTTGTAATTATATTAACTCCATTTTCTCCTAAACCAGTTACTAAAAATAGGATTAATAAAGCTGAAACTATAACTCCTAATGACCAAAAAATAGTAACTAAAATTTTTGTCTCTTTTTCTCTACTTCTATCTTCTCCAACGGCTTTATTATTCTTTTTTATCCAGCTTGTAAAAATATATATTACTAAAGGAAGAGTTATTAAAATTGCTAAAATAACATAGTTGATATTTGATTTTATAGTTGCTGTATCCATAAATGGAATTTGATAACCACCAAAAAATAGTGTTACAATAATTGCACTTGAAGCACTCATAGCTGCATATTCACCAACTTGGAAAAGTCCAAATTTCATAGCACTATACTCTGTATGATACCCTGCAACTATCTCACTTTCCCCTTCTGCTAGGTCAAAAGGTGCTCTATTTGTCTCTGCAAATGCACAAACTATAAATATAATGGCTGCAAGAGGTTGAATAAATACTCCCCACATTGGAATAATTCCAAGATAAGTTCCAGCTTGTGCATTTACCATATCTGTTAAGTGAATTGAACCATAAGAGATAATCATAGAGATAATTGCTAATCCCATAGAAACTTCATAAGAGATTACTTGAGCTGATGCTCTAATAGAACCTAAAAGTCCATATTTATTCCCAGATGAATATCCTCCAAGAATAATTCCATAAACACTAAGACCTGCAAATGCAACAAACCACATAATTCCTAAGTGATTAGGAACAGCTTGCATTGTATGAGAAGTTCCGTCATAAACTAAAACATCAGCATAAGGAATAACTGCAAAAGTTAAGAAAGAACAGAAAAATACAATAACAGGAGCTATTGTAAAAAAGAATTTATTTTTAATATGAGAAGGAACAAAATCTTCTTTAAAGATAAGTTTTAACATATCAGCAAGACTTTGGATTAATCCACCAAGTCTGAAAACTCCTATACTACATCTATTTGGACCACTTCTATCTTGTATAAATCCAGCAATTCTTCTCTCCCACCAAACCCAAAGTGGTGTAAGTCCAACTGCAAGAACTACAGATAAAAGTATATTTACAATGATTATAACGATATTACTCATATAGTTCCTTTTTCTATCATAGATTTAATATCTTCTAGCAAAGATGTAATTGTAGGCATTGGATTGTCTCTTTCCATTTTAGAAACTACTTTTTGTCTAACTCCATCACAGTTTATATATGAACCACTTTTTTCATAAAAAGAGGCAACAGGAATAGCTATATTTGAGTTTCCTATTGTTAAACAGTGGTGAGAAAATAAAGAGATAACCTTTTTGTTTTCAAGAAGTTTTAAATTCTCTTCAAAATAACTATTTTCTAATATAAAAATAGTTTTTGCTTCATTTAAAGCATTTTCAAAAAACTCTTTTGATTCATCAATTCCTAGCTCTTTAAAAGAAGCTCTATTTGCAGTTTTATCTGCTTTTTTTAACCAATCATCAGCAAAATTCTCATCATAAGTATTTGGAGAATATCCACTTAATTTTATATTTAATTTACCTGCTAATACTTTTATATTTATCATCTCTTCGTATGATAAATTTGGGCTTAAAAGCATTAAAATATTTTGTGAAGATGATAACTCTTTAAAAATATTAATTGTTGCATTAGAAATTGTTGTTTCATTTTTTTCTAATAAAGCAGTTTCAAATCTATTTTCTGACTCATTTTTATATGATAATCTTCCTTCATCACACATAAACCAACCATTTACCGTTTTATTTGTTCTTGGTCTAAATCTGTAAATCATATCATCTTTATATTTCTCTTTTCTATGATCTACATTTATATTACACCCTTTTGAACAGCCATTGCAAATAGCTTCAAAACTTTGTAAGAACCAAACTCTTTGTTTAAATCTGAAATCTTTACTTGTTAATGCTCCAACAGGGCATAAATCGACAACATTCATAGCATAAGGGTTGCTTAAAGGTCGTCCAGGGAAAGTTCCAATAACAGAGTGATCAGTTCTATCAATAACTCCTAATTCACCAGTTTTTGTAATATCTTTACAGAATCTCACACATCTAAGACAAAGAACACATCTTTCTTGATCTAGCATTACATTTGAACCTAAATCAACTCTTTTTCTTGCCTCATTTTTATCATCTACATTTACTCTTGAAGTATAAAAACCAGATTCCATATAGTAATCTTGAAGTTTACACTCACCAGCTTGGTCACAAGTTGGACAATCTATTGGGTGATTTATTAGTTCAAGTTCAAGAATGTCTCGTCTAACTTTTTCTATTTTCTCACCTTTTGTTCGTACAATCATCCCATCTTTTATAGGTGTATCACAGGCAATTTGTGGTCTTTTTTGACCTTCAATCTCAACCATGCACATTCTACAATTTCCATCTTTTCCCAACGCTTGATGATAGCAAAAGTGGGGAATATGAATATTTTCATCGATTAATTTATCAATTAACAAGCTGCCTTTTGCAGCTTGAAATTGGATACCATTAATTGTAATACTAACTGTTTGGCTCATAAGCATATCCCCTTTTGAATATTTAATCTATTATTTACCTGTATATAATTGTCTAGGTCTTGCAATTTTATGTTTTGGATCTCTTTTTAATTCAGCCCATTGTGCAATCCATCCTGGAGTTCTTCCAATAACAAAGATTGGTGTAAACATCTCAACTGGAATTTTAAGTGCTGTTAAAATTACTCCTGAATAGAAGTCAATATTTGGATATAGCCCTCTATCTTTAAAGTAGTTATCATTTAATGCAGCTTCTTCAACAGCTTTAGCTATATCTAAAAGTTTAGAATCAAGATTTAGTTTTTCTCTTAATTGGTCTTGTAAACCTTTTAAAGTTTCAGCTCTTGGATCTCTATTTTTATAAACTCTGTGTCCGAATCCCATTAATCTAAATGGATCATTTTTATCTTTTGCTTTTGCAATAAATGAAGGAACATTTTTAACATCTCCTATCATTCTTAATTGATCCATAACTTTTTCATTTGCTCCACCGTGAGCTGATCCCCAAAGTGCTGAAATTCCAGATGCAATAGCAACATAAGGGTGAGCTTCTGTTGAACCAACATTTCTTACAGTTGTTGTAGAAGCATTTTGCTCGTGGTCTGCATGTAGAGTTAAAATAGCATCAAGTGCATCAACTTCAATTTGAGTAATCTCTTGGTTAGAACCATCAGCTAAATGTTTCATTTTTCCACCTGGATATGCTCTTAACATATATAAGAAGTTTTCAGTGAAATATCTATCTACATCTGGATAAATTAGAGGTGTTCCAATAGAATTTCTATATGCCATAGCTGCAATTGTAGGCATTTTTGCCATAATTCTATTTTGCATAGTTTTAAACTCTTCTTCATCTTCTAAATGTAAATGGTCTTTATAGTATGCTGAAAGTGCCATAGTTGCAGCTCCCATAGTTGCCATTGGGTGAGCTCTATCTGGAAGGGCATCAAAAAGTCTAATAATTCCTTCATCAACAAATGATCTATGTCTAATCTCTAAATCTAAATTTTTTGAAGTTTCAGCATTAGGCAGCTCTCCATTCATAAGTAGGTATGAAACATCTAAAAATGAGTGTTTACCAGCTAATTCAGCAATATCATAACCTCTATATCTTAACTCTGAATTCTCTCCGTCAATAAATGTGATTTTTGATTCACAAGCTGCAGTTGAAGTATAACCTGGGTCAAAAGTAAACATTCCTGAATCTTTGTAAAAAGTTGAAATATCTACAACACTAGGTCCTCTTGTACCATCAACGATGTTGTATTCATAAACATTACCATTTCTATTGTCTGTAAAAGTCATTGTATTTTTTGCCATTTTATATCCTTTTTTTATTAAAATTTATTTTTGTAAATATGTTTCGAACTCTTCGGGAAACTTTTGCACAATACTTGCAATAATATCTTTAACTGCAGGTGCAAACACACATACAGTTTTTCCATTCATAGTATCACACACATCAAGAATTGTTTGTAAATCTCTTTTCTGTGCCTCTTTTTTTAAAACCTTTTCTAAAATCTTATCAATCCAACCACACCCCTCTCTACAAGGTGTACATTGACCACATGACTCGTGGTGATAAAACTCTATAATGTTTTTTGCAACATCAACCATTGATGTATCTTCATCAATTACAATCATCCCTCCTGTACCTAAAGTCGAGCCAATATCCCACATAGACTCATAATCCAATACAGCTTTTTGCACTTCAGAAGCTGTTAAAATTGGACATGATGTTCCACCTGGGATTATTGCTTTTAATTTTTTACCCTCAATCATTCCACCACCTAAAACATTTAGGAAGTCAATCATTTTGTTTCCATACTGCATCTCATAAACACCTGGATTTTTAACAGGTCCTGAAATTGCAAAAAGCATAGTTCCAGGTGACTTCTCTGTTCCATATTTTGTATAACCCTCAGCTCCATTTTCTACAATATTTGGAACAGAAGAAATAGTTTCAACATTATTTACAGTTGCTGGATCATCATAAAACCACTCACACTCTTTTCCATGAGGTTTTAACCTTGGGTGTCCTCTTTTTCCTTCAAGTGATTCAATAAGTGCAGATTTTTCTCCACAAATATAAGCTCCCCCACCTCTATGAACTGTAATATCAACTCTAAAATCATATTTATCCATAATTTTATTGCCAATAATTTTTGCATCATAAGCTTCTTTTATAGCTTCATTTAATCTATCAATAAAGAATTTATACTCACCTCTTATATAAATGTAAGCATGATTTGCTTGAATTGCCCAACAAGAACAGATGATTCCTTCTATTAAAAGGTGTGGGTCATATTGAAAAATTTGTCTATCTTTAAAAGTACCTGGTTCACTCTCATCCCCATTTACTATTAAATATCGTGGTCTTTCATCAACTGGTGGCATAAGCTCCCATTTTGGACCACAGGCAGCTCCACCTCCACCTTTTCCTCTAAGCCCTGATGCAGTAACTTCAGCAGTTACTTCATCTGGAGTCATCGTAAAAAGTTTATCTATTGAAGAGTATCTACCATTTGCTAAAGCAACTTCAAGTTTGTGTGAATTTGGAATATCAAAATTTTTACTTACTATTCTAGTTATCATTTTTACACTCCCAAATTATTTTTTCTAATTTCTCTTTTGTTAGTTTTCCATGATAAACATTGTTTAAAGCTATCATTGGTGCATCACCACAAGCACCTTGGCACTCAACTTCGCTAAAAGTAAACATCCCATCAGCACTTGTTTGCCCAGGTTCTAATCCTAAAGTATCTTTTATGTAAGCTTTTAATTCCCTTGCACCCATAAGCATACAAGATACTGTTTTGCAAAGCTCTATATGGTACTTTCCTTTTGGTTTTAAGTTAAACATTGTATAAAAAGTTGCTACTTCATATACTTGCATAGGACTTTTTTCTACTTTTTGTGCTACATAAACCATGGCTTCAGGACTTACCCAACCTTCTTGCTCTTGCACTAGCCAAAGTGCTGGTAACATACAAGAGTCAATTTTTGGGTATCTTGAAGCATACTCTTGGAATTTTGCTTCATTTTGTGGTGTATATTTAAAACTACTCATTATCTATCAAACTCCCCAGCAATAAAATTCAAACTAGCCATTGTAACAACGGCATCTGCAAGCATTGTTCCTTCAACTATTTTTGAGTAAGCAGCAAGTGAGTAAAAGCATGGTGGTCGGCATTTTACTTTATAGGGTCTTCCGCTTCCATCACTTACAATAAAAAATCCTAACTCACCATTTGCTGCTTCGCTTGAGCTATAATATTCACCTTTTGGAACTAAAATTCCTTCAAATGTTAGTTTAAATTGGTTCATTAAACCTTCAATATTTCCATAAACATCTTTTTTAAGCGGTAAAATAGTATTTGGTGCATATACATTTATATTACCATCGGGCATGTTTTTCATAGCTTGTCTTATGATTTTTATAGATTGAATAGACTCTTCAAATCTACACATCATTCTATCATACACATCTCCATGGCTTCCAATAACAATATCAAAATCAAAGTTTTCATATCCATAATATGGCTTATCTTTTCTTAAATCATGAGCAACTCCAGCTGCTCTTAAGTTTGGACCAGATATTCCATTTGCTAAAGCAAAATCAGCTTTTATAACTCCAATATCTTGTGTTCTGTCTTGATAAATTCTATTATGAGCAATTAAAGATAGTACATCATCAATTGCTTTTTCTGATGTTTTTAAAACCTCTTCCAAATCTTGTTCAAAACCATCATATAAATCAAACTCTAAACCACCAATTCTTGTATATGTATTTGTAAGTCTAGCACCTGTTAGTTTTGATAGTAAATCATAAGCTTGATCTCTTGCTCCAAACAGATACCATAAGCTAGTAAGTCCACCTAAATCAACCATATTTGCAGCATTACAAACAAAGTGGTCAATAATACGACTTAACTCTCCAATAACAACTCTTATCATGGCAGCTCTTGGAGTAATTTCAATATTTAACATCTCTTCAATAGCTTTTGACCAACCAATATTATTTAAAATAGCACTACAATAGTTTAATCTATCTGTATATGGAATAACTTGTGAATATGTATGGTGTTCACAGGCTTTTTCAAAACCTCTATGTAAATATCCAATTTCTGTTACACAAGCTGTGATTGTCTCACCTTCCATTGCTAAAAAGTTTCTAATAGTTCCATGAGATGCAGGGTGAGAAGGACCAATATTTAAAAGCATTAAATCATTTATCTCTTCTTCGTTGTAACCTTTTGATTTTAATAATGGAGTCATTTCATCCATTAAATCTTCAGTTTCAGTACAAATTTGACCTTTTGTGATATTGTAATCTTTTCTTAAAGGGTGACCAATAAACTGTTTATGATTTAAAACTCTTTTTAAATTTGGATGGTTTGCAAATTTAATTCCATATTGATCATAAGCTTCTCTTTCAGCCCAATTTGCAGAAGAGAAAATGTCATAAAGCGAATCAACTTCTAAAGTTTCATCACTTACAAAGGCTTTTACTGTAGTCTGTTTTTTGAAATCACTGCTTCTTAATACATAAACAATAGCAAATCTTGAAGGTGTAGTATCAGGAAATTTTAGATAATCAACTGCAGTAAGGTCTAAAAGAATTGTAAAATCTTCATCATTTTTTAATCTAATAAGAGTAGCTCTTAAATCTTTTGAATCAACTAATAAATCACATTTAAGCATCTAAAAATCCTTTATACTCTTTTACTCTATCTTTAATGATTGATTCATTTTTTGCTTTCTCTTGAATTCTCATAATTGCATCAAGAACGGCTTCAGGTCTTGGAGGACAACCAGCAACATACTCATCTACAGGGATAATTTGATCTATTCCTTGAACTGTTGCATAATTATCATAAAATCCACCACTACAAGCACATGCACCCATAGAAATAACCCATTTTGGTTCACACATTTGTTCATAGATTTTCTTTAAAATAGGTGCTTGTTTATATGAAATAGTTCCAGCAACTATTAGTAAATCAGCTTGTCTTGGAGAAAATCTTACAACTTCAGCTCCAAATCTTGATACATCGTATCTTGAAGCTGCAACTGCCATAAACTCTATCCCACAACAGGCTGTTCCAAAAGCCATTGGCCAAAGTGAGTATGATCTTCCCCAATTAACAGCAGCATCTAATTTTGTAGTTAGGATGCTATCTCCTAAACTTGATTCAATTCCTAATCCCATAATAAAGCCTTTTTCTTATAGATATAGATTAATCCAGCAAAAAGTAATCCCATAAAGATAAACATTTTAACTAGCCCAGCATATCCTAGTTCTGCTACATTTATAGCCCAAGGAAACATATAAACTAGCTCAACATCAAATAGTAAAAATGATATTGCAACTAAATAAAATTTAATAGAAAATCTTATTTTTGTAGTTCCAATAGGGTTTGTAACACCACTTTCGTAAACAGAATTTTTAATTATAGAGTCTTTGTTATTTGGTCCAATATATTTTGTTGAAACAAAGAACAGAGATAAAACTACACCAATGGCGATGAAAATAGTAGAAGCTAGGATTAACTCAAATGACATCTTTTTTCCTAATGAGTGAATTTTAAACTAATGTTGATTGTATCTTAATTTAAATTTTAAGCAAAGTGTATAGGTCAATAATATGGTATTTGTGAAATATAATGAGAAAAAAAGTAATACTTATTTCAAATAGATTTGTATTTTTTTTATAATCAAAAGTGAATGCTAAAAAAATTATTTTATTTTTTTACTTAGTTTATCTTAAAGCATAAAATGATATAAAATTGAGATAATTTAAAAAAATTAGGAAAAATATGAGAAGAGCGATAGAACTTTTAAAAAAAAATAACCTTTTAAAAATAGTTGATGAAGAACTTGATATAAATTTAGAAATTCCACATCTTGCTTATGTTGAGGTAAAAAAAACAGATTCAAAGGCAATTTTATTTACAAAACCAATAGATAAAAAAACTGGAAAAAAATTTGAAACTCCTGTTTTAATGAATGTTTTTTGTAATGAAGAAGCTGTAAAACTTTTTATAGGTGATGGAGATAAAATTGCAAGTGAAATAGAGGGGCTTTTAAAACTAAAACCACCTGTTACATTTAGTGAAAAACTTTCAACTTTAGGCAAACTTTTTTCACTTAAAAATACAATTCCTAAAAAATTAAAGACAAAAGGTGCTTGTCAAGAAGTTATAAAACTAGGAAATGATGCAAAACTTGATGAGTTACCAGTGGTTACAACTTGGGAGCAAGATGGTGGTCCATTTATTACTATGGGACAAGTTTATACTCAAAGTTTAAATGGAGAGTTAAAAAATCTTGGAATGTATAGACTTCAAGTTTATCCTGATAATACTTTAGGAATGCATTGGCAAATACATAAAGATAGTAACCACTTCTTCCACGAATACAAAAAAGCTGGTAAAAAAATGCCAGTAAGCATAGGAATTGGTGGTGATCCTATGTATATATGGTGTGGACAAGCACCACTTCCTATTGGAGTTTTTGAGCTTATGCTATATGGATTTGTAAAAAATACTCCAGCAAGGCTTGTAAAATCTATTACAAATGATATTTGGATACCTGAAGATAATGATTTTGTAATTGAAGGTTTTGTAGATCCCGAAAAACTAAAAATAGAAGGTCCTTTTGGTGATCACACTGGATATTATACACTTGATGAAGAGTTTCCTTTTATGCAAATTTCTGCAATTACAAGTAAAAAAGATCCAGTATTTTTAGCAACAGTTGTAGGAAAACCACCTTTAGAAGATAAATATATGGGGTATGCAACGGAGAGAATTTTCTTGCCACTTCTTAAAACAACAGCACCTGATTTAGTAGATTATTATATGCCTGAAAATGGTGTTTATCACAACCTTATTTTGGCAAAAATAGATGCATTTTATCCTGGACATGCCTCTCAAATGATGCATGCATTTTGGGGAGTAGGGCAGATGAGTTTTGTTAAACATGCTATTTTTGTAAACAAAGATGCTCCAAAATTAACTTCTCATGATGAGATTACAAAATATATTTTAAATAGATTAAATATTGATGATATTTTAGTTTCAAAGGGAGTTGTTGATCATCTTGATCACACTGCACCAAAATTTGCTATTGGTGGGAAACTAGGACTTGATTGTACAGGTGAAGAGATAGAAGAGCTTGGAATTACGCTTTTAAGTGATGCTGAATTATTAGAACAAATGCAAAATATTACTAATGAAATAAAGGGAATAAAGCAGTATTACACTGATACAAAAAATCCAATTTGTGTAATTAGTGTTGAAAAAACAAGAAGCCAAAAAGAGCTATTTAAAGAGTTAAAACCACTATATAAAAATATAAAAATATTGATAATTGTGGATGAAAAAGCAAATGATTTGGAAAATCCATATATGCTTATTTGGAGAGTTACAAATAATATAGATTCAAATAGAGATTTATATATTAAAAAGAACACTTTATGCTTAGATGGAACAAATAAAAACTCATTAGACGGATTTACAAGAAGATGGCCTGATGATGTTGATTGTACAAAAAGTGTAATTGATAGTTTAAGAGAAAGAAAATTAATAGATATTGATGATGAATTAATCAAAAAGTACCAGTTATATTAAATAACTGGTCTATTTAATCTTAAAAAATATAAAGATGGTAAAACCAAACCAAAAGTAATAGCAAATAAAACTGCTACAGATTTTAAGCCATTATGAATAAAAATCTCTATTAATTGGGCATTTGCACCATATCTGTTTATATCAATTAAAGCTATCATTGCACTAAAAGCATAAGTTCCAGGTAAAATAGGAATTATTGAAGCAACTGTATAAACGGGTCTTGGAATTTTATATTTTCTTGACCAAAAAAGTGCAATAAGTCCTATAATTGCAGATGCAATAAAAGTAGAAATCTCTATTCCAAAATTCAAACTTAAAAATATTGTTCTTAAATCATAAACCAAAAATCCACCCAAAGCACAATATTTTAAAGTCTGTTTTGGAACATTAAAAACCATAGCAAATCCCAAAGATGCAAAAGCAGCAAAAGTACCTTCAATAAAAAGTTTTAATAAAAATTCCATATTATGCCTTAAATCCTAAAATCGCAATTGCTAAAATAATTCCAACACTTGTTGCTAGAGTTAAAATCATACCATCCATAAATCGTCCCCATCCCATCATCATATAGCCTTTGAATGAGTCTAAAAATGAGTTAACAAAAGCAAATCCAGGAGCAAGAAGTAAAACACTTGCAGCCATAGCAATATTTGGAGTTGCACTAAAACCGTAGATTTTTGATAAACCTGCAATTAGTGTCGCAACAAAGGCGGTTATTCCAAAAACTATAATCATTACAAATCTTCTTTTTGATAGTTCTTGCCTTGTTATCATAGCTAGAGTTGAAGCCACAAATGTAATTGCAATCGCCATAAAATCGCCACCTTGCAAATATGCAAAACTTCCACAAGCAATTCCAACCATAAATACAACCAACCAACGATTATAATAATTTGGTTCAATTTTCTTTAAAATTGTGTATAAATATGTGATGTCGTAGTTTACTTCGTTCTCTTTTTTTTCCATTTTTAAAACAATATTTTGAATTTCGCAAACTATACTCATATTTATTGGTTTATGATGAACTCTTCTTGTTGTTGTAACACTTTGCCCGTGATATAGGGTTGTAAGAACTATTGCAGATGGAATTAAAGATAACTCAACACTTGAAGCACCAAGAACTTTTCCTAATCTTTGTGCTGTTTGTTCAATTAAAATACTCTCCGCTCCATATTCACTCATTAAAACAGCTGCTTTTATTATTCCTCTTGTGATTGTAGATTGTTCTTCATAAGATAGTTTTTTCATTTTTTTCTTTTATTTTAAAATTTATGAAATTATACAAATTTTGTTATAATAAAGGTTTTAAGGATATAAATGAGAGAAATTACGCAAGTTTTTGCTAAAAAAAACATAATTTTCAAAGAGTTTAAAGAAGTTTTACCAAAAGAGATAAATAGTAGAAAAAATATAAAAATTTATGTAGCAACTGGAGTTGATATGAAGTTTTATGCTATTTTTGTGCTTGAACAAAAAAGTAGATTTTTAAGAAAAAATGCAAATGAGCTAATGGAACTTTGTGAACAACTAGCTAGTTTTATGGGGCATAATTTCAAAGTAAAAGAGCTGTTTTTTAGTGGAGATATGTGTAGCAAAGCAAAAGCTTATCTGAAAGATAATTTTTGGGGTGTAAAGGAAAATAAAAGTGATTTTATGTGATATTGGAAATACAACTTTTCATTTTTTGATAAATAAAGAGCATAAAAAATATTTTTTAGATGAGGAAATACCAAAATTTAATGATGAGGTATTTTTTATCTCTGTAAACGAAAAAGGTACAAAAAAGCTACTCAAACAAAACAATAAAGCAAAAGATTTAAGCTCTTTAATTGATTTTAAAACACCTTATAAAGGAATGGGAATTGATAGAGTTGTAGCTTGTTTATTTCAAGAAAATAAGATAATAGTTGATGCAGGAAGTGCAATAACAGTCGATATTATAGAAAATTCCACTCACAAAGGTGGTTTTATTCTTGTAGGAATACACAATTTTTTAAAATCTTATGAGCAAATATCAGAAAAATTAAAGGTTGATTTTGAAAAAAATATTAATTTAGATAAAATACCGCTTCAAACAAAAGATGCTATTTTGTATGCTTTAATGAAATCTATCATTTTACCTATCAAAGAAGTAAGTTTAAATAAAAATATAATAATTACAGGTGGAGATGGAGAATTTTTAAGCCAATTTTTTGAAAATTGCACATATAAAAAAGATTTAATATTTGAGAATATGAAAAGGATAATAGATGCTAACAATTGCATTGCCAAAGGGTAGAATTGCAGATGAAACTCTTGATAGATTTGAAAAAGCTTTTGGAGAAAAGTTTATTTTTGAAGATAGAAAGTTAATTTTAGAGAAAAGTGGATTTAAATTTTTAAATGTAAGAAACCAAGATGTTCCAACTTATGTTATGCACGGAGCTGCTGATTTGGGAGTTGTTGGACTTGATGTTTTGGAAGAAAAAGAGTACGACTTAATCAAACTACTTGATTTAAAACTAGGTCGTTGCAGAGTTGCTTTTGGTTTAAGAGCTGGTGAAAAACTAAACTTTGATAAAAGCAAAATCACAATTGCAACAAAACATGAAAAAATAGCAAAGAAATATTTTGAAGAAAAAGCTATGGCGGTGGAAATCATCAAGCTTTATGGTTCTATTGAATTAGCTCCTCTTGTTGGGCTTTGTGATTGTATTGTTGATATTGTTGAAACGGGCGAAACTATGAAGCAAAACGGACTTGAAGTAGGGCCTACTATTATGGAGACAACAGCTCATTTAATAGCAAATAAAAACTCTTTTTATGCAAAAAAAGAGCTTATTTTCAATTTAAAAGATAGAATAGAAAAATATTTATAATGACAAACTTAGATTTATATGCAAAAATAGAGCCTTATTTAGATTTAGAGGAAGCAACTTACACTCTGCACAAAGAGTTTATGAAAATAGTAATGGAAAACTCTTTGGAAAATATTTTGGATATTGGTTGTGGAAGAGGCTATTTTTTAGAGAATTTACGAATAAATGGGCTTAACTATTTAGGAATTGACCAAAGTAAAATTCAAATTGATGTTTGCAAAGAGAAAGGTTTAAATGCCAAAAATATTGAACTAAAAGATATAAAAGAGAAGTTTGATTGTGCAGTTGCTATTTTTGATGTTGTAAATTTTGTAAACAAAGATGAGTTAAAAGAGTTTTTCAGTGATATTAAAAATGTTTTAAATCCAAATGGATATTTTATTTTTGATGTAAATACTCTTTATGCTTTTGAAAATATTGCACAAGGAAGTATAAATATTGATTTAGAAGATGGATTTATTGCTGTAAACTCAGATTTTGAGAACTCAAGACTTATTACAAATTTCTTTTTATTTGAAAAAGAAAAAGATGATAAATATATAAAAAATAGCGGACAAATAGTTCAAGAGTATTATAAAAATAGTTATTTAGGAAAATTATTAAAAGAGTGTGGTTTTTCTATTTTTGAGAAAAAAGAGCTTTTTTTATATACAGATGAAGAAGCAGATAAAATTATATTTATTTGTAAAAAAGCTAGTTTTGAAAAAAGTTAGCTTTTTAGTAATTCTAACAACAATTTTTGTTTTCATACACTACATTGACTTAGATGATAAGTTACTTTATAAAGTTTTCTCTTCTAAAAATAATTATTTAGTATCTGAAGAAAATCATCATTATGAATTAAAATATATAAAATATATTAAGAAGAATTTATCTGGAATTACTTATAATGAAAAAAGTGATACTCTATTTGTAATTACAAACTCTCCAAGAGATATTTACGAACTTGATAAAAATGGCTCAATCTTAAGAAAAATAGATTTAAAAGGTTTTAAAGATACTGAAGATTTAACCTATATAAAAGATGATATGTTTGCTATTCTGGATGAAAAATTAAGTAGTTTTTTTGTTGTAAAAATAGATGAAGATACAGAAATAATTTCTAAAAAAGATAGCATTAAAGAGTTTAATATTGATGTTAGAAACTTTAAGAACTTTGGACTAGAAGGTATAAGCTATGATAAAATTGAAGACAAATTTTATCTAGTAAATGAAAGAGGTCCTAAAAAAATAATAACAGTAAAAGGTTTTATGGAAGATATAGATATGGAGGTTAATTATAAAGATGAACTCAAAGATAATAACCTATATTTAGGTGATTTTTCAGCTATACATTTTGATGATAAAAGTAAAAATATATATATTTTAAGTGATGAATCAGCTCTTTTGGCTAGAGTAGATAATAATGAAAAATTTAGTAAATATTTAGATTTACAAGAAGATGACTTATCATCTAAATTAAAAGCTGCTGAGGGTTTTACAAAAGACAGCGATGGAAATTTTTATATAGTTAGTGAGCCAAATATATTTTTAAGTATAAAAAAGATGAAGGATTAAATTAATCCTACTACATCTCTTATTTGCTCCATTTTAGAAGCTGCAATTTTTCTAGCCTTTGCTGCTCCAAACTCCAAAATATCTCTTACTTCTTTTGGTCTTTGCGAGAAATACTCTCTTTTTTCTTCATAAGGTGCAAAATAATTCTCTATTTTTGCTAGTAAAGTTTGTTTAAAATGTCCATAACCCTCACCTGGTGTTTCATATCTTTTTTGTAAATCTTTTAACTCATCATCATTCATAAATAGTTTTGAAATAGCATAAATATTGCAATTTTCCCACTCTTTAGCTTCATTTAACTCTTTTGAATCTGTAACTATTCCCATAACTTGTTTTTTTCTAGTTTTTGAACTTGTAAACATATCTATTGTATTGTTATATGATTTACTCATTTTAGCCCCATCAGTTCCAGGAACTGTTGCAACTTCTTCATCTACTTTTGCAAGAGGAAGAGTAAAAATCTCTTTTTTATATGAGTGATTAAAAGATATTGCAATATCTCTTGTCATCTCCACATGTTGAATTTGATCTTTTCCAACTGGAACTATATTTGAATCAAATAGTAAAATATCAGCAGCCATCAAAACAGGATATGAAAAAAGTCCATGATTTGCACTAATTCCTCTTGAAGTTTTATCTTTATAAGAGTGAGCTCTTTCAAGAAGCCCCATAGAAGTGTGGTTTGATAAAATCCAGTAAAGTTCTAAAACCTCTTTAACATCGTGTTGAATCCAAAAAGTAGATTTCTCAACATCCATTCCAAGAGCTAGAAAATTAATAGCTGCTTCAAAAGAGTTTCTTTCCAAATCTTCTTTATTTTTAACACTTGTTAATGCATGATATGAAGCAATAAATGCAAATAATTCGCCATCGTTTTGCGAATCAATCATCTTTTTTACCATTCCAAAATAGTTTCCTATATGAATTGTTCCAGAGGGTTGAATACCTGATAAAATTCTCACACTAAATCCTTTTAAATATCTTTTATAAAATTTTTGAAGATTATATCTAAACTTGTTAAAATCTCTAAAAGTGCTTATCCAAGTTTTTATAGCTTTTTAGATAAAATAAAAGAAAAACAAAGGGTATTTAATGGAATTTGAACTTATTTTAAGTTTTTTAGGCTTCTTTCTGACAGCAACAATTTTGGTTGTTGCTTTCTTATATTTGTATGCAATTGTAACTCCTTATGATGATTACAATCTTATATTTAAAGAGAATAATGTTGCAGCTGCTTTAGGTTTTGGAGGTGCAATTATTGGTGTTTCAATACCACTTTATAGTGCTTTAGAACACTCTGTTTCGTATGTGGATTTTGCTTTTTGGGGAGTTGTTGCTATTTTAGTTCAACTTATTTTTGCTTTTTTAGTAACAAGATCAGGAGTAAAATTTTCATTTACAGAAAAAATAGAAAAAGGTGATGTAGCTGTTGGAATTTTAATGGCATTTTTATCTATTGCTATTGGGCTTTTAAACGCTGGATCAATGAGTTATTAAACTTTTTAAAGATAGTAGATTTAATTCAAAGAAAATTTACTATCTTTTTCTATAAGATTTTTTATATAAGTATTTAAAGAAACCCCAATTTTTGTAGCATTTAAAACAGCAAGTCTATGAAGTTCACTTCCAGTTCTTACATTAAAAACACCTTTAAATGCTTTTTGTGGTTCTCTATTTAACTCTTTACAAGTCAAAATATATTCATCAACTGCATTTTGTGCTTCAAATGTTACTAAATCATTTATCATATCAATTTTACCAAAAAAGCATTTATCTTCAGAAGAGTATTCAACTGTACCAATATAGCCATTGTATTCAATTGTATTTGACATATTAGAAAATCTCCTTTAATTTATTTTGTATCTGTTTTATAAGATAAACTTTATTTTAGTTGCAAAATTATATAAAATATATTAAAAAAACAAAATCTTAAACCCAATAAGTATTAAAACAACTCCACCAAATATTTCAGCCTTACTCTCATATTTTTCTCCACCTTTTTGTCCAAATAAAACTCCAAAATAACTCATAATAAATGTAATAATTCCAATAATAAACAAGCTTAAATATATATTTATATTAAACAGATGTAAGCTATAACCAGCTGCCATTGCATCTAAACTTGTAGCAATTGCAAGAGTAAATAAAATTCTATTTGTAATTTGTGGAATCTCTTCATCATCTTTTTTGAAAGCTTCAAAAATCATTTTTGCACCAATTACAAAAAGTAAAATAAAAGCCACAATTTTGTCATATCCTTGAATATACTCTCTTAATCCAATTCCACCTAAAAAACCAATAAATGGCATAAGTGCCTGAAAAATACCAAAATATAAGGCAGCACTAAGTGCTAGTTTTCTAAGATTTCCTCTATTTTTAGCCCCAAGTCCAATAGAAACAGCAAATGCATCCATAGATAAAGCTAAAGCCAAAATAAAAATTTCTAACATAAATTTTCCTAAAACTATAAAATAAATGGTAATTGTAACCAAAACTCTATATAATTGGCTTTTAAAAAATTTATAGGAATAATTTATGAAAAATTGTAATATTGGTTTAACTCTGCATAAACCTTATATAAAAGATTCTCACTCTTGTTCACACAATCACCATCACACTCATGCACACGAAGATGCACATTCACATGCACATTCGCACGATCATAGAAAAACAGATAAAAAAGTATTAAAAATCGCTTTGGTTATCACACTTATTACTATGTTTGCAGAGTTTTTTTATGGTTTTTTATCAAACTCACTAGCACTTATTTCAGATGCAATTCATATGTTTACACACTCTTTTGCTTTGATTATTTCACTTGTTGCCATAATAATTGCTAGTAAAACAGCACCAATATCAAAAACCTTTGGTTACTATAGAGTTGAAGTATTAGCAGCTTTTATAAATGGAATTACTATTGTTTTATCAATTATTTGGATAGTTTATGAAGCCTTTGAGAGATTTTTAAATCCTCAAATAATAGATATAAAAATGGCTATGATAGTGGCAATTATTGGGCTTGTTGTAAATATTATTACAGGTGTTATTTTAATGCAAGGCGATAAAAATAATATAAATCTAAAATCAGCTTTTGTGCATATGTTAAGTGATGCTTTATCCTCTGTTGCAATAATTATTGGATATATCGTAATTTTCTACACTTCTTGGTATTTTATAGATATTATTTTAGCTGTTTTGGTTGCATTTGTTATTTTAAAATGGGCTATTGATATTCTTAAAAACTCTACAAACACTTTGCTTGAAAGTTCGCCTCTTGATATAAATGAGGTAAAAAACTATATAGAAGAAAATGAAAAAGTGCTAGATTTACACGATATTCATATCTGGGAAATTACACAAGATATGTATTTCTTAACAGCACATCTAAAAATAGATAAAAAAGATATAGAAAACTATGAAGAGATTTTAGAAAATATTAACCATAATCTAAAAAGCAAATTTAAAATAGTTCATACAACTTTTCAGTTTGAGTGGTAAATAAGGAAAAATTTCCTTATTTATTTAAGCCTAAAAATCATACTTTACAGCAAATCTATAATCTCTTCCCATTTCATATCTATAAATATCAGCTTGATTTTTTGTAGATATTGTTGTAGCTTTTGCATACTGTTTATTTGTTAAGTTATTAACAGCTAAAAACAAAGTCCAATCAGAAGTTATCTTATACTGCATACTAACATCGTGAGTTGTATATCCTGCTCTTCTTATTGTAGTATTATTACTATCTAAAACATCAGTTCCTGCAACTGCATTTAGTGTATAATTAATAGCTAAATCTTTTGTTACTTCGAATCCTAAATTCCAAACAAATTTTTCACTATCATATCCACCAACTCTTCTTATATTTTGGTCTTCATTTATTCCTACAACATTTCCAACATCGCTACTTTTATTATTTGTATCGATTTTTGTATAACCTAAACTTGTAGAAAAAATATCATAAGCATAAGATAGCTTTAACTCAAAACCTTCTGACTCAAACTTATCATCTCTATTGTACATATCTTGCAAAGTCCATCCACCTTCTCCACTTCCACAAGTACCAGTAGCACAATTTGTATCTTTTGATACTATAAAATCTTTAATCTCTGTTTTAAAAATATTTGCATTAAAACTTAAATAATCATCAGAAAGAAAAGTATCTCTTTTCTCATATTTGTATCCAGCTTCATATCTTTTTGATTTTTCAGCTTTTAAATCATTGCTATAAGTTTCACCAATTTTTGTATTTAAAGCCCAAGTAAATGGGATAATTCCACTCATTCTACTAGCATTTCCATAGTTTGCATAAATTAAAGAGTTTTCGCTAAGTTTATAATCAAGCCCAATATTTGGAGAAATTGTATTATCATCTGCTTTTCCTAAACCTGTTTCAAACTCATAATCATCAAATCTTAAACCATAATCAATTCCTAAATCCCCAATTTGTGTTCTATTTTGGATAAATAGTGCTATATTTTGAGAGTCTAAATCACTATATTTTGTGATATTTTTATCTGCAGGTTTTAAATCTGCTATATAGAAACTACCTTTCCCATGCTCTTTTTGAAGTTCTGCTCCAATAGAAACTCTATTTTCACTTGAAGAAATATCAAAATCAAAATGATTTTGTACTTTTAATCCAATATTTCTATTATCGTATTTTCTATTTTCATCTTCTCTTTCAAGTGTTATATCTGTTAGATTTAAGCTTGTCTCTAAATTTAACAAATTATTTGGGTTATAAGTGTGGTTTAAAGAGTAATTTGTTGTAGATGATACAATTTTTTCAAGCTCATTTGGAAGTGGTCTATATTCTGAACCTCTCCATCTTGTATTTCCACTATTTTCATTATGATTTATAGTTAATCTTAAGTCATTATCTTTTGCATTTAACATAGAGATTTTAAATAGATAATCTCTATCGTGATAGTTACTTCCTATCTCCTTATTCTTATCTCCATCTTCATAATCTTCGCTATTTACTCCACTTACACTTAAATAAGCTCCTACATAGTCATTGAAAACTGAATATGCTGTTGCAGTTCCATGTTTTTGTTCAGCATTTGTATTGTATCCAGCTTTGAAAACTGTACCATAGTTTTTACCATTTTTAGCAAAATCTTGAGCATCTTTTGTAGTCATCTCTATACTTCCACCTAATGCTCCACCTTTTGAAGCATCAGGAGAGGTTTTTACATCTACAACTTTTAGTAAATCAGGATTTATCCCCATTTCATTGGCTCTATGTTGAAACATATTTTTACCTTGTTTCGCTCCATCGAGTGAAATATTTAGGTTTGAGCTTTCAATACCTCTTAAATATATCCTTTGTGCATTTTTTGCACCACCACCAATTTCTATTGAAGAGTTGTTTTTTAACATCTCTGTAAGAGAGTTTGCTTGATTTTGTTCTATTTTTTCCATATCAATCTCTATGGAGTTTGTATTTAACTCTTTTTTCTCTATTATATTTATCTCTTCAAGCATTGAAGTTTGGGCATTTAGTAAATAGGGTATCAAAAGAGCTGATAGTTTACAAATACTCTTATAGTTTAATTTTTTGTTGTATGAATTCAATACATTTCCTTTTGTTTAGATTAATTATGCAACTAAGTTGCAAAGTGAAATAATAGTTAAATGCAACTTAGTTGCAAATTAAGAGAAAATAGAAAATCAAATTACAATAAAATGGCAAGAATAGTTTTGATATAATTCCAAAAAACTAAATAAAGAAGACGGTATGATTGATATAAAATTACTACAAAAAGATTTTGAAAGTGTTGCAAAAGCACTTGTAAGAAAGGGTCTTTCAAGCGAATCTTTAAACAGCTTAAAAGAGTTATCACTAAAAACAAAAAACACAAGACAAGAGATGGAAGAAGTAACTGCAAAACAAAATCTTCTATCAAAAGAGTTTCCAAGATATAAAAAAGAGAATCTGGATTTAACACAACTACAATCAGAAATAAATGAATTAAAAGCAAAAAAACAAGAGCTTGAAGATGAGTTAAATGCACTTGAAGAGAAATTAAATGGAGAACTTTTTGCTATTCCAAATATGCCAGATGATAGTGTGCCTTACGGTGAAGATGAAGATGAAAATGTGGTTTTAGAAGTGATTGGAAAAAAACCAGAGTTTAGTTTCACTCCAAAAGAGCATTGGGATTTAGATTGTGGTTGGTTGGATTTTGAAAGAGGTGTAAAACTAGCAAAATCAAGATTTACAGCTTTAAAAAGTGATGGAGCAAGACTAGAACGTGCTTTGATAAACTATATGCTTGATTTTAATAGACAAAGAGGTTTTAATGAGTGGTATGTGCCTTTTATGGCAAACTCAAATGCACTAAAAGGAACAGGACAACTTCCAAAATTTGAAGAAGATTTATTTAAAATTGAAGGAGAAGATTTATACCTTATCCCAACAGCAGAAGTAAGTCTTACAAATCTTTACAATGATGAAATTTTATCTAAAAGTGAACTACCACTTCTTCTTACATCTTACACACCTTGTTTTAGAAAAGAAGCAGGAAGTGCAGGGCGAGATACAAGAGGACTTATAAGACAACATCAATTTGACAAAGTTGAGATGGTAGCTATTACAGCTCAAGAAGATTCTGATGAGGTTTTTCAAAAAATGGTTCAAACAGCTAGTGATTTATTAAGCTCTTTGGGACTTTGTCATCAAAAAGTACAACTTTGTACAGGTGATTTAGGATTTAGTGCTGCTGTTACTATTGATTTAGAAGTTTGGTTACCAGGACAAAATAAGTTTAGAGAGATTTCAAGTATTTCAAACACTAGAGATTTTCAAGCAAGACGGGCAAAAATCAGATATAAAGAAGATAAGAAAAATATCTTAGCTCACACTTTAAATGGTTCTTCTTTGGCTGTTGGAAGAACACTAGTTGCAATTATGGAAAACTATCAAAATGAAGATGGCTCAATAACTATTCCAGAAGTTTTAAAGCCATACTTAAGATAGATTTAAATTTTGGGTATAAAAAAAGGGAAGCTAAAATAGCTTCCCTTTTTTATTGAGTTTTGTTAAAAAAATATGAAAAAAATAAAATACAAAACTCAATCGGAGAGAACGACCTTTTGATAGAGATTTTACCCAAAAAATGAAACATTTTTTAACTAAGGAGAGATAAGTGTAAAGGTAAAATCTCTTAATCGGTGAAATAATACAAGAACTAAACTTAAAAAATGCTATTTTAATGCTATTTTTCTAAAAAAATTTATAAATTTAGTAAAAATTATTTTACAAAAACTCTTGCATCATAAAGTTTATTATCAACTCTTACTTCTAGTCTTCCAGTTGTTACTGTATAGTGCTTGAAAGTGTATTCATAGCCTATTACAATTTTTCCAATATTTGTTATTGGAATTTTATTTTCAAAAGCTCCTATTGAATTTCCTATTTTTACTTCTATATTTGTATTGTGTTTTAGTTTTCCAAAAACAGCTATTTTTGTATAACAAATTTCATTGTAATCATATTTTGTTATATTTATATTTTGAATATTTTCACTTTGTCCATTTTCATCATAAATAGCAAAGGCAAAGGCTTTATTGATTTGATTTGAGTATGAAAAGGAGAGAAGAACCAATAAAAATAGTAATATTCTTATCATAATACTTCAGGTTTTCCTATAAAATAACCTTGAGCAAAATCTATTTCTAACTCTTTTAAGTTTTCCAAAATCTCTTTTGTCTCTACAAATTCAGCTACTGTTTTAATCCCAATCTTTTTTGCAAAACTTGAAATTGTTTCAACAATAATTTTTTGTTTCTCATTTGATGTTATATTTTTTATCAAAGAACCATCAATTTTTATATAATCAACATTTAATTTTAAAAGATGCTCAAAATTTGAATATCCACTTCCAAAGTCATCAATTGCTATTTTTGCTCCAAGGAGCTTTATTTTATTGATAAAATCTAAAACTTCATCATAGTTTTCAATTCCCTCAGATTCCAAAATCTCAAAAGTAGCCCTTGAAGCAGTTCTTGTTTTTTTTAAAGTTTTTATTATAAAATCTACTGTTTCTTTATTTTTTATATCATCTATTGATAAATTTATAGAGAAAAAGTCTTTTTTCCTTTTGAAAGTTTCACAAGCATTTAATATAACTCTTTGAGATATTTTATGATAAAGCTTAATTCTTTTAGAGAAATTAAGGAATTTAAATGGTGAAATAATATCTCCATTTGAATCTTTCAATCTTACAAGAGTTTCATAAGCTAAAATTTCTCCATTATTCACATCTACAATTGGTTGATAAAAACAGACAATTCTATCTTCAATTAAGGCTCTTTTTATTTCGTAAGCCATATTTATATTATCTTTATATTTCTCTTCAATCTTCTCATCTTCATTATAAATAAATATTGTTTCGTGTGAATTTTTTGCCATATTTACAGCTATATCAGCTTTTGAAAGAAGTCTATTACTTGCTTTTGCTATTCCTACTGAAAAACCTAAAGATATTGTTTTATCTTCTATTGAGTACTCTTGATTTTCAAGAATATTTAAAATTGCATAGGCCTTTTGCTTTAGTTCATCATAAGATAAATTTCCATAATAAGTAATAGCAAATTCGTCTCCACCAACTCTATAAGCTTTTAAGCCACTTGAGAAAAATCTATTTGCAACTTCTTGAAGAATTTTATCAGCATTATAAATTCCAAAAAAGTCATTTACCTCTCTAAAACCATCTATATTAAAAATCATACAAGCTTTTGGATTTGTTTTTAAAATATCTAAGAGGATTTTTTGTCTATTTGGAAGTTTTGTAAGTAAATCATAATATGTTAGTTTGTAGTTTTCTTCTTCTAAAATTGCTTGAGAAGTTATATCTCTTGCAATTCCAATAATCCCAACCAATTTTCCTATTTCATTATAAAATGGAGCTTTATTTATCTCAAAGTATCGTAAAACACCTCTAATTGTTCCACACTCTTTAACTGTAATTGCCTCTTTCTTTTCTAAAACTTCTAAGTCAGATTCTTTGCAGTTTTCTCCAAAGGTGTGCCAATTTGGACTGTTTGGAAATCTCTCTCGTTCTTTTTGTGAAAAATATAAATCATCTTTTCCTATTGCATCATTTGGCATAGTATTTAAAAATATTCTGCAAGTTGATTCATTTGCATAAATATATTTTCCATTTAAGTCTTTAATCCATAGTAAATCAGGAAGGTTTTCTGTAATTAACTTTAATAAATTTTCAGATTTTACAAGATTTGACATACCTTTCCTTATTTTATTTTTTAGGACTCGCTTATTATATCACTAAAAGCTTAGTTTTTGGTATTTATTCATAGATGATTTTTCTAATTTTTTCATTATTTTTTCTTTTTAACTCATCATAATATAGTTGATATCTCTTTTTCTCTTCAAAAGATATAGGTGTTCTAAGTGATTTATACTCTACTAATTTATTATCCTTTAAAACACATGATATTTCTGCATAAACCCAATAAAAGCCACTATCTTTTCTAAGATTTTTTACAATACCACTCCATTTCCCTTTTGTTTGTAAATCTTCCCAAAGCTCTTTAAATATCTCTTTTGGCATATCTGGATGTCTTACAATATTGTGTGGTTTTCCTATTAATTCATCTATACTATAACCTGAAATTTCTGCAAAAGTATCATTTGCATAAGTGATATTCCCTTTTAAATCGGTTCTTGAAATAATCAACTCATCACTAGGAACTATTGTTTCAATTAAAAAATTACCACTATTAAATTCCATATTATTCTCCTAATTTATCGAAATCTTTTGCAAAACCTATTAAATCTTTTCGTTTTAAATCACCTCTATAAACAATATCTTCTACATTTATATCTTTATCATTTAAAACTTTTGGAACAGCATCAGCATTTTCTAAAACTTGCATATGACGACTTAACTCCTCTTCGCTATAAGACATTTGCATATCTGCACTTGCAACATTTGGAATAGCTTCAATAACTTTTAGTTTTTTAAGCTCTTCTTCTACATTTTCACCCTCAATAGTAATAATAATTCGCCCTTTATCATCGTGTAGATGATAATCGCAAACACCAGAGTTTTTTAAATCTTCTATTACTTTATCTAAGTGTTTAGGTAAAGTTTGTACTACTATACTTGAAATATTCATTTTAATTCTCCTTTAAATTATAAAAATTTATATTTTCATCATCACTTGCAACAAAAATTTCATCTTCATTTAAAAATAAAATATTTGTAAGAAGTGCTTTATTTTCATCTAATTTGTATAAAATTTCTTTTGTTTGTGTATCAAAAATAGCGACACTATTTTGCTCATCAAAACAAAAAGCTGCAAGTTTAGAACTAGGGCTTAAAGCTGCACTATATACCAAAAAATCGCTATTTATATAGTAAGGTTTAGAAAAGCCAAAAGAGTAAACAGCAACTCTTCTATCTTGACCCGCTGTTAAAAGTAAATCTTTTTTTACATCAACTTGAAAAACCCTATCTACATTTTGACCTTTAAAGTTTTTTGTTTTTTTGAAGCTTTTTATATCAACTAAAGATATTATTCCACTCTCATCTGCTACAAAAATAGAACTTTTATCTTTATTTAATACAAAATGTGAAAATGATGATTGAGAAATTTGAAGCTCATTTTTAATTTTTTTCTCTTTTATATTGTAGATAAAAATCTGATTAGATAAAAGTGCATAGATTATATTTTCACTATCCAAAAATTTTGCATAAGCTATAAATAGTCTATTTTCTGAAGAGATTATATTTTCTAATTTTTCATTTTCATAGATAAAAATATCTCTTCCACCACTTTTGCCTTGCGATAAAATCAAGATTTTATTATCAATTATATCTACACTATAAACTTTGCTATCTATTTTTTCATTTGTGAAATCTTTGATTTTTTTAATATCTATCTTTTTTACTAACTCTTTTTTTTCAATATCAAAAATATCAACACTACTAGCAGTTGTTCCTGCTATTAAAAGATTCTCTTTTAAAACTAAATTTGTAACAGCTCCACTTGCTTTTAAAAAATATGTTGGTTTTAGCTCTTTTATTTCACTTGAGTATAAATTTAAGACAAAAACAGAGATAAAAATATATTTAAAAAACTTCATAAACTACTCACTTTTATTGCATTTGTTGGACAAACTTTGATGCAAAATCCACAAGATGTGCAACTATCTTTTATAGCTGGTCTAAAAAGCCCCAAAAACTCTATTGCATCATCAAGGCATGGATCTTTACAAGAAAAACACATAGTATTTTGCCATGCTAGACAAGATAAAATATCAATTTGAATTCTAGCTTCTATTTGCTTTTTATCTTCTACTTTTAGAACTTCATTTGGGCAAGATTCTGCACACATATCACAATATGTACAACCACTTTCTGTAAAATCAAGAGCAACAGTTTCATCTTCCACAATTTTAATTATATTTTCTTCACAAGCTGTAACACAAGGCTTATCTATACACTCTATACAGTTTGTGAAAAAAAGATTTATATCTTTAAAGTAGGGTGGTCGAATAGCTTTCTCTTGCATATCTTTTTTTGAAAAAGGTTTTGCAAGAGAGCTAAAAAGCTCTCTTCTTTGCATAACTTATTTAACACCCTCTTTGATTACATCCATAAGATTTGATTTATCATTTAAATCACTACTTCTAAACTCTGGTGCAAAGTTATTTTTTGGAACATTTGCACTATCTGATTGTGGAGCATGACATGCTGAACAGTTAAATCTAGCATTTGATAGCATATCAAGAGGTTTTGTAATAGTATCTAAATCACTACTATTTTCAACAACTTTACCATCTCTTTCTAATTGCCCATCTTTATTTAAAGCAACATACTCTCTAAAATTTGTAAAGTGAGATTTTGGAATAGGAGTTGCTCCCATACTTTCAGCTACTAGTGGATCATGACAAGAAGTACACATATTATTATCAATAGTAATAGGTAGCAATCCTTCTATATCGTGTGGAATCATAGGTGGAGCATTTTCAAATGCTCTTTTTATCTTTGTACTTCCACCAGCTGGGTCTGTTCCATATTTTGTCTCATCACCTACAACTTTATCTTCTTTAAATAAGCTATCATGTCTAAGACCAATAGAATCATCTTTTATTGTAGTATTTGTAGCAGCAAAACTAATAGTTGAAATCACAGCTGCTGTAAATAGACTTAAAGTTATTTTTGCTAACTTCATTTTTTATCCTTTATATAATTTCTTAATTCAAAATTTAGTGCATCATCATCACACACTTCAATACATCTAGCACAGTTTGTACACTCTTGCAAAACTGGCTCACTTGATTTTGTAATCATATGTAAAACTTGATTTTCAGGACAAACAACCTTACACTTCATACAAGCTGTACATTTTTCATGGTCGTGATGAACTCTAATAAGGCTAAATCTTCCAATTAGTGAATAAAATCCACCAAGTGGACAAATATGCCCACACCAACCATTTTTTAAAACAAACAAATCAAACAAAAATATTACTAAAATAGTTGCCCAACCAAATCCAAGACCAAAAACTATTCCTCTATGTACCATTGATACTGGAGATATAAGCTCAAAAGCTGTAACACCCATAAGGCTTGATAAAATAAGAGTAAGAGCAATTGCCCAATATCTTATAGATCTTGATGCTGGTTGATTTTTTTGAATTTGCTGAAAATTAAATTTTCTTCTTAGATAGTTTGCAAAATCTGTAACTATATTTACAGGGCAAACCCAAGAGCAAAATGCTCGTCCACCAATAAGAAAATAAAATATCGCTATCAAAAAAGCACCTAATAAAATATCAAAAGATAAAACTGCTCCTGCAAATAACATCTGTAACACTGCAAATGGGTCACTCAATGGAATTTTTTCAAAAATCAATGAAGAACTTAAATTCCCCATTAAGATATTTATTCCATAAATATTTGCAAGGCTATAAAGAACTAAAATAGAGATTTGAGTAACTCTTCTAGCAATTAAAAATCTAATCTTTTTCATTCTAAAAGCTCCTTCATATCACTATTTAGTGAATCTATTGCACTTTTTTTATTTATTTTTGTTTTTGTCTGCCCAATATCGGCATTTTTAACTCTTTGTTCATCTTCTTCATCCCAACCTTTTATATAGTGATCTCCCACTTTACCAAGTGCAATTCCTTTTGGAAGCACAAAAATGGCTGGTTTTTCAGTAATACAGGCTTTCTCACAAAGTCCACAACCTGTGCAAATATCTGTATTTACAACAGGTTTTAAAAAGGCATGTTTTCCTGTTCGTTCATTTTTTTCATATACTATATCAATAGCTTCTCCCAAAAGTGGACAAGCTCTATAACAGGCATCGCATTGTATTCCCCAAAAAGCTACACAAGATTTTACATCTACAACTGCAACTCCCATTTCCATTTGTCTTATCTCAAAAGCACCTTCACTATTTCTTACTTTTTTTTCATCAAGTGCATTTGTAGGACAAATTGGAACACAAGGAATATCAACACACATATAACAAGGAATCTCTCTTGGAACAAAAAATGGAGTTCCCAAAGGTAAATTATCCCCTGGTTTTGCCAATTTTAGTGTATCAAAAGGACAAGCCTCAACACAAAGTCCACATTTTATGCAAGTTGCTAAAAAATCATTTTCATTTAAAGCAGCTGGTGGTCTTAAAATTAGACTACTAGCTTTTACTTCGCTTAAATATGCACTCCATGTTAAACCACCAAGTATTACTAAGCCTATAGCTCTAGCACTTTTTAGAAGAAATTTTCTTCTATCTTCTTGATAGTTTTCTATTATGTTCATCTATTTAACCTTAGGCTTTATAAACTTTAACTGCACACTTTTTGAAGTCTGTTTGCCCTGATTGTGGACAAGTTGCATCTAAACAAACTTTATTTATAAATACTTTTTCATCAAACCAAGGAACATAAACTAAACCTCTTGAAGGTCTATTTCTTCCTCTTGTTTCAACTCTTGCTTTTACTTTTCCTCTTCTTGATTCAACCCAAGCTAATTCACCTTGTTTTACACCAAATTTTGTTGCATCTTCTGGGTGCATATAGCAAAGTGCCTCTGGAACTGCACGATATAGTTCAGGAACTCTCATAGTCATAGTTCCACTATGCCAATGCTCAAGAACTCTTCCCGTACTTAGCCATACTGGATATTCTTCGTCTGGTTTTTCAGGTGGATCCATATATGGTCTTGCAAAGATTTTTGCTTTATTTTTTAGAGATTTTTTAGTTTGGTCTTTAATTCCTGTTAAATCTCCAAAAGCTAACTCTTTTGCTAAAGTTCCATAGAATGCAAAATCACTATTTGGATTTGCTTTTTTCGCATAAGGGTCATATTTTGTATTAAATCTCCAAGAAGTCTCTTTACCATCAACAACTGGCCATTTTAATCCTCTTACCTTGTGATAAGTGTCAAAATCTGCTAAATCGTGTGCATGACCTCTTCCAAAATCTGCATACTCTTCAAATAGATATTTTTGTAAGAAGAATCCATACCCTTTCCAAGGTTTTCCATCACTTCCTAAAACATTTCTATTATCTCCAAATGCTTCAGTGTTATCAAAACCTTTTTGAATTGGGTCATTTTGATCAGCTTTATATGATTTTGCTCTATCATTTGCAAATAAAATTTCATACATAGTTGTATCTTCGTTGTAACCCATAGCTTTTGCAGCTTCTATCATACTAGGAAGTTTTACTTCACCATTTGTACTAAGTAAGCTTTGTTCTCCCCAAACATCTTTTACTGTAAATCTTTTTGATAACTCAACCCATTGCCAAGTATCACTCATAGCATCTCCAACTGGGATTACTTGTTGTCTCCAAAGTTGTGTTCTTCTTTCAGCATTTCCATATCCACCCCATTTTTCATAAATCATAGCAGATGGTAAAATCAAATCTGATACTTTTGCTGAAATTCCAGGGTATCCATCTGATGTTACGATGAAGTTATCCATCTCTCTTGCTGCTTTTATCCAGTGAGTCGCACTTGCTGTATCTTGATATGGATTACAAACATTTACCCAAGCAAATTTTATATTTCCATCTTCAATATCTCTATGGATTTTCATAATATGTTGAGTACCTTTTGGATTTATTGTTCCAAGTGGAATATTCCAAGCTTTTTCAGTAATTTCTCTATGTTTTGGATTTTCATTCATCATATCTGCTGGAAGTCTATGTGTAAATGTTCCAACTTCTCTTGCTGTTCCACAAGCACTTGGTTGTCCTGTAAGACTGAATGCTCCACTTCCAGGTTTTGCCTGTTTATTTAAAAGGAAATGCACATTATAAGAAAGTGTATTTACCCAAGTTCCACGTGTATGTTGATTCATTCCCATAGTCCAGAAACTAACAACTTTTCTATCTTTTTCAATATACCAATCTGCTAATTGTTGAAGTTTTTTCTTAAACTCTTCAATGTCCTCATCTGGATTTCCTTTTGCGATTGTTGCAACATAATCAAGAGTATAAGGCTCTAGGAATTTTTTGTACTCTTCAAATGAGATTTCCCAGTGAGCAAGACCTGCATTTTTATGAGTCATTTTATCACCAGCTTTATATCCATAAGGAGCAAGTGCAGGAGCTTCAGTTTCTGAAACTATTGTTTCCATCTCTTTTGAGATTATTTCCATTTCAGCTTTTGAGTATTTCCCATCTTTAATAGATTTTTCGTCACTTCTTCTCATACCATAACCAATATTTACAGGACTTGCAGCAAAAACTATATGCTCTTTTACAAAATCCCAATCAATAGCTTCTGGACGATTGTAAACTATCTCTCTTGCTATGTAGTTCCATAGAGCTAAATCTGTATTTGGAGTAAAGATAATTTCTAAATCAGCAATATCTGAAGTTCTATGTCTATATGTTGAGATATTTACAACTTTTACTTTTTCTGGATTACTTAATTTTCTATCAGTTACCCTTGACCATAAAATTGGGTGCATTTCAGCCATATTTGAACCCCAACAAACAACAGTATCAGTAAGTTCAATATCATCATAACAACCACTTGGTTCATCAATTCCAAAAGTTTGGTAAAAACCAACAACAGCAGATGCCATACAGTGTCTTGCATTTGGATCTATTGCATTTGATCTAAAACCAGCTTTCATCATTTTTAAAGCTGCATATCCTTCCATAATTGTGTATTGCCCACTTGCAAATACTCCAATTCCCTCTGGACCTTTCTCTTTTAGAGCAATTTTTATATGTTTTTCCATCTCATCAAAGGCTCTTTGCCAAGAAACAGGAGTAAAATCTCCTTTTTTATCAAATTCACCTTTTTTGTTTACTCTTAAAAGTGGAGTTTTAAGCCTATCCGCTCCATACATAATTTTTGCATTAAAATATCCTTTAATACAGTTAAGTCCTCTGTTTACTGGAGCTGCTGGGTCACCTTTTACTGCAACAATTTTTCCCTCTTTTGTTGCAAGCATAATTCCACAACCTGTTCCACAAAATCTACAGGCTGCCTTATCCCATCGCCAACCACTTTCAGCATTAGATGCTTGTGCTTTTAGGTCTGTTGGTACACTCATACCAATAGCTGCTGCTGCACTTGCTGCTGCTGAACTTTTTAGAAAATCTCTTCTTGAAAGTGACATCTTTACTCCTTTTTGAAATAAATTTTAAAACAATTTATTCTATCAAATAGGGAAGAGTAAATAACTTGACATTAGTCAAATTATTTAATGTTTTAAGTTAAATTAAAGTTTTAAAAGTAAATTATTTACTTTCGCAAGTAAGCATAATTTTTTCAAGTTCATTTTTTAGTTCGGCTAATCTTTTTGTAGAATAAAGTAGCTGTTCTTGAGTTTGAATAGCAATATCTTCACTTCTATTTAGCTGTTTTGAAAGTTCTTGCGAGTTTTCAAGTTCATTTATAATTTCATCAAACTCATTTGTAAGTTCTTCTAGCTTGTATGAAGCATTTTTTGATTGTTCTAATGCACTATTTGAGTCAATTATTGCACTATTTACTTTATTTAAAAAACTATTAAACATATTAGAAGCTTCTACTAATTCACCTTCAGCATCTATAGAAATAGGTTTTAATGGCTGTTCTAAATTTTGTTCCATTGCTTTTTTTGACTCTTCTATAAATTTAAGAGCATTTTTTTCCATAGTCTTTAACTCTAAAAAACTATATAAAATTAGTAAAGCTATTAAAAGTGCAAAGAAATATTGTGTATATTTTAGAAAAATAATTTTTTGTTCACTATTTATAGTGTATAAGCTAACCAAAGAATCAACTTCATATAAAAGAGTTGTGTTTGAGTTATAAATTTCATTTACAATATTTTTTAATTCATCTATTTTTGTCTCTTCTAAAAGATGTTCTTTGAAAAGATTAATATTTTTTAAAAAATCAATCCATAAAGATTCAACTTTTAGAGTTTGTTTATCTATTTTTATATTTGGTGAATCCTTTAATTTATCAAGATTATTTCCACCTTTTAAACTAGAAAGATTGTAGATAAATTCGTTTATACTTTCATTTAGTTCAGTTTGGTTTGCATTCTTATTTGTATATAGATAAAAAATATTTTTTGTGATATTTTGGGTAAGCATTCTTTGTTTTCCAGCTATATTTATAATCATTGCATCTTTTTCATTTTTGTTGTTTAAATAAATTGTTGTTGCAATTATGCTAATCAACAAAAGTGTAAACAGAACTCCTAAGATTTTTATTTTTGTACTAATACTACTTTTTTTCATATTGCTACCCCTGTAAAAATTTTATTTAAGGCTATTTTATCTTTTATTATTATTTCTTGATTCTCAATCTCAATTATATCATCTCTATTTAGTTTTTTTAATACTCTTGATAAAGTTTCTGGTTGAATATGTAGCATAAAGCTGACTTCTTGCCTTTTTAAGCTATTAAACATTTCAAGGTCATTTACGAGCATATAAGCAACTTTTGCAGTTGCATCAAAAACAAGCTCTCTATTTACTAAACATTGAAGTTGATGAGTTTTCTTTAAAAGAGCATTCATAAGCTCTTTTACTAAAATATTATTATCTAAAAAATGCTCTTGAAGTTTTAAAAAATCAACAGATAAAACTATTGAATCTTCTATAAAAGAGGCATTTGAAAAACAGTAAATTTCACTACTATTAATTGAACTTAATTCGCTAATTAAGGAGTTTGAATAGATATGATATAAGAAAATTTCATTATCAAATTTATCATATTTATAAATTTTCACTAAACCACTAACCAAAAAAAGAAGATTATTTTTTATATCGGTTTCATAAAAAAGAATAGAATTTTTATCATATTTTGATATAAATGAAAAATCACTTAATATCTCTATTTGTTTATCATCTAAATTTTTGAAAAAATCTAAACTTTGAATACTCTCTTGAAGTGTCATAAAGTGCCTTGAATAATGTTTTATTTAAGCAAGTATATATTAAGCTTGTGAAAAATAGAATTAAAGCATTATATAATGGGAGATACAATGGATTTTAAAACTTTTATAAAAGCAGTTGGAACAGGAGTAAAAGGAAATAGAGATTTAACATTTGATGAGGCTTTTGAAGCAGTTTCTCAAATTTTAAGACAAGAACCAACACAAGCACAAATAGGAGCTTTTTTGATAGCTTGGAGAGTAAAACTTGAAACTGTTCCTGAATTTAAAGGAGCTATACAAGCACTAAACTCTTTTATGAAAATAGAAAAATTAGAAGACTCTTTTATTTTGGGATACAACAGCGATGGAAGAGTAAATTTTCCATATTTATTTCCTCTATATGAAGAGCTATTAACTGACTTTTACAAAAAAAATAGTGATGTAAAAAGGCTTAATCTTGTGGTTTGTGGGGATTTACTTCAACCAACAAAAAGTGGCTTTGCTACAAAAGATATTTTTCCTAATTTTGAGCAAGGTCAATATTTGCACTATTTAAATAGAGTAGAATACTTGCCAGAGCTAAGCAATCTAACTACTTTAAGATGGGAGTTTGGTTTAAGAACAGCCTTTAATACGGTTGAAAAACTTTTAAATCCAACTCTTAGTGAATACGGAGTTTGTGGGGTTTTTCATAAACCTTATGTAAAAAAATATTTAGATATGTTTGAAGATAGTTTCAAAGAAATTACTGTTATTAGAGGAAGTGAAGGTGATATTGAAATATTTAAAGATTCTAAATATTGGCAAAAAAACGGTGATGAAATTTTGGAGTTTGAATTTTCTCTAAAAGATTTTGGAGTAAATTTTGATAGAACTTTTGAAAATATAAGTTTAGAAGAGAATTTAGCTATTTTAAAAAATCCTACTAGCGATATTTTAAATTTAGCTAAATTTAATTTGGCCTTATATCTTCTTTTTTCAAAAAGAGTAAGTTCTCTGGATGAAGCTTGGCAAAGATTGAACTAAAAAAAGGAATTATATGTTAATAGATGGATTTGGAAGAAAACACGATTATCTAAGAGTTTCAGTAACTGAAAGATGCAATTTTAGATGTCATTACTGTATGCCAGAAAAACCATTTTCATGGGTTCCAAAAGAGAATTTATTATCTTATGAAGATTTGTTTAAGTTTATAAAAATAGGAATTGATGAAGGTATTAAAAAAGTGCGAATTACTGGTGGAGAGCCACTTTTAAGAGATAATTTGGACTATTTTATAAAACTAATAAATGATTATAAAAGCGATATTGATTTAGCACTTACAACAAATGGTTTTTTGCTTCCACAAATGGCACAAAAATTAAAAAATGCAGGATTAAAAAGAATAAATATCTCTCTTGATACTTTAAATCAAGACAGAGCTTCAAAAATAGCCCAAAAAGATGTTTTACCAACAGTTCTAAGCGGAATACAAAAAGCAAAAGAAGTAGGACTTAAAATAAAAATAAATTGTGTTCCTTTAAAAGGAATAAATGATATTGATATTATTGATGTTTTAGAATACTCTAAAAAAGAGGGTTTTGTGGTTAGGTATATTGAATTTATGGAGAACTCTTTTGCAAAAAATAGTGCAAAAGGTTTAAACTCTGATGAGATATTAAATATCATAAAAGAGAAATATCCAAATCTTGAGAAAGTTCCAAGAGATACAAGCTCTCCAGCCCAATATTATAGACTTGAAGATGGATATGAGTTCGGAATAATTGAACCACATAAAGATGATTTTTGTGCATCTTGCAATAGAATAAGACTTACAGCTGAAGGTTTTTTAATTCCCTGTTTATATTTTGAAGATGCCTTAAGTATCAAAGATGCAATACGAAACAATGATATAGATAAAGCTGGAGAGATTTTAAAACGAGTTTTACAAAATAAACCAGAAAAAAACAGATGGTCAAATAAAGATGATAATAAAGTTTCAAGTAGAGCTTTTTATGAAACTGGTGGATAAATTCTTTTTTTAAAGTAAATATAAAGCAAAATTTATATAAAATTCGCACCTATTTTCATTTGGAAATAAATTTACATTATACCTATTAGGAGGTCAAAATGGCTTTAGATCAGGAATTAAAAGCAAGTATTATCGCAAAATATGCAAAAAAAGATGGTGACACAGGTTCAGCTGAAGTTCAAATTGCACTATTAACAGAGCAAATTAAAACTTTAACAGAGCATTTAAAAGTATTTAAAAAAGATCACTCTTCAAGATTAGGTCTATTAAAAATGGTTGGAAAAAGAAAAAAACTTTTATCATATTTAAAAAGAACAGACTATGCAAGATTTACTGAATTAGTTGCTTCTTTAGGAATTAGAGCAAAATAATTTTTCTTTAAAAGAGATATTAAAGGGACTATGGTTTTCCATAGTCCCTTTTTTTGTATGTGAAGATTAATAATAGTTTTTGTAGAATAAAGAAAAATTATAATAATGGAAAAAATATAATATGTTATTAACAAAAAAAAGTGAATATGCACTACTATCTTTAATCTCAATCGCAAAACACGAAGAACCTGTAAATGTTGATGTTTTATCAAAAGAGCTTGAAATTTCAAAATCATTTTTAGCAAAAATAATGCAAAACTTAGCAAAAGCAGAATTAGTTGTTTCTCATAGAGGAGTAAATGGTGGTTTTGTTCTAAATAAACCAATAGATGAGCTTACAATTTTGGATATTGTTGTAGCTGCTGAAGAGAGAAATCCTATGGTTTTTGAGTGTTCTGATTCTCTTGAATCTTGCCCAAATAATAAAGCAAAACTTTGTGGTATTTGGCCACTTTTGAATAATCTACAATTCAAAGTAAATGATTTTTTATCAAAATTAACGCTAAAAGATATAGCATAATGCGACTTTTTCACATTTCTCATACAGATTTAGATGGTTACTCTTGCCAATTTCTAACTTCAAAATTTTTTTCAAAAACTCACTATTTTAATGCAAATTATGGAGTAGAAGTAAAGTTAAGCATTGCCAAAGTTTTAGAAGATATAAAAAATTATAAAGATGAAGAGATTTTATTAATTATTAGTGATTTAAACTTGACTTTGCAAGAAAGTGCAGATTTGAATAGAGATATAAATTTATTAAATAATGATGGCTTCAAAGTAACTTTACAGCTTTTAGACCACCATATTACAGGTAAAAAAAGTGCAGAAAAATTTGATTGGTATTTTTTGGATGATAAAAGATGTGCTACAAAGATAGTTTATGATTATCTTTTAGAGAAATTTGATGCTCCTATTAAAAACTATGAAAGTTTAGTAAACTGTATAAATGCTGTTGATATTTGGCTTGAACACGAAAAAGATAATTTTGAATTTGGAAAAGTTTTAATGTCAAGTTTGGTTAAAGCAAGAGAGATTAACTCTATACTTTTCCCAAATATAGATAGAGAATATAAGTTTTATTTGTTGGAAAAATCTATCTCTTTTTTAGGAAAAGAGAGACAAAATATAATGCTTGACAATGAAGTTCACTTTTTGAAAAAAGAGTTTTTAAAACTTGATGATATTGATGATACAATCGACAATTTAAGTGCAAAATATTTAGTAAAAACTCTTGAAAATGTAAAAAATGAACTAACTGTTTTTTACAAAGGTCAAAAAGGGCTTTTAACTTACTGTTTGGGAAGTATTTCTATTCCTGCAAATACATTTTTAAAAGAAAATCCAGATTATGATTTTTTTATAGATATAAATAAAAAAGGAAACGGCTCTTTTAGAGCAAATGGAAAACTTGATGTTTCACTTCTTGCCCAAAAAATAGCAAATGGTGGCGGACATATAAATGCAAGTGGTGGGAAATTTGAAGATTTTAAAGATAGTATTGATTATTTATCAGTTAAAATATATATTCAAGATAAGTTAGATAAATTAAACTAAGGAGAATAAAATGGAGTGCGAATTTCCAACAGTAAATTCAAATAAAGATGAGATAAAAGCTATTTTTGAGGAGACAAAAACTATTGCAATAGTTGGGCTTTCTCCTGATAGTGAAAAAGCTTCATATAGAGTTGCTGAGTATTTACAAAATGCAGGTTTTAAAATAGTTCCTATTTATCCAAAAGAAGATGAGATTTTAGGAGAGAAAGTTTATAAATCTTTGAGCGAAATTCCTTTTTCGATTGATATGGTTGATATTTTTAGAAAACCTGATGCAATTGCAAAAGTTGTAGATGAAGTTTTAAAAATAAAAGATGAAAAAAATATAAAAACTGTTTGGTTTCAATTAGGACTTGCAAACAATGAAGCTGCAAAAAAAGCTTTTGACAATGGACTAAAAGTAGTTCAAAATAAGTGTACGAAAATAGAACATAACTCTATTTTTTAAGAGAATAAAGGAGTTTATATCTCCTTTTTATCGATTATCAAAAATCTTTTGTTTTTTATCTTCTAGCTCACTTTTATTTATTTTTATAAAAAGATATGAAATATCATCTTTTTTTGCTTTATATTTTGTAAACTCGAAAAAATTAATATAATATTTTTCTAGTTCTTCATTATCAGGTGTTAAAATAAGCCATCTTAAACCTATACTATCTTTTATATCAACTGCTTTTTTGATAGAAAAAGAGATTAAAAATTCTGAAATCTTCTGATTGTCTAAATTTTCAAAAACACTTTTTCTATATTTTTCCAGGCTTAATGAAAAAAATGGGTTGCTAAATTATCATTTTTTATTATAGTTACTTAGATATTCATCTATAAGTTTTATCTTTCTTTTTTTAGCTAATCCTTGATGTAATTTT
>NZ_JADKPZ010000030.1 GCF_016106035.1 Arcobacter vandammei
ATGAAGATTTAAATATAAAAGTAAAAAACACAATAAAACAACTAATAGAAAAGGATTTTATACAAAGAGTAAAAGGTAATAAGATTACTTATGTAGAAAAAGATGTAAAACTAAAATACCTTCAAAATCTATTTAAGCAAATCAATAAAGATTTTAGAATTGATGTAAAAGAGAACTTTCATATAAACTCAAAGTCAATAAAACAAGAAGCAAAGATAATAGAATTAGTTGGAACACAAGGAGTATCTATTAGAAGTGGTTCAAATGTATTGACTGTAAATAGTAGTGGAATATATATAAACTCAAAACTGTTTGATACAAACTCATCTTATGGTGGATTAAAAGCAAATAGTGTAAATAGTCCAATAATAAATAAACCACTATTTGAAAAAGTAAAAGTAAAATCATTGAGTTCTAATATAGTAAAACAAACTTCTATAACTGATACTGTAATTGTAGAAGCAAATACTCTTATATATAAAAATGATACTTGGATAGAAGATATTAACTTAAATCAATCACAATTAAATCAAATACAATTTGTAGTAGTAAAGAATAATGATAAAAATGATAATGATATAGTTCAAGATGAAATAGATATAAATGATAATATAGCTATAAATAAAACCCAATTATCTCTAAATATCTCAAAAACAAATCTATATAAATATGCACATATTTTTGCCTTTGCAAATAACTCAAATGATGAAGGTTATATATTAGTAGAACTGAAAAGAGATGTAAGAGTTGTAGATATAGCCTTAAAATATATTACAAATGATGAAGTAGAACTAAAAGCAATACTAAATGTAGAAAACCCAAGAGAAGATGAACTAGAACAAATAAGATGGAATGTAGAGAATAACTCTATTTCAAAATACAATGGACAACAAATAATAAAACATAATATAAAAGAAGAGAAAGTATATGAGATAAACTTTAACTCCTATATAGAGAATAATCAAAGTGTAGAAAATAGTGCTAGAGGGTTTGCTGTGTTTGATGAGGATATTGAGAAATTAACAAATTTTAGGATGATGTAATGATAAAAGCCTATAAAGAAAATATTTTAATAATAGCTGATAATATAATTCCAAATGATAAAGAACAAGAGTTTAATAAAGCTACTGTTTGTTTAAAATTACTTGATATAAATAAAACTCAAATAACAGATAAAATATATAAAGAAGAAATTGATATAAAAAGAAGTTCTACTTATAAAAAAATATTTGATGAATATAATGTTACTGATTATGATGAGATAGAAAAAGATATATTAGTTTTTAAATTTACAACAGAAGAATTAGCAGAAAATAAATTAAAACTACAAGATGAAGATATTAAAAAAATTGCTTATGTTTCAGCTAAAATAGAAGCAAAATGCACAAAAACAGCAAAAAATGATTGTGATAAATGGCTTGATTACAGAATATGTAACTTTAAAATAACAGAAGAAGATTTTAATCAAATATTCCCAAAAGCACCAGCAGAAAAAAGAAAAGAAGTTTTAGAAATATTTAATAAATATTGTTGTGCATTTGAGATAAATACACCACTTAGAGCTTCACACTTTTTTGCACAAGTAAGGGCAGAAGTGGGAGATACTTTAGTTGGTTCTGAAGAAAGTTTATGGTACAGCGTAGAAGCATTGAAAATAACTTTTAGTAGATATTTTAAACATTTTCCAAATGAAGCAAATAGATTGGGATATATTAGAGCAGATGAAGCTAAATATAAAAATTTAAGTATAGAAAATAAAAAACTATTCAATATTAAAAATGGAAGATATTATTATAAGCAACTTCCAAAAGAAGATGAAATTGCAAAAAGAGTTTACTGTTGTGATGATAATGGTTTTACCTTAAAAGAAGGTGGATGTGAAAATGGATTACTTTATAAAGGTAAAGGTTTTATTCAATTAACTTGGAAAGATAATTATCAAAATGTTAATAAAATATTAAAAGAGAAAGTTCCAAAAGAAAATCTAAATATTGTGGACAATCCTAATGGTTTATTGGAAACAAAAGTAGGAATGTTATCTGCTATGGGATTTTGGGAATGGAAAAAATTAAATAATATCGCTGATAAAGGTGCAATAGATAGTGTTGTTGATTTAATAGTTAATGTTGTAAATGAAAAAACAGGAAGTAGAAATGCTAGAAAACAATATTTTCAAGATATATACAAAATATTAAAGGATAAATAGTGAGAACAATTTTTTTATTTTTAATAATATTCCAAATATTATATTCTAATAATAATTTAGATTTATATGACGGAAAAGAAGAATTATTTTTAGATGTAACAAATGATGGATTAAAAGATAAAATTTCGTTTATTTATAAAAATATTCACACAAATAATCATTTAACTATTGAAAGACAAGAGAAAAATGGAAGTTTTGAAACAATTGTAAATAAGAATTATTTATTAAAAGAAAATATATTAGATAAATATACATTTAATTCTATGTCGATTGAGGTGGATAAATTTAATACAATTTTGAATTGGGATAGTGAAACAAATTTTACAATAGATTATAAGGATACAAATAGTCTAATTGTAATTTTATCTAAAGAAGGTTTATTACATAGATATAAGCTTTACTTTGAATATAATAAAAAAACAAATAAGTTTAATCTTGATAGAGTATATTTTTTAAGCTTCGGTGGTTATGACCACACTTTAAAAGCGGTTTACTTAATACAAAGTGATAAAATTAAAGATATAACTTTAGATAATTTTAATACTGGTGAAATACACCAATATTTATTTGATAATATTTTTAGACTAAAAGAGTTAAAAGCTAAAAAAATAAAATCAAAAGAGATAGAAGATTTATATAAAAAGGTAGAAGAAAATCCAAAAGAAAATGCAGAATATTTACTTGATTGTTCAGAAATGGAAAATTATAATGATAGAGATTGTGGAATATCTGAAAATTTTTTATTTGAAGATGATATAGAATTCTCAAGTAATATTGCATCATTTTTAATTGAAGCAAAAATATATAAAGAAGTTATTCCACTTTTAGAAGAAATAATAAAGCAAGAACCAAATAGAACAATTGCATATTTAAATCTAGCAGATGCTTATCTTGAAATGAGTAAAGAGAATGAAAAAAATGAAAACTATAAAGTAGCTGTAGAGTATTATAAAAATTTATCAAAAGAAAATTATGAAAAATATATAGAATTAATGAAACAAGATAATAAAGAAGAAAAAATCCCAAAAAGAGTTTTAGAGTTTCAAGGAAACTAAAACTCTAAAATAATTTAAAATATGTCAGTAAAACCAAAAATATATATAGTTCAACATAATCAAACTACCTTAATAGAAAACAATAAACTAGAAGATATAAAGAATGATGAAATAAAAACAATCAATAATGATAAAGTATTAAATGTAAAAGCTAACTATTCGCAAAATGTTGAGAAAGAGAAAATAACAACTGTAACACAAGATTATGATTTGTATGTAGATAAAAATCTTAATGTAAATGTAAAAGAGAGTTTAAAACAACTAATAGAAAAGGATTTTATACAAAGAGTAAAAGGTAATAAGATTACTTATGTAGAAAAAGATGTAAAACAAAAATACCTTCAGAATTTGTTTAAACAAATAGATAAAGATTTTAGAATTGATGTAAAAGAGAATTTCCACACAAAAGCAAATACAATAAAAATAGAAGCAAAAGTAATAGAACTAATAGCTACACAAGGTATATCAATAAGAAGTAAAGGAAATGTAATAACTGTAAATCAAAAAGGTATTTACCTAAACTCAAAATTAGTAAACCCAAACTCATCTTATAGTGGATTAAAAGCAAATAGTGTAAATAGTCCAATAATAAATAAACCACTATTTGAAAAAGTAAAAGTAAAATCATTGAGTTCTAATATAGTAAAACAAACTTCTATAACTGATACTGTAATTATAGAAGCAAATACTCAAATATATAAAAATGATACTTGGGTAGAAGATATTAACTTAAATCAATCACAATTAAATCAACTACAATTTGTAGTTGTAAAAAATAATGATAAAAATAATAATGATATAGTTCAAGATGAAATAGATATAAATGATAATATAGCTATAAATAAAACCCAATTATCTCTAAATATCTCTAAAACAAATCTATATAAATATGCACATATTTTTGCCTTTGCAAATAACTCAAAAGAAGAAGGTTATGTATTAGTAGAACTGAAAAGAGATGTAAGAGTAATAGATATAGATGTAAAATATATCTCAAATGAAGAAGTAGAATTAAAAGCAATACTAAATGTAGAAAAAGCAACAGAAGAAGAATTAAAACAAATAAGATGGAATGTAGAAAATAACTCTATTTCAAAATACAATGGACAACAAATAATAAGACATAATATAAAAGAAGAGAAGGTATATGAGATAAACTTTAACTCATATATAGAGAATAATCAAAGTGTAGAAGATAGTGCTAATGCTATGGCTGTGTTTGATGAAGAGAAAATGAGATTTAGTGAAATAGGATTTAAAAATGCAAAAATTTAATATAGATGATGTTATTGATTTTTATGTAAAAACAATAAATGTACCAGAAAATACAAAAATACAAGTAGGATTAACTCCTTTAGATATAAATAAAAAAAGTTTTAATGATAAAAAAATAGAGGATACAACAATGGTTAAGAAGTATGATAATGAATATATTGCAGAATATCCATTTATCCCGAAAGATATAATAAAAGAGTTATCTATAAATGAAAATGAAGTTTTTTATATCAAAGGTTGGCTAGATGCAAATAATGATAAAAAAATAAGTAGAGATACGGAAGAAGAAGTTACATTTGAATTAGTTAAAGATGTTTTTATAGGATTTATTCACGAACCAATCAATAACAAAGTTCATTTATTAACAAAAAAAGATATTGAAAAATATAAACTTAATAGTATAAATCCAGTAACACAAGCACTGGAAGGAAAACACCCAATTCTAACAGGTTCAGCTTCTATATATGCAGGGCTATATGGATTTGGAGATTGGGCAAGTAGGATTTCAGGTTTTAGAGATTGGCAACTTGATAATATAGATAATGAAGAACAAAATAAATCTTCACTAGAAACAAAATATATTTTAAAACTTATGAAATATATTGCATTCAATGAAAATGGTACTGGAGAACTTTTTGCTAAATCGGTGGAAAAATATGTAAAAGAAAATCCCACATATGTAACAAGTAGATTAATAACAGGAATAGGATTAAGTACTTTTGTTCAACCAAAAATCAAGGTTCCAGTTGGTTTTGCAGGTATAACATTTCCTGCATTATGGGGAGACCTTACATTTTCAGCCAAAGAAATAGATGATTTCGCAAGAGCTATTATAATAGGACAATAAAATGATAAAAAAAACATTTAAAAATTACTTTGATTTAATTTTTCAAAATTATACTATTATTGATAATAAAGAGTATAGATTACCTTATTATATATATATTCCTAAAACTATTTTGAACTTTATATATCTATTTGGAGGATTTTTACTAGTAAGTAGTTCATTTAGTATGTTTTTACAATCTATAAATATACAGCCTAATTTACTAACAGTTGTCACTTCAATAATTCTTATTCCATTAATTGTAAATTATTTAATTGTATATTTGTCTCCATTGGTGGAAGTAAAAGAAGATGATAAAAAATCCAAATATAAATAAGAAAAACCATTTATGCCAGAGTACAAGAAAGAAGCAAATGGATTAGAAGATAGATGGAACAAATTTGAAAAAATAGCAAAATATTTAGGATTAATAAAATGAAAAAATTAATAATATTTACAATAATACTTTTTAGCATAAGTTTAAATGCAGTTGTAACAGATGAAGAAGTTGAATATATGGAAGAATATTGGCATACAGAAAATCCTAAAGAACAAATAAAACCTTTAAATTTTAAAACTAAGAATTTTGATATTACAACCGAAATTATAAAATATAACTATGTTCCTTTATGGCAAGATGAAAATGAAGAAATTCTTCCACATAGAATTCCAGAAAATAATCAACTCAAAGGTTATTTACATTTTAATGAAATAAAAAAACATTTTTTTAATGATGATTATAGCTATGCAGAGTATCAAGCATTTGAACAGATAGTTTGTGATAAAACAGATTATATAAATTTAATTTTTGTACAAATAGAGTTAGACTCTGAAATTAGATTTAAAGAAATTGTGTTTACTCCATATATTTTTAAAATTATAACAAAATTAAATGATGGATATAATTTAATAGATGTAAGTGAAAATTATAAAGAAATACTAAATTACTCAAATAATTCAATAAGTTTAAATTTATCATATTCATCTAAAGAAAGATACCCATACTACAATAAAGAGAAAATAATCAATAGATTAGTAGAAACAGGTTTTTGTAAAAAAGATGAAATAATTGAAGGAAAAATTGTAAATTTAGAGAGTGTAAAAGTATTATCTTTAGAAGAATTAATGAATAAAATTAAAGATAATGATATAAAAATCGATACTTACTATATAGTAAACTCTTTTGTAAAATATCCATTGACAAATAAAACTGTACAAAAATACAACGACATAGCATATTATCTACAACAAGCAAATGCAAATGATGAAGCTATTTTCATTTTAGAAAAAATTATAGAAAAATACCCAAATAGAACAGTCGCTTATTTAAATCTAGCAGATGCTTATCTTGGAATAAATGATAAAGAAAAGGCAAAAGAAAATTATAAAAAATATATAGAATTAATGAAACAAGATAATAAAGAAGAAAAAATCCCTAAAAGAGTTTTAGAGTTTAAATAAATTTAATAAAAAGGAAAATAAAGAGAATGAATATATTTATATTTTGTATACTGTTATTTGTACCTATGTTTTTTACAATGGTAATAAATAAGTATAGATTAATAAGAACAGAAGAAGGAATAAATAAACTTTATGAGTATTCTAAATATTTAATTTTTAAAACTGAAAATCTTGAAGAATTACAAAGAAATAAAGATTTTAATAAATTTAAGAATTATTTGAAAAGAAATAATAGAGTTTTTTTGGTAATACATACAAACTCAAAAATAATAAAAGCAGATAAATTAGATTCTTTATCGGAAGATAAGTTTAATAAGTTTTTTAAAGGGTTAGAAAATACTTTAAAGAATAAAGATTTAAAAATTTCTATATTTAACTTGAAAGATTCAATTCCAGAAGAGAAAGATTTTTTTTGGTCACTTCTAAATTATAAAAGCTTTGAGTTTCTTAAATATATAACTTTAAGTAATTTGACATATTTTTTTGGAATATCAATAGGTATTTTATTGATGTTATTTAATATTTTAAGTCAAAAAACACTTTATATTTTAGGTATTCCTACTCAATTGAGTTTGGTTAATTTATTTGATTTTGGACAATTTATTTTATATGATATTTTAAGTTCTTTAGGAGTAATAATTTATTTTTTAATACTTGTATTATCTTTGGGTTCAATTATAATATGGGGAATAATATATTTTTATAGAAATAGAAAAGATAAATTAGGGAATAAATCATTTTTAGACCATATTTTATTTACTACTCTTGTTGCAAGTTTAATGTCACCAATATTTATAATTTTGATATTAATATCTTCTACCTTAGTTAGTATTAGTAAAATGAATTTTCAAGATAGTAAAATAAAATATGAAGATATTTTTACAATCATAGGTGATTATATAGATTATACAGGTTATCCAAGAATTGGGGTTATTAATGGAGATAGTAAGTATATTGTAGGATATGACACTCATAGTATTTATTTTTATGATTTGAAAGAAATAAATAATAAATTTTTAGATTTTGAAAATACAGAAAAGAATAATAACTTAGTTGATACTTGTAACTTAATATTGAAATACAAGAATAATTCAACTAGATTAAATATTTTGCTTCTAAAAAATAAATATTTAAAACCAGAATATTTTAAAAGTATTTTAAGAAAAAATGTAGTTATTACAAATGAAAGACCTTTATCTTCTTCTGATATTATAATTGAGGATATAGATAAGAAATGTCAAACTTATATTGAAAAATATAAATAAATTCTACAAAAATGTGGAATTTATTTATATAATATTGAAATTTACAAGATATATGAATACTTTAATACCGTTTGCAAATAAATAGAGTTAGTTGGAACACAAGGTATATCAATAAGAAGTAAAGGAAATGTAATAACAGTAAATCAAAAAGGTATTTACCTAAACTCAAAATCAGTAAATCCAAATATATCTTATGGTGGATTAAAAGCAAATAGTGTAACTATTCCAATAATAGAAAAACCACTCTATGAAAAAGTAAAAGTAAAATCATTGAGTGCTAATATAGTAAAACAATCTTCTATAACTGATACTGTAATTGTAGAAGCAAATACTCTTATCTATAAAAATGATACTTGGATAGAAGATATTAACTTAAATCAATCTCAATTAAATCAACTTCAATTTGTAGTAGTAAAGAATAATGATAAAAATGATAATGATATAGTATTAGATGAGATAGATAATAGTGATGATATAGTTATAAATAAAACCCAATTATCCCTAAATATTTCAAAAACAAATATATATAAATATGCACATATATTTGGCTTTGCAAATAACTCAAAAGAAGAAGGTTATGTATTAGTAGAATTAAAAAGAGATGTAAGAGTTGTAGATATAGCCTTAAAATATATTACAAATGAAGAAGTAGAATTAAAAGCAATACTAAATGTAGAAAACCCAACAGAAGAAGAATTAAAACAAATAAGATGGAATGTTGAAAATAAATCTATTTCAAAATAGGCTTAATGAAAAAAATGGGTTGCTGAAAACTTAAGCTAAGTTCGATACTATCGTTATTTAAAAAGGATTATTTACAATGAGTTGTAAAAAAGCACTAGAATTTGTCCA
>NZ_JADKPZ010000031.1 GCF_016106035.1 Arcobacter vandammei
CCAGAACAAGAAAAAAAGATTATTCAAAAACTAATAGATACAAATCCACAACAGTTAAAATTTAAATTTGCACTTTGGACAAGAGAAGCTGTACAAACATTAATAAAATATATTTTATACTACCCAAAAATAAGATAAACTTTTAAAAGTTCTCTAACAAGTTTCATAAAAATATTCCTTTAATTTTAATATAAGATTTTTGATTTGATATAAATAGTTCATTTGAAAATAATTTTAAAAATATTAAAGTTGTTTTCATATTTATAGATAAGTTTAAAATTGTGTTTATCAATAATCTTTTTGACAATACTTAAACCTAAGCCAAAACCATCTCTTTGAATAAGCTCTTGAGTAAAAGGTTTTAAGTAGTATTCAAACTCTTTTGATAGTTTTTCACCACTATTTGAAATAGATATCTCATTTTTATCTACTTTTATAATAATTGGAAAAGAGATAGCATATTTTAAAGCGTTATCAATAAGATTTTTAAGTGCAATTGACATATAGTATAAATCACCCTCTATTTTAAAATCTTCATAAATATCTATTTTGATTTTCGATTCATCTTCTAAATATAGTTTTCCTAAAGATTCTAAAACTAAAGTTTCTGCACTAAATATTTTTATATCTAAGTTTGTAATATTTAGTTTTTCAAGCTCTATTAGTTCATTTGTGAGTTTTTCTAAATCATTAAAAATCTTTTTAAGTAACTCTTTTTGAGAAAAATCATCAATTTTTTCTATTGCAAATTTTCCTTTTGCTATTGGGGTTCTTAGCTCATGTCCAATATCTCGAAGTAGCGCTTCTCTTGTTTTTATAGAGTTTTCAAGTGAACTTGCCATTGAGTTAAAATTAGATGCTAAAGTTCCTATCTCATCATCTGTTTTTATATCTATTCTTGTTGATAAATTACCATTTGCAAAAGATTTTATATCTTTTGTTATTGTTTTTAGAGGAGTTAAAAGTTTGATTATAAATAAAAACATCATTAAAAGAGCAAAAATATCCAAAAATACCAGTATGTTTAAAATAGTTTTATCACTTAAACTCTCTTCATCTAAAGCTTTGAAAATATATGTTTCATCCAAATATTTTATTTTTAGAATATAGATATTTGATGATTTATATTTTAGTATTGAAATATTTCCAAATGTTGAATCTAAAGAGTATATAATTTCTAAATCATTTTCATCTAAATTTTTTACTATTTGTAAACTGTTTTTTTCTACCAAAGAGTTTACATAGCTTTTATTCTCTATATTTCTAAAAATATCATCAATTATCTTTAAATACTTCTCTTTAGCAAAATTATCTATTTTCTTTGAGTTTATATTATCAATCGATACTCCAATTATAGTCATTAGAATAAAGCTTAAAATAAAAAGGATAGTTAATTTTTTAAAAATCGACATATTAACCTACAAACTTATAACCAATTCCCCAAATAGATTTTATATATTTAGGGTTTTTTGAATCATCACCAATTTTTGCTCTAATATTTGAAATATGCATATCAATAGTTCTATTTCTTGTATCCAAATCTAAAGAAGTAGCATTTAAAATCTGCTCTCTTGAGGATATTTTGTTTTGATTTTCAACTAAATATATAAAAATTTCAAACTCTATTTTTGTAAAATCTATAGGATAACCATCAATTAGAACAGTTCTGCTATCTTTGTCTATTGTGAAATCTCCAACTTTAAACTCTTTATTGGAATTTCTTTTTAAAATAGACTCTATTCTTAAAACCAACTCTCTTGGCTCATAAGGTTTTGCAAGATAATCATCAGCTCCAAGCTCAAAACCATGTATCTTATTTCCTATATCTCCCCTTGCTGTTGAGATAATTATAGGTATATTTTTTATATCTTTTAGTTTATTAAAGAGATCAAATCCATCCATAAATGGAAGCATTAAATCTAAAATTATAATTGAATAGTCATTGTTTATTTTAAAATCTTCTAAAACATCTTTTGGATTATCAAAAGCAGTAACAATAAATCCATAATCTTTTAGATAATCAACTATCAAAGATTGCATTTGTAAATCATCTTCAACCAACAAAACCTTTTTATTCAATTATCCACTCCTTGAAATGATCTGCAAATTCATCTCTTTGCTCTTCATTTAAAATCTCTAATATCTTTTTTATTCTTTTAGCTTCTAAAATTGTAGCCTTTTTTTTGATTTCCATACTTTTTTGAATATATAAATTCTCATCAAAATTTGACTCTTCTATTAAATCTTCAATATCATCTTCAATATCATCTTTAAATTCATAAAACTCTTTATACTCATCTTTTAGATCTAAAAGAATATTTTTTATAGCTTTTACTTGCTTCTCATCTAAATTTAAATAATCTAAATTTTTATAAGAGTGTTTATATTTTTTATAGTCATCATCACCATTTAAAAACAAAAATATACTAAATAAAATCAGAAATATCTTTAATATTTTCATATTCAATCAACCCTTTTTCAATATCACTATGGCAAGCTTTACAGTTTGCAACACTTTTTACCTTTTCATTTTTAAAGACCTCTTTTGGAATCTTTTTGTGTTTTCTTTCCCAATAAGTAGTTTTTGATAAAGCAATTATATCTTTATCGCCTATTGAATTTAGAAAATTCCAACTAGCTTTATTAGTTGAAGTTTCTGCACTATTGTTTACTAAAAAAGTTAAAATATTTTTATTTACATCTTCATCTAAACTTGCATCATCACCAAAATGATTTTCCAAATCACTCATTATTAAAACCCAAGATTTCTTAGGCAATAGATTTGGAGGATAAAGGGTGTGACAACTTCCACACTCATTTACAAAAGCTAAATTTTGTGTTTTATAATCAATTGGCTCAAACTTTGAAGCAACTAAAATATTATTTGGTTTATAAAGATTAAAAATCAAAAAAGCTAAAAAAGCTATAAACATAACAATTGCAAATAGTTTTTGAAAAATTGATAGTTTTATACTCTCATCTTCAGAAGTCATTTTATATCCAGTTGCTATAGAGTTTAGAGTTTCGTACTTTTTATGAAACACTCTATCAAAGGCAATTCCAACTAAGTGCATAACAATTAAAAAGATAAGAAAATTTGCAAAGAATTCATGAATCTCTTTAAAAAGTTTCATTTTTTTAAAAAAAGAGTCATTTAAAAAAGAAGCTACTCCTTTTCCATCTTGTATTCCATAAGCTAATACACCTGTAACAATTACAATAAAAGTAACAATTAACATAGCTATCATTACATAAGATGCTAATGGATTGTGACCTATGTATTTTTGCTCATTTTTAAAAGAACCACTAAAAATATTTTTTAAAAACTTTTTAGCTTCATTTTTATTTGCTGGAAAATCTTTAAATAAAGAGTATTTTGGACCAAAATATCCCCAATAAACTCTAAAAAATAATAAAATTAGAATAGAGTAACCAGCAATTGCATGAAATCTTAAAAATTCATCATCATCTGTTAAAAAAGCAATTAGAATAAACAAAGCAAACAAGAGATGAAAAACTCTTGTTGGTAGTGACCAAATATATGATTTTTGCATGTTAATTTTTCTCCCATTTTCCATAATTTGGAATATTTACATCATCATCACTAAATATACCTTTTTTAGCATTTTGATGACAAGCTGTACAGTTAAACATACCTTTAACCTCTTTTTGAGTAATTAAATTCTCTTTAATATCTTCATGTTTCTTTTTCATATAAGGCATTTTTGAAATAGAATCGGGAATAGTGCCATTTAAATTCTCAACTATTTTTCTACTTCTTTTATATTGCATACTTTTTTCAGCACTATTTTCATTTAAATAGCTTGATAGAGTTTGAAAAGTTTTCTCATCTACAGTTGCATCATCACCAAAGTGGTCACTTAAATTTGACATCATTTTATTCCAAGAGTTAGTAGGAAGTAGTCCTGCTGGATATGCAAAATGGCAACTACCACACTCTTTTTCGTAAATTGTATTATCAACTGGTTTAACAGATACGCTCATTCCTCCAGCAAATAAGAAAGAGCTAGTAAGTCCTAAAAGGATTATTTTTTTCATTGTTCGCTCCTTTTATTTATTTATTTATGATGTAAGTAATTACATCACCTTTTTCAAGCGCAGTTCCTTCACGATTATAAACATCATTGAAATTTCTTTTTAACCATTTTTCAATTTCTGCTTTATTTGTAAATCTGTTTGGATTTGCTTTTGGAGAAAGAGCATCTATTGTTTTACCTGTAAAATAATTTTGATTTGATTTATTTAAATCTGTACCATGACAAGATGCACAAGAGATTAATTCACCTTTTTTCCCAATATGTTTTGATAAGAAGATCTCTTCACCTCTTTTATAATCAAAACTTTTGAAAGATAAATCTGTTTTTAAAACTTCTTTTTTTAAAGACTCTAAAAAATCATCAACTGTAGCACTAAAACTTAAAGTTGCAACCAAAGTTGCTATTAGAAATGCTTTCATAATTTACTCCTAAATATTTTATACTTAGAATTGTAAAAGAATAGTTTAAAGATATTATGTTTTTTTACTTGACAATTTATTTACATATATCAAATAATATAATTACCCATGTAATTACAAAAATAGAGATACTAATAAATACAATAGTACTTCCAACATCTTTAGCTCTACCAGCCATAGGATTATGTTCAAGAGTTACTAAATCTACAACTCTCTCTATTGCACTATTTATGGCTTCAGCTAAAATCATTCCTATTAAAGTTATAAATAAAATAGCTTTATTTGTTAAGTTTGTATCAATAAAAATAATTACAGGAATTAGAATAATTGTTACTATTAGCTCAATTTTAAATGAAGTTTCATTTTTTATTAAGTCAATTAAACCTTTTAATGCATAAGATGTGTTTTTAAAAAAGTTATATTTTGGTTGATTTCTCAAAGTTTTCCTTTACTATTAATTTATGAATAATCAAAATTACTAACCAAGCTAATATCATAGTAACTAATGTATGACTTAAAAAGTGGTCACCAATTAATATTTTATATCCCCCAGTTAATACACCTACGGTTACACCAAAAGCTAGAGCAATTTTTTGATTTCTAGGCTTTTTAAATAAAAAATATAGAGCCATCAAAGAAAAACCCATTGTTGCATGTCCAGCTGGCCAACATCTTTGTTTTTTTTCTTGAATATAATCTTTTGGATATGATTCAAGAATTTTTACATCAATTGAATCTCCCCCAAATTCTATAATATTTATGGGACAAGGAACATTTGTAACACTTTTTAAAGAAGCCAAAGAAGGTACTAAAATAGTACTTAAACATACTATTAATAAGCCTTTTTTGTACTTTTCTAATATTTTAATTCTTTTAAAAAAAGATAAAATTGATAGAAGTAAAATAATAGATGCAAATATTATAAATATTTTTTTAAATCCACTATAAAAAATCAAATCTGCTAAATAATTATCTTTTGATAAAATCCAAGATTTTGTTTCAAAATTATAAAAAATAGATTGAAATTCTATATCAAAATCTGTAAATTGAAATATTAAAATTACAGCGCAAAGAAGTAGCGCTGTATATATAATTTGTTTAGTGCTCTTTTCTAGCTTCATTTAATATATCTAACTCTTTTTTATATACTTCTGTTTTTACTTCAAAAAGTCCCAAAAGAGTACTAAATAAGTTATCATGTGAGTACTCTTTATCTTTGTTTTGTTTTATTTTACTTCTGTTGTATTCATGACTCATTTGTCCATTATCTAACCAAATTAAAGAAGCAACATGTGTTTGTGCTTTTGGAGCTATTGCATAAGGCATACCATGAAGATATATTCCATTTTCTCCTAAACTCTCACCATGATCAGATACATATAACAATCCTGCCTCATGAGTTTTTGAATATTTTTTTAAAAAATTTATAGCTTTTGATAAAAAATAATCAGTATATAAAATTGCATTATCATATGCATTACTTATCTCTTCTTGTGTACAATTTTCTAGCTGGTTTGTTTTGCATACAGGTGTAAATTTTTCAAACTCTTTTGGATATCTTTTATAATAAGCAGGACCGTGATTTCCCATTTGATGAAGAACAATTAAAATATCTCTACCTTTGTTTTTTTCTACATAATCTTCAAGACCAACCAACATTCCCTCATCTCTACACTCATCATCGCAAATAGAATTTTTATCAGGTTTTTGATAATCTTCATAATCAACTCTAAGTGCTACCCCTTTTGAATCAGAGTTATTATCTCTCCATAAAATTGCAACATCTTGAGTATTATTTAAAACATCTAAAACATTTTTTGTACCAGCGCCTTTTTTATAACTATAATCATCTTTTGGAAAGATAGAGAACATACAAGGAACTGAATGTGCTGTTGAAGTTCCACATGAAGACATGTTTGTGAAACTTACAAGGTCTTCTTTTTTTAATAAAGGATTTGTCTCTTTTTCATAACCATTTAATGAAAATCTATCTGCTCTTGCTGTTTCTCCTATAACTAAAATAATCAACTCTTTAGGTTCATTTTCATCTTCAACTACTTTTGAATCTAAACCAATATCTTTAATTTCGCTTGGTGCTGTATCTAAAGTTTTATGAAGATAATTTCCAATGCTATAAATCCAATAAATTGGATTTATATTGTATCTTAGAGGTTTATGCTCTCTAAAAAATGATGTATAAAATTTTGAAAAACTAAAAATTATTATAAAGATAATAACTAAAGATAATGTTATAGTTTTTAATTTTGAAACTATTTCACCTTTTAATGATTTATAATTTATTGTAGTTTTATATACAATATAAGAGGGAATAATTGCTAAAAAAACAACATAAAGAACTAATCTAAAACTAAATAAATCAATTGACTCTTTAAAACTTGTTTGTAAACTATTTCTAATCATTTCTGAATCAATAACAACACTATAACTATCCATAAAATATGCTGTAAATGCTGAACTTATAAAAATTGTTATTAGTATAGGTTTTGTTGTATATTTTGAGCTAAAAATAGTTAATAAAACTATAATTAAAAGCGTTAAAACAATAGTTATTGATAAAAAAAACAGAATATTTGAGCCTATAAAACCATATGTAAGAATAAGGTCTTTGAAAAATTTATAATTATAAAATAGAGTTAAAAATATAGAGCTAATTATTATTAGTCTATTTTGAGAAAGTCTTAACACGAATAAACTCCTTGTGATAATTTATGAAATATTATCTTTTAATAATTAATAAATTCATAATAAAATGTCAAGAAAGTGTCAAGATTTAAAAGTAGCAAAATGCTACTTTTATTTGAATAGATTTTAATATACTAAAATATATATTTAATATAATCAACATATTCAGCATAAAGAGTTTTTAATCTCTTTAAATGGGACCATAAATTAAACTGTGTAAACCACCTTTAACCCATTTTCTTACTTTGTGTATTTTTCCATAATTTCACTGAAAAATATACAAAGTTGAGGATAAATCTCACTCCA
>NZ_JADKPZ010000032.1 GCF_016106035.1 Arcobacter vandammei
GAAGATGTAAATAATAACTCAAACTTAAATGTAAAATCAGACTATACAATAAATGTAAATAAAAACCTAACACAAACTGTAGATGAAGAGAAAATAACAACTGTAAATAAAGATTATAATATCTATGCTAATACTGATTTTAATATTTTAGTAAAAGATAATCTAAATATCTTTGTAGAAGAAAATATAACAACTTCAATAAAAAATATACTACATACTTATGTAGAGAAAAATAAACAAGATAAGTTTTTACAAAACCTATACCTAGAGATATTAGAAGATTATGGATTGGAAATAAGTAATAGCCTTCATATAACATCAAAAGATGTTAAATATGAAGCAAATGAAGAACTAAACCTAGATGCTTATAATGAAGTGGTATTAAGATGTGGAAATAATTCACTTTCAATAAATTCTAGTGGAATACATTTTCATACTTCAAACTATAATAGTAATAGTCCTTATAGTGGGGTGGTGGCTAATGATGCAGAAATATTAAAAAGTTTATTTAGTTTAGAACCACAAGGAGATGAGTAATAATGAGAGAGTATTTTGTAAATGAAAATCTAACTATAAAAGCACAAACTTTAGGTATAAAAAATGGAGAAAAACTAAAATTAGAACTAATAATGCTTGAAGAGTACCACGGAACAGAACCTAAAATAAAAGATTTGGGAAATAAAAGTTTTGAAGATATTGAACTAAAAAAAGCTAATGAAAATAAAGATAAAGAACTAAATATATCTGAAACTAAATATTTTCAAAAGGTTATAAAAGACAGTCTAGAAGTTCAAAATGATAGAGTGGAATATAAATTTAAAATAGAAGAACTTGTAGAGCAAGAGGATATAAGAAAAGTAAACTATATTGTAGCTTGGATAGATTTAGATGGAGATGGAATAAGAGAGTATGATGAGGCAGTAATATTAAAAATAAATCATAAACTAGCAAAAGGTAATCTTAGATTAGGAATATTTTTTGATGGAACGGGAAATGATATAAGTAATAAAAGCTTAACAGAAAATGCCTTATCAAATGTAAGAAAACTTTTTGAAATATACCCAAATCAGCTTATAGAAACGAGTGAAAAAGATAGAGGTAAAAAGAGAGATAAGGAAGTAAATATCACAAATGAAGAGATTTTTCCACAAACAATGTGTGCTTATGTAAGAGGTGTTGGTTCAATATCAAGTACAGAGTCTAAAGATTGGTTTGGAAGTGCTGCATTTGGAAGTGGTGGGATGACTAGGATAAGAGGAATGCTTTATTATATAAATATTGCAATAGAAGAGTATGTAAAAGAGTATCAAAAAAAAGAAGGTATAGGATACTATCCAATAAACCTAGAGTTTGATATATTTGGATTTTCAAGAGGAGCTGCACTTGCACGACATTTTGTAAATGTTATAAAAGAACATGGAGTAAATTATAATAAAGAGTTTTATTATAATCCTGCAAAGATAAGAGTAAAAACTCTAAATATCTTTGATACAGTTGCTTCGTTTGGAAAGCCTGGAAATGATATAAATATAGGATATAATTTACATATAAAACCTAGCTTTATAGTAGATAAAGTAAATCATTTTTTAGCAGATGATGAATTTAGAGAGAATTTTCCAGCACATTTAATATCTAACAATAATGAAAATTATCCAACAGAATTCATTAAAGATAAGTTTGAAGAGCTTGTATTTTTAGGAGCACACTCTGATATAGGTGGTGGTTATCCTGAAGCTAAATTTGAACATAATGTATTTAATAATGAACTTTCTAAATATTATCTAAGACAAATGTATAATAAATGTAAAGAAGTAGAAGTTCCTTTAAATGATAAATTTCCAGAAAATTGGGAAGCAAATGAAGAAGTTAAAACATTAATAGAGTATTTTAACACTAAGTATCAGAAATATTCAAATCTAAAAGTAGCCCATAAAAGACTAAGAGAAAAACAAGCATATCTATCATATAGCTATTTGGAAAATAGATTAAGAGATATTGAAGAACAAAGCCAAAGAGGTGGAGTAGGAAATATTTATACAAAAGATATGAGAAAAGAGTTAGAAGAGATAAAAGATAATAGATATATATTTTCTAATATAAGAGTAGAAGATTTAAGAGATGAAATAGATGAACTATCAACTATCTTTGAGAATGAATTTGAATTAAAGGAGTTTATAAATGTAAGCAACTATTTCCAAGATAAATATGTACATAGACCATATTCAAACTCTATAGGAATGAGTCCAAAAATTAAAAAAAATAGATACCATAGAGAATATTATACAACAGAAATTCAAAAAGATGTTGTAGATAAACAAGATGCAAAAATATTTTACTCAAATGCAGATGTTTTAGAAAACGAAACTTCAAATATAGGATAAGAGATGAAAAAATATTTAATAGTAAGTTTAATTTTAGGTCTATTTACAGCTTGTTCAGGATTTATATCAGATGATGAAGATTATACATTTACAGATTATTTTGAGCCACTAAGATATGATAAAGAAAATGGTGGATATATGATAGCAGGTAATGGAAATACAAAATTTACTATTTTTGATTTTACTCTTTCAGATACAAAGAATAGTAAAGAGCAAATAGTAAAAGCAAAAGAACCTTTGGTATCTTACTGGAAAATAGGAAGAAACCCTTTGGGAATGAAGCCAGTATATGATAAATGTGGAAATGAACCAAGCCTTTATAAGGATTTTAATTATAAAGATGGTTCAGAATTAGCAAAAGAGGAAACTATAGAGTTTAAAAATTATATGGAAGCAAGAAAAAAATGGAGTAAATGTGTAAATAATTTACCTTCAGAGTACGAAAATGATGTAATAAAAACATTTAACTCGCAAACAACATATAAATACTACTATGCAAAAATGCCAGAAAATCATCTAGTACACTATCCAAAAAAAAGTGAACTACATTTTAGATGGAATATCTCAAATTATATTGGTGGAGTAAATGATTTAGCAATAGAAGCTGTACCAGAGCTATATAAAAATAATCTTGATAAATTAAGAAGTCATAAATGCCATAAATGGGGTGCAAGTTCAAATCATACTTGTTATGATTTGCCAAATGGAGATAAAAATATATATTATGCACTAAGAGAAGAGTTATATACAGAAGTAAATGGGAAAAAAGAAGAACCAAATAGTTATTTAATGGATGTTAGAGTTTCAGAACCATTAAACTGGATAGAAATAGATGGTATAGAGATAAATAAAGATATATATGAATATTTAAATAAAGTTTGTGAGGAAATAGAACTTTGTCATTTAAATGACTATACAGGAGTTTTAACACAAGAGCAAAAAGAGTATGTAAAGAAAAATAGATGGAGTACAGATAAAGTTTGGAAAGAAAAACCACAAAAAGAAGATAAAGGAAGTTCTAATCCTTGGAGATAAGTTATTGTTCTAGTGGAAATAACTATGGTTCAATGTTTATTCCAAGAGTAAATAGTGAAGTAATTGTAAGCTTTTTATAGAGTTTATCTTTTACTTGCTCTATTGTTTGTATAGTTTTATTAGCTCTAATACAGTTGAAAATAGTCTAAAAAAGAGGTTTTTTTAACCTCTTTTTGTAATTTTTCTTTTTTTATTTGTTTTAGGATTTTTTGGTTTATCTTCTGGTTTTCTTTTTTTTGATAAGATTTTTTTCTCTTTTAAAGATTTTTGTTTAGGCTGTTTTACTCTTGGTTTTTTCTCTTTAGTCTCAAATCCATCAAGTTCAACTCTTGGAATTTTTAAGATTAACTCTTTTTCAATTTCCGCCATAAATTTATAATCTTTTACACTTAGAAGTGTGATAGCAACTCCGTTATTTCCAGCTCTTGCTGTTCTTCCAACTCTATGTGTAAAATCATTTATTGTTTCAGGTAAAGCAAAGTTTATAACACAAGGAAGCTCTTCTATATCAATTCCCCTTGCAGCAATATCAGTACAAACCAAAACTCTAATCTCTTTTTCTTTGAATTTTCTCAAAGCCAAAGCTCTTGAACTTTGTCTTACATCTCCATGAATACAAGAGGCTTTCAATCCATCAAGGTTTAAATTTTCAACCAAACTATCAGCTTCAGCTTTTCTATTTACAAAAACCAAAGCTTGAGCTATATTTCTTGAACCAATCAAATACGATAAAAGTTCAGCCTTTTTATCTTCATCAACTAAAACGATTTGATGCTCAATTTTTTCTACATGCTCTCTTTGATTTGTAACTTCGATTACAATAGGATCAGTTAAAAACTCTTTTGCAAGTTTTTTTACTGTTGAATTTATTGTTGCACTAAACATTGAAATTTGTCTATTTTTTCCAATATTTGGTAAAATTTTCTCAACTTCCTCCAAAAATCCCATATCAAGCATAGTATCAAGTTCATCAATAACAACTCTCTCTACACTAGAAAGATTTATAGTATTGTTTTTGATATGCTCAAGCAATCTTCCTGTTGTTGCAACCACAATATCCACACCATTTGCCAATTTTTTCTCTTGCTCTTTACTTGAAATTCCACCAAAAATAGCAACTCTTTTAATATCTATATATTTTGAATAGTCATCAATCGCATTTGCAATTTGCTTTGCCAACTCTCTTGTTGGAACTAATATTAAAGCTCTTAAAACACTATTTTCTTTTTTCTCTTTTATTAAATTTTCCAAAATAGGTAGTAAAAATGCACAACTTTTTCCAGTTCCACTTTTTGCTACTCCTATAATATCTCTATTTAACAATGCCATAGGAATGGCTTTTTCTTGAATAGGTGTAGGGTTTGTATATCCCAAATCATTAACAGCTTTTAAAATGTTTTCATTTAATTTTAAGTCTTGAAAAGTTTTTATGAAAAATCCTTTTATTTAAATAAGACTTTATTGTATCTAATTTGAAATTAGATTTGAATTTGATTATAATTTGCAAAATTTTATAAGAAAGTTTATTATGGAAGATGATTTTTTACAAGCAAGTATTCTATTTTTTATATTTTTTGGAATAGTTGTAATCTTTATTTATTGGTTAATTAGATTAAAAGATGAGATAAATAAAAAGAAAACAGCACAAAAAGAGTTAGAAATAAGTGAAGAAAAATATAGAGTTTTATTTGATATTGCTCCAGTGATGTTGGATGCATTTGATAAAAATGGAAATGTTGTTTTATGGAATAAAGAGTGCGAAAAGGTTCTAGGTTACAGTTTTGAAGAGATAAAAGAACATAAAAATCCACTATCACTTTTTTATGTAAATAAAGAGGTACAAAAAGAGGCTATTTTGGATATTATTAAAGAAGGTAAAGAGCCTAAAATTTGGTATCCAAGAAGAAAAGATGGAAAAATCTTAGTTGTAAAATGGATAAATCTTACACTTCCAAACGGTGAAATAATTCATATGGGTCATGATATTACTCAACAAGTAGAAAATGAAGGTTTATTGGAACAAAATTCTTTGACTTTAAGATTTGCAAAAAAAAGACTTGAAGAATTAAATAATAATTTAGAAAAAAAGATAAAAATTGAAATAGATAAAAATACAAAGCATCAAGCACTACTGATGCAACAAAGTAAACTAGTTCAAATGGGTGAAATGATACAAAATATCGCACATCAATGGAGACAACCACTATCACAAATAAATTCAACATTAATGATTTTAGATGCTTATTTAAATCAAAAAGATTGTATGGATGAAAATATTGATATGAAAATATCTCAAATTGAAGAATTAACAAGTTATTTATCAAAAACTATTGATGATTTTCAAAACTTTTTTAATCCAAATAAGCAAAAAACATTTTTTAAAGTAAATGATGCCATTGAAAAGTCACTAAATATTGTAAGAGGACATATAAATTTAGGAAATATTGAAATTATTAATAATATCACTGATAACTTCAAGATTTATGGGCAAAAAGAGGAGTTACAACAGGTGTTATTAGTGCTTATAAACAACTCAATTGATGCTTTTGAATTGAACAATATAATAAATTCTAAAATTATTTTTGATATAATTTCCGAAAGTGAAAAATTGGTATTAATTATTGAAGATAATGCTATGGGAATAGATGAAAAAATCATCAATAGAATTTTTGAACCATATTTCACAACAAAAATAGATTCAGATGGTACAGGAATAGGACTTTATATGGCAAGAATGATTTTGGAAAATAGTTTTAATGGACAAATTACTGTTGAAAATACAACTTTTGGTGCAAAATTTGAAATTGAGATTCGGGGGGGGGGGTGGAAAAATAAATGAATAAGCTTTCTTATAATATATTAGTTGTGGAAGATGAACAACAATCAAGAGAGAATTTTGTATCTTATTTATCTATGTTTTATGAAAATGTATTTGAAGCAGGAAATGGTGAAAAAGCACTAGAAATTTACAACAAAGAGCAAGTTGATATTATTTTACTTGATATTAACATTCCAAAAATAAGTGGATTAGAAGTTGCAAGACAAATAAGAGAAAAAGATTTTAAAACAAAAATTATAATTTTATCTGCTCATAGTGAAAAAACATTTTTACTTGAAGCTATGGGTCTTAAACTTACAAAATATCTATTTAAACCAGTAAATAGAAAAGATTTAAAAGACTCTTTAGATTTAGCTATAAGTGAATTAAATAAATTTGATGTAGTATCAATAGATGATATAAAAATCAAGCAACTATATACTTACTCTTTTTCTACAAAGCTTTTACAATACAATGATGTAGAATTAAATTTAACAAAAAATGAGCAGATATTTTTTGAATACTTGTTAAAAAATAGAAATAAGGTTTGTAGCTATGATGAACTTTTATACTATACAAATATTACAACTGTAGATGCTTTAAAAAACTTAGTAAAAAGGTTAAAGAAGAAGTTTGAAGAAGATTTAATATTAAATATTACAGGAGTAGGGTATAAAATAAGTGTATAAATTTAAAATATATGCCTAAAAAAACTTATTCTTACAAAATCAAACTATGTAAAACTACGATAAATTCAATAACTCGGGAATATTTGAAGACAAATTTCAAAATTTAGTAAAAAACCTCTTGACAAAGAAAAAAAATCCTATTATAATTCCCATCCAATTTGACCGATACGGTTTAAATTGTTTTTTTATTCCGGCATAGCTCAGCGGTAGAGTAGATGACTGTT
>NZ_JADKPZ010000033.1 GCF_016106035.1 Arcobacter vandammei
ACTTCTGTAGTAATATGAACCTTTATAGCTTATAGGATATGGATATTTATCAGTGATGATTTCAAGGTACTCTTTATCTTCATCTTGCAAAAGATTGACATCTACCATGATGCCTAAGATATCTCGTACTTTGTTTGGTATATCTTCAAGAAGTTTTTTGGCATTATCAATGCCTTTGATTTTGCCATCGTCATCTACACCAATATATAGTTTCCCACCATCAGTATTGCCAAATGCACTGAGCCATTTGATATACTCATCTCTCCAAGTTTGTTTAAATTCTATATTTTGCGATTCGTTAATTTGTAGTTTCATTTTGTAAAGTTCCTATATAATATCCATAATTATTTGTTTTACTTTCGTATGTCAAAAAATTTACAGAATAATTTTGTTTTGACACATAAATATGAACTTTCCCATTCTCAATTTCAAAAGTAATATCACCTGCTGAATTTTGAGTAATAGTATTGTAACCTTTATAATAATTAAGGTGTTCAGAAGGGGCTTCTCCTATAATAATTATCTGAGGTGAAATCTCTTGTAACCAACTCTCTGGTATTTTGCCACTATCTCGTCCATGGTGAGGAGCAAATAAAATATCTATAACAGGCATTTTAATATCACTTTCAATATCTGCCATAAATTCAGTCTCTAAATCTCCCATCCATAAAAATTTTGCGCCACCAAATGATCTATATTCTATGATAGGAGAAATATTGTTAGGACTTTCACCATTCTCTGCATTTTTCAAAGCTGTTATAAAAAATTCATTTGATGTATTTGGCCATAAAATATTTATTCCTGAACTGCCTCGTTCATCATCACTTTGATTCATCCATTTTCTTGTACAATTTTTATAAATATTATAAACTGAATCTCCATCTCTCAATCTACAATATTCTTCAAAATCTGTAGTTTCAATTGTTTTTGTTGCTTTATTTTTTACACAGTAAAAATTATCAACACCAACTTCTTCAGTATAAAACTGTAATCCTTTAATATGATCCTCATCAGGATGTGTTGAAATAAATCTTGATATGCTTTTGTATTTTTTTGCTTCTTTTATTTCTGATGTAATTGCTTCTTTATTTTCATCTTTTAAAAAGCAATCAATTACCGTAAAATTGTCACTAGCATGTTTTATGTAAAACATATCACCATTATCAACCGAAAAAGATTTGACTATACTACTCATACCATTTATCCTATTGTTTCAATTCAACATAGCTTTTAAGAATTTGTTCTGAATAACGTTGACTAGATATATATAAACATATTCCTAAAAACAGTAATAAAAATAAATTTTCTTTAATAAAATAATCGAAATAAATATAATTAATAACAAGAAGACATAAAACAAGAAATGAAAAATTTCTCATAAAACCATAAATAATATTTTTAGAAAAAAGTAACCTATCTCCTCGTGTTACTTTCAACATATCAGATAATAACTGTTCTTCATTATCATATTGTTTTAATAGACTTTGGTAAACTTTATTTGTGCTTCTTTTAATATACTTTATTGTTGTATTTCCATATCTATCCCAATAAATTGTTTGCAAATATCCTGAAATTATTGCTCCACAAAATTTTGGTAATAAAGCTACAAACAAAGAAGTAAAAATAATGAGTGGAATTTTTAATATATCCAAATACCCTAACCCTAAAATTGGATAATATTTTGAAACAATCATTATTTCAAGACATAAAGTAAATATTAAAGCAGGAAAATAACGAGCTTTCAATTCATATTCATTTTTTCCTAATAATCTTATAATTTTAAAATATAAATTATTCATAATCTTCAACCTCTTCCTTAAATTTTAAAGCTTCAACAGGTCCCCAACCATCTCTTTTTGGCATGTTATGATGATGTTTAATTGTATTACCTTCTGTAGAAATTACTTTACATCCTCTTCTGATAAATGCATTTACAACTACTTGTCTTGGATGTTTTTTTGCATATTCCCCAGCAGATACAAATGCTGTCTTATTTTCTTCTTGACCTTTACTACCTAATATTTCATTTAAGATACTTGGTGAAACATTTCTTCTACTTCCATGATGTGGAATTTGTATAAATCTTAGAGTTGAAGCTAAATCCAAACTTTTTGACTTAGCATACTCATTTGCATGGCTTAAAGCTTTTATTCCAGCGTCACCAGTAAGCATGTAGCCTTTTTCATTAAAATGGGCATATAAAATTACACTGCTTTCATTATCTGCACTAGTTTCTCCATCCTCTTTCAATGTTTCAAAAGACATAGATTCAAATACTGATTTTATTCCTTCCATAATGAAATCTCTAAAACTAGACTCTGCCAAGCCTTTCTTTATTGGAGTCTTATTAAAATCTGGAATAAGTTCATGCAAATACCAATTTATATTAGGAGACATAACATGAAAATGACCAATCCATTGTCCTTGAAATGGTTCCTTTATTGGAATCCTTCTTTTTAGAGCTATCTCTTCAAGTGAATATGAGGCAGAAAATTTTTCTTTTAGCCTTTTTTCCAAACTTTCTTCTGTCATTCTTTGATCTTTAAAATAATCAATAATTACAGAAGTATAATTCCATGGTCTATGAATCCAAAGTTCTCCCACTTCAAGAGATTCCATAACAACACTTAAACCTGAAGCATGGTCTTGATCAGGATGAGTATTAACAATAAAATCAACAAAATTAGTATTATAATGGGTCTTAATATGTGTAACTAAAGCTTCTCCTGACTCTTTTGTACCTCCATCAACAACCATAACTTTATAATTATTATTTTCCCCATATCTTATAACAATTGCATCTCCACTGGAATCTCCATTACCAACAGGCAAAAATTCTATCTCAAAATTCATATACTTCCCTCCATTCTATTTTAATAAAACACCAATACCAATATCTTTTAACTCTAATTTAAATTCATCATAATCGTAAATAATATTATTGATGATTTCATCAGATGATGACAATGAAAATTTAGCTCTTTTTTGAATGAAAGTATTAATACAAATCGCAGAAACCATCTCAATAAAATCAACATAATAGTTAATGATAGGACTTGATTCACTATGTGCATTATGAACTATTTTATTTCTAACTCTATAGATATAAACTAATTTTTCGAAAAATATTTTTTCAAATTTTTCTATCAACTTTAAACATTCTTTTGAATCATTAAATACCAAATTTAAAAAATCTAGTTGTTCATAAAACAACTCTTCTTTATCTAAATAGCTTTTAATTTGTTCAATATTATCTATAAAGTTTTTTAAATAGATTGTTTCACCCTCTGCAACATTTAATCCAATAGAATCTTTTAATGTTTTTGGCAAATTTACTTCTATTCTATAATGATGTAGTGGTGCGGTGTTTGCAGTAATGTCTTTAAGTTTATGATAATGTTTCCAAGCAAAATCGAACATATATTTTTTTGCCAACATTTTGGAAACTACTTCAAAAATTGTCTTTGGAGTACTCTGAGAATGTTTTGTAAAAATATTTTCCAAAGTAACCCAGTGCCATAAAATTTTCTCATTATTTTCATTAGATTCAATAGCTTTTCTTTTCCAGTGCATTGATTCTAAAATTTTTTTATCAATTTCAAGAAGATTTTTACTCATAGGTTTGGAAAAAATAGATTCTTTATATTTTGAACTATCGAGTTCCAATGCATCTTGATAAGTTAAATATTCCCAAGTATTACTAGAACCTGAGCCTTTTTTATTACCGTCATTATCTATAATATAATATTTCATAGAGTTTATGGAAATAGGAACTTTATAATATGTATATCTTGAGGCTATAAGGTCTAAAGTATTTTCAAGTATTTGCAAAGCTTCCTGTTTTGCATATTCTCCATCTACAATATCAAGCTCCACTGCACCATTACAGTAGTAAATATTATCTTTGATTTCTTTTTCAAACAACTCATTAAAATGTTCAGTTGGATTGTTAAATAATCTAGTGCTTTTGGGATTATATATTTGAACATTACCTATCTTTATATTTACATCATCCCCTTTTAAACCTTTTAGTTGAAAAACAAATCTTAATTTTTCTGGCTCCTTATCAAAGTAATTTGAAATTGCTTGAATTCTTTCTTTATATGTTAAATTATCAATATAGTTTTTTAGATCACTTTGATATTGAATAAATTCACTGCTAGATACTTCCCAATTATCACATGTAAGTTTATGAGGAAAATTTGAATATAACCTTTCATTTGTAATAGTTTGATATTTAGAAAAAATATCATCGATAATTTGTATAATTTTTTTAGATGAATACTTTTTATGGATGAGTTCAAATATTATAATATTTGTTAAGTGTTTGATTTTCTCTCTTTCTATTTTTTCTTCTTCAGTTAATAATTGAGATAGTTCATTAACAGCTTCTTTACCTAAAGAAAAGTCTTCAAGCTTCACTACAATCATTTTCAGCAAGTGTAGAAGATAGCTATAATCATCTTTTTTACTAAATTGTTGTTGTATTAGTGTAAGTGTTGGCTTAATAAAATTCAAAACATTTAAATTTAATCTAGCAAATTCATTGGTTTTGTCTTGAAAAAACTTTTTATTATCATTGTTAGATAAGTTTTTTCTCTCAATCTCTTCAATAAACTCTTTAAATAATTCCTTTGGATTATATAAAATTGAATGAACGAATTCACTTTCAATACTATTATGACTATGGGTTAAATCTCTCCAGTAGTCGATAAAATATTTTATTTTTGTATCACTCATACCTTAACCCTCACTTGTCCAGTTAATAGTTTTTGCATAAGTGCTTTTTTTTGAAGTTTTAATTCTTCAAGTTCATTTTTAAGAAGATTTATCTCATCATCTGCAAGGCTTAAAACTTCTGCAATTTTTTGTTGTTCTGGAAGTGATGGAAATTTTGCTTTTGTTTCATTAAAATCTTTAATTGATAATGTAAATCTTGTACTTCCATTTGCTCTCTTAGCAAATTCTTTCAATATATCTATATTATTAAACACATAACCACTAAATTTTAAATCAATACTTTTTTTAGGTCTAAATCTAACTAAATGATAGCTATATACTGTATTTGGTAAATCTTCGATTATTACGGCTGAATGTCCAATATCATCTGGTGTTTCTGATGATGGAGTAAATAATATATCACCCTTTTTCAGATTAACTTTCTCATATTGTTCTTCTTTAAGTGATGTTTTTGAGCATCTAAAATTTTTATCAATATGCTTGTTACGATAAACATCCATATAATTAATCAGATTGACAAGCCTTTCATTTTCATTAATTATTTTATCAATGCTACTTGTTTTAAATTCTCCTATCTCTCCTAATCTTAATTCTTCCCACTCATCACTAAACCCACTAAAACGAACTTCACCGCTTAAAAGCTTTTGCATAAGTGCTTTTTTTTGTAGCTCTTTTGCTCTCAAAAGCTCGGTTTGTTTGGTGATGGCTTCATCCCAAGTTGTCAAAATCTCAGCTATTTTTTCTTGCTCTTTTAGGGGTGGGAGTGGGATATTAATAACTTCTTTAAATGATGTTGGATTTATATTCGCTTGACTCACTCCTTTAGTTGCAATAGTTCTTATTTTGTCCTGAAAATAGGTTGTATTCAATAAATTATTAATAAAAATTGAATTTAATACTTTAAAATTTGGTCTATATGCAACAATATAAGAAGCAGATAGGTAATCTCCATCTAAGTCAAACAAAGAAATTTTTCCAACCAACTCATAACTATTTGTTCGATTAAGTAAAATATCACCTTTTTTAAGTTGATACTTTTTAAATTCTTTTTCAACTAAATCAAGATAAACCAAATCTTTTAAATCTAATGTACCATTTTGCATATTTCCCATTCTTAAAACAGGATATTTTCCAATTTCATTTGTTGAATCTGAAGTACCGTAAAATGATTTAGAGAAAATTTCACTTAACTTCACAACCTCCCAATCCTCTGGAATAATCCCAACTTTTGTTTGCTTGTAGCCTTGTTTGATTTTACTCATGGTTTTTATCCTCAAGGCTTTTGTGTGACTTTTCTATCTTACTTACACTTGTCTTTGGAGTTGGTAAATTCTCTGGCATAGTTCCACCAAGTTCTTTTATAGTTTCTCTTACTTTTTTGCCTACTTCATAGTGAGTTTGGTTGGCTTTTGTTTTACCTTGGATATTGTCACTTTTGAGTTTTTCTTCTGTTTGAGTAATAGTAAACATAGCGGTTGCTTTATCTGTGTAACTATCAAGTTGCTTTATCTCTTCAAGTGTTTGATGGTGTTTTAGTTCTATATCTTTTTTCATTATTTTTTATCCCCTAAAGATGCAACAACTTTTTCAAAGTCAATTTGCACTTTACTTTTCTCATTTATCATTTGAACTTTATACTTTTCATACTCTTCA
>NZ_JADKPZ010000034.1 GCF_016106035.1 Arcobacter vandammei
AATAGCAAGAAGTAAATTATAGATATAACATATAAAAAGAGAACTTTTAGACAAAATAGCAGAAATATAGAGATAATGAATAGTTTTTCTCAATTTATATGTCAAAGGTATGAATAGACATAAGAAATGAGAACTAATATATCAAAAACCAGTTTTATGAGAAATTTTAAAGCCAATAGCATAACTTTTGAGAAATTTAAGTAATATATGATAATATACAAGAACTTTTATTTAAGAAGAGAAAAGATGAAAAAAGATAGTTTGATGACTAAGCAGCAATTGATTGCAGAGGAACAAAAAAGACTTTTTAAAAATAGAAAAGTTGTACAACTTAATAAATTTATTAAAGGTGATGTGTCTCCATTTACTGTTAATGATTTGAAAATCTTTAAATTAATTATTTCAAAAGTAGATAGTAAAGATTCTTTATTTCAAGATTTTTATGAGATTACAACAGATGAGATAAGACATTTAAATATAAATGAAAAGCATTTATATAGTGAAACAAAAAAGTCTTTAAAAAGATTAGCCAATATATATATTACATTTGAAGAGAATGATAGCTTTAGAGAAGTAGGGCTTATAAGAAATGATTTTAGATTTGAAAAGTATTCAAAAAAAATATTAATTAATTTTAATGATGATATGGGTGAATATTTAATAAATCTTAAAAAGAATTTTTTTATGTACGATTTAATTGATATTGTAAATTTTAAATATAAACATACTTTAAAATTATATGAATATTTTAAATCAAATTCTTTAAATGTTGTTAAATTAAAAGTTGATACTATAAAAGATATTTTAGATTTAAAAAATAAATATATAAGATACACAAACTTTAAAAAAGATGTGATTGAAGTTATAATTGATGAAATTAATTCTAGCTCAAACACTTTATATTTAAAATATAGTGAAGAAAAAATAGGACCAAAAGTTGAATATATTATTTTTCATGTAACTAGAATTAAAAGCGATGCTATACTTGAAGGTGCTATTAGTGAAAATATGGCATATTCTCATTTATATGGAAAAGAGTGCAATTATTTAGGTAAATATTATACTATCGAAGATATTAATATAGATAATTTATTAATAGTTTTAAAAGAACAGTATTCTAATAATCGTACAAATATTGTAAATGAGAGTAAAGAAAAGTTAGAGCAACAGCTTAAGAAATTACTACCAGATGATTTTGCTAAGAAAAAAACAAGTGAAATACAATTAGACGAAATTGGAAGATTAACTGCAGTAAATGATTTTAAATCATTTAAAACAAAAGTTATAGAAAAATATAGAGGAAAAGATCTTGGTAATTATATGCCAGGTTTTGATGAAGAAGTTATTATAAAAGTTGATGAAGAGAGTAGTTATTTATATGATACAACAGCTAAAAAAATCATATCAAAAGAAGAGAGCTTAGAAATTTGGAAATATCTATATAAAAATAGAGATAAAGTTGGTAAAGTTATCAAAAAAGAGCCTGTCAATTTAATTGAACAGTTTATAAATAAGATAATATTTATTACTAAAAATGATTCTTTTGGAAATAAAGAGATTATAAAATATATTGTAACAGATATTAAAGAAGAGGCAGATAGTAAGGGGATTATTAAATATAGACTGCATATTAATAATTTAGAAGACCCAACGCAAGATGTAGAGAAATCAAAAACACTATTAACATTTGAGCAAATTAAGCTTTTCATTGAAGAAAATAGTGTTGAAAAAGATTACTCGTTACATAACGAATAAAAGTAGGGGGATACTTTGAATTTTATAAATATATTAAATATTGAAAGATTAGTTTTAAGTTCTATATTCTTTGATTATGAGCAAATTTTTGAAGTTTCTTTAATATTAAAAAAAGATGATTTTTACTTAAAGGCCCATCAAGATATATATCAAGTTATGTTAGCTTTACATGACGAAGGTTTGCCAATAGATGAAGATTTTATTAGAAATAGGGTGCCTAAAGAAGACTTTAATGATAATGTATTAATAGAGATACTTAGTGCAAAACCTATTGTTAATACAGAAGCTTATTGTCTTGAGATTAAAGAGAGCTCAAAACTGAGAAAATTAGAGCAACTTTCAAAAAATATTATATTTAATGTAAGTAATGACAAAAATAGCCAAGATATAATTACTAATATTCAAGTTAATATTGAAAACATTGAAAATGAGACTTTACAACAAATACCTACAATTAGAGATACGATAAAAGAATTTAAAGCTGATATGCAAAAGGCATTAGATGGTGGAGCAAAAATATTAGGTCAAAGTAGTGGACTTGAAGCTTTAGATAATATTATAGGGGCATTTGAAGATGGTGATTTAATTGTAATTGCTGCAAGGCCTTCGATGGGTAAAACTAGTATAATTTCAACTATTGCAACAAAAGCTTTAGAAGATGGTAGGGGAGTTTTAATAGAGAGTTTAGAGATGCCTAGAAAAAAAATAGTTAGTAGATTGATAGCTGCAAGATCTCAAGAGAGTTTAACAGACTTAAAAAGAGGATTAGTAAAAAATAAAGATAAATTTAATGAAGCTGTAGAATTTTTTGAAAATTCAAATTTAATAATTCATGATAAAGCATATCCAACAATTTTAGAATTACAAAATAGAATAAAAGCAACTATAAGAAGAAATCCTGATATTAAAAATATTTTTGTTGATCATACAGGAAAAATTCAATTACTTGGTAAAACAAGAGAAGATATAGAAATAGGGCATATTAGCGCTATGCTAAAAAAAATTGCTAGAGATTATAATATTAGAGTATTTTTACTTCAACAGTTAAATAGATCATTAGAATCAAGAGAAAATAAAAGGCCAATGTTAAGTGATTTAAAAAATTCTGGAAATATAGAAGAAGATGCTGATATAGTATTAGGTCTTTACAGAGATTCATATTATAAAAAAGACAAAGATAAACTTACTATGTTAAATTATGATAGTGTAGAGGATGCGGAAATCTTAGTTTTAAAAAATAGAGATGGTAGAGTAGGGGTTGCAAAAGTTTCTTTTGAAGGAAAATCAGCTAGGTTTTTAAATAGAGTTAATAATGAACCAACAATTATTGAATTTGAATAATATGGATATATGTCATCAACAGAATTTTAAGATAAAAAATTACGTTTAGAAATGGTTAGTTAAATTAATAAAGATTAATGTATCATAATCTAAAATATTCAAAAATTCCATTGAAATAGATATTATATGTTTAACACTAATATTTAATTTACTTTTAATAAAATATAGTTAGAAATCAAGATCATCATTATGACTTAAATTATTGATGATTAAATCTTTTATCTCATTAAAATCAATATTATGCATATTACAAAAATTAGATAAAGCAATAAATTTATCAATATCATTTATAGTAACTTTTTGTGATTTACAATAATAACCTAAAGCTAATATTTCATCTTGATTAGTTTCTTCTACTTGTGGAACTTTCTTCTGATAATTTTTAATAAAATTAATTAGCTGAGAGTTAACTTTATAAAATTCATATAAATATTTATCTTTTATATTTATAGATAATTCAATTGTAGTAGAGTATGATATATTATTTACTTCGATATATTTTTCGTTAGCAATTATTTCTAAATCCTCAATTAGAGATTCTAAACTATAAAATGTCATACCACATACTAGTGCATTCGGTATTCTTTTTAATTGAGATTGTTCATTAAAAGTAAAGTCATGATAATTATAATTATTCATTTTTATTTTAGACCAAATTTTTTTATCAATATTACACGCTTTAAAATTTTTTTCTTTTTCATAAATAGTAAAAGAATCATTATCAATTTTATAAAAATTTGGATATTTTTCTTTAGTATAGTTTTTTAATTTTTTTATAAGTTCATTTTTAAATTTGATTATTGAAAAGTTATTAGTAGGATTAATGATATTATTAATTTTTTCTATATACTCTATACTATTGTATCTCGATGGATAATTACAATTACATAAAGAGATTTTATCTAGTTCTAAATCGTAAGAAGAAGGTTTAACTTTTTTAAATGATTTATAAGATATATTTTTTTTGCATATGGGACAAAAACTTTTAAATTCTAATGAATATCTTTTTTGTTTTATAAGTTCAAGTAAATATGGATATTCTGATTTTTTTAAATTATTTCTAATTGACTCAAATTGTGAATAGATGTTAATAGCAGTAATTATTGCTATTTCATCTAAATACTTATTGTTTTTAATATAATTTTCAATATTCTCACGATAATTATAAATATTACCTTCTTTTAACAATTCTAATTCATAATTTAAATTATATTTATTAAGTTCAATTTTTAACATTTTTAAATGATTATCTTTTATTGAATCATAATTAACAAGAAATGAAGAGCATTCATTTTTATAAGTTCTAATTAATTCTTCATATTTAGAAATTGAATCTTGTATGTAATCGTTTAAATTTTTAATATCAGAAAAATTATTAGCTTTTTCAATGATATCATTTATGCTATTTACATACTCTATTTTTATTTCTTCATATTTCATGTGTTTTATCCTTAAATATATTTTTGTAACTTCATAAATGTATAACAAAATAAACAAATTATTCAAAATAAAAGTTTAGCATAACTTAATATTAAAACATATAGTTTAGGGTAGTTCATCAGCTTTAAAGTCCTCTTATGTCAGTCATTTGTAGTAATAGAAATCAGTAAAGTGATTCTAATTATTTATATAAATTTAAATCATTAACAACTGTCAAACGAAGTGCTAAACTAGCCAGTTGAAGAATAATAAAAAATTATATTCAGAATTTTAAACCTTAAACTAAAAAATTAGTTTTGCTAAACTTTAATTTCATATTTAAATTGGAGGTTTAGTGTTAAAAAAAGGAAAAATTAGAATGATACATAAATGGTTTAGAGAAGGCATGAGTAAATCATCAATTGCAAGTAGATTGGGTTGAATTTCCTAAAGATAATCTTTCAGCATTTGTTGCAACAATGGGTTATAGTAGAGCATCTTATGTTGAGTATGAAAAGATAGAAACATTGATAGCTTGTCATCTTAATGCATTTAACTACTTTGGAGGAGTTGTAAAAGAAGCTCTATATGACATATGGAAGAAACTATTAAAGAAGGTAGTAGATTTCTAGGCCCCTTGGTGTGGACCTTGTAGAATGCTTGCTCCTGCAATTGATCAATTAGCACAAGAGTTTGAAGGAAAAGCAAAAATTTGTAAAGTAAATACTGAAGCTGAACCAGATTTAACAGCTAAATATGAAATAAGATCTATTCCTACTATATTATATTTTAAAGATGGTAAGATTGTAGATCAAACAATTGGTGCTACTACAAAAGCTAAAATTGAAGAAAAATTAAATAGCTTAATATAAGAAATACCTGACTAGATAGTCAGGTATTTCTTTTTTTAGCTTCATCTTTATATTCTTTTGTCATAAATTATCCTATTTATTATCTAATATAGTTTTAATTATATCATTAATTTATCTATTTTAGATTATATTTCTTGACACAATATCCTTTTTAGTATATAATAAATTAAATAATATCTATTTTAGATAATACAAGGAGACAATATGGAACAAGATATTACTTGTAAAAAAGAGAAAGAACTATTTTTCTCATATTTAGGAAGTTTAGGACTTGGCGCATTACTATTACTACTTATAGCTTTTTTATATTTTTATAATAATTATAAAAAAGAGAAAATTTATGAAGCTTTTGTAAATAATCAAGAATTAATATGTAAGAACAATATTGTTTCAAAAGATTTAGCTTATAAATTTGATAAAAAAAGAGCTTATCAAATATCTAATGGTGTAAATATATTTACAATCTATAATTGTGATATTAAATAAAGGGGAGATAGCATGTGTAATTTTTATAAAATAGGTAATAAAACTATTTACAGACTTGGAGAATTTCTTTTTGTAATATCTATTTTAGTTTTAGTAGGGTCACTTTTATTTGTTATGGTTTATGCACTTTTCTTTAATAATGAATATGAATATTTTGATTTTAATAATGGACTCTTATATATTGCATTTTGGGCTGTATTACTAACTTCTACAGTAAAAATTGTTCATAAGAGTCCAGATAGTTTTTTAAAATCAAATAGTAAAGAAACTAAATCTAAGAAAGAAGAATAGTTATGAATGAAAAGAGATTAAAAAAGTATGA
>NZ_JADKPZ010000035.1 GCF_016106035.1 Arcobacter vandammei
TCATACTTTTTTAATCTCTTTTCATTCATAACTATTCTTCTTTCTTAGATTTAGTTTCTTTACTATTTGATTTTAAAAAACTATCTGGACTCTTATGAACAATTTTTACTGCAGAAGTTAGTAATACAGCCCAAAATGCAATATATAAAAGTCCATTATTAAAATCAAAATATTCATATTCATTATTAAAGAAAAGTGCATAAACCATAACAAATAAAAGTGAACCTACTAAAACTAAAATAGATATTACAAAAAGAAATTCTCCAAGTCTACAAATAGTTTTATTACATATTTTATAAAAATCACACATGCTATCTCCCCTTTATTTAATATCACAATTATAGATTGTAAATATATTTACACCATTAGTTATTTGATAAGCTCTTTTTTTATCAAATTCATAAGCTAGTTCTTTTGAAACAATACTGTTCTTACATATTAATTCTTGATTATTTACAAAAGCTTCATAAATTTTCTCTTTTTTATAATTATTATAAAAATATAAAAAAGCTATAACTAGTAATAGTAATACACCAAGTCCTAAACTTCCTAAATATGAGAAAAATAGTTCTTTCTCTTTTTCACAATCAATTTCTGTTTCCATTTTGTCTCCTTGTATTATCTAAAATAGATATTATTTATTATATTATATACTAAAAAGGATATTGTGTCAATAAAAACAATCTAAAATAGATAAATTAATGATATAATTAAAACTATATTAGATAATAAATAGGATAATTTATGACAAAAGAAGAGTTTTGTAAAAGATTAAAAGATATTAATCTAACACAAAAAGAGTTTTCAGAAATAACCAATGTACCATATTCAACACTTAATAATTGGGGATTCCATGATATCCAAGTTCCAAAATGGGTAGGACCATTTATAGAACATTATGAGAAAGCTAAAAAATATGATTCAATTAGAAAGTTAATATTAGAGTCTAAAGAGATATTGTAGAAATATAATAAAGGTTTTTTACTACAGTTTGAAATTTAAATTATATTTAAAAATCTACAGTAACTACAAAATTATATTTAATCTTGTAGCTACTGTAATTAGCAAGTTATAATAATTTTTTATTGTTTAAAACTCGAAATAGTCTTCTATTATTATGTAATATTTCAGCTTCCTTTTTTAACTCAGTTTCAATTAAATTAAAAATAAACTCAAAACTGTTATTTCTTGAATTTATTGCATTTATATATTCATTTATGCTTTTATCTTCAATGCATTTATTTAATCTGTAAGGATACCTAAATCTGCAATAGAAAGAAGATTTTTTCAAAAAAATAATCAAAGTTGCAAATAGTAATTTCTCAAGGGCAAATACAGGTAGAGAATATTTTTTTGCTATGATAGCTTCTAGTATTTTATTGATCATATAACGAAGTGAAATCTCTACATTTATTAAATTAATATCATATTTTTTTGACAAGTCATTACTCTGACTTCTATATATGATTTCTGAAGTATATTGTTCTGTCTTTATTAAAAAATAAAAAAGATCTCTCATAAAAATATCAGAAAAATTAACTTCATTTATATAAATAAACTTTAAAAAATCATATATTTCACAAAATCTATAATTTTTAATAATTTTATTATAAAGAATTTTTCGAGGTTTACTCATCGAAGAAGTATTGAATTCAGATACTTCTTTTTTAACTATTTTTTTTCTCTTCATTTTACAACTCTACTTCTACTTTTTTCCAAATTTTATGTATATAAGAGTGCGTTACATCTAAATCATATTTTTCATTTAGAAATATTTCTAGTTCTCTGAAACTTAACTTATCTTCTAATATAGCTTTTCGAATTCTAGGCCAGCGCTCTAGCATCATTCTCTCTTTTTTTCCTTGTTTAGTGAATTTCTTCATAAATTTTTGTATTTCACGTTTTTCTTGAGGAATTGATTTAACATATTCTCTAACCGCAGTTACTAGTGAACATTGAGATAATGTTTCGTTGCTAAAGTCTTTATGTAATTCTTTTAATCTATGAAAATGCGTTCTTTGGATTTTAAATATCTCATTTCTTTCATCAATATCAAAATCAGCAAATTCCATTAAAGCTTTTTTTATTCCCTTTGCATCTAGTTTTGTGATAGTTTCACAATTTTTTACATTTTCCATTTTTTTATCCTTTGATATAATTTTGGATATATTTATTTTTTGTAAAAAATATATCTCTACTTATATTCATAATTTTTAAATTTTTAAAAATTATGAATATAGATTACAAAATAAAAAAAAGGAGTATTTTAAAATGCAAGTTCAAAATGAAAAAGAGTTAATCCAAATTCCAATAGATATTTTTTATGATGAGTTTACATTTTATGAAAGTAATGAAAGAGTTGCTTTTGAAAACTTTAGTGAAAATAAAAGATATATAATTGAATATCAAGACAACGATAATGTTTATGTATATAAACCAACAATGCAGGATTTTATAAAAATAATGGAAGAAAATTTAAAAGAGAAATATTGCTTGTAAATAATTTTGTATTAGTACTCTAAAATGGTGAAAGTTTTAATTAAAAATGCCCCCACCTCTAGATTGAAACTATATCATCAAATATTTATATATTAAAAAGTACAAAAGGTTGTTGGTAAAGTTGGGTTTATCTGATAGGGATTTTTCTACCAGAATTACTTTGACACATAATATTTAATTTTCTTTTAAAACATATAAAATATATTAAATTATGTGGTTTAATTTTTGTTTTTAAAAATTAGAACAACTCATGCTATATTAAATAACTATAATATATCTTTTAAATAATCATGAACTCTTTCTTTAACATCATCAGCTAGCCATTGAGGTTCAAGAACTTTTATATATGGTATATACCAAAGAATCAAAGGTATTATTTCCATTTCATGGGTGAGCTTTATTTCTATTTCTATTGAGCCATCTCTATCTTCACCCATAATAGTTTGACCTCTTAGTGGTTTTCTTTCAAAGTATTTTCTAATACTTTTATCTATGAATAATCTAACTACAAATTGTTCATCAAGATTAAACCAAACAGAGTTTGCATATCTTAATCTATCTTCTACAATTTGGGGTACTTCAAAGTTTTTATCAATGATTTTTACATTCTTAATACTCTTTAAATGAAACTTTTTGAATACATCTTGTTCCCCTATATGAAGAGCTAACAAATACCAAAAACCATCAAAGAATGCTAATTTAAGAGGTTTTACGTGGTAGTTATAATTTTCATAATCAAATTTTATTTCAACTTTTTGTTTAATAGCTTTTTCAATTAGTTCAAACAAAGCAATATTCTTTTCTTCTAAATATTCACCATTAATATTTGCAAAGATTGGATGTTCAAGTTGTTGAGTTACTTGAGATAAAAGAGAATGAGCTTTTGAATAAAATATTCCACCTGCACCTTTTGCCATTTCATCTAAAATACCAAGTATTAATTTTTCATTTGAAGCTAAACTATCTTGAGTTAATTTTGGATTTATTTTCCAAGTTCTACCCTCTTTTATAGCTCCAAAATCACTTAATACTTCATATAGGTCTCTTTGTATTGTTTTAGTACTAACATCAAGTTCTTTTGCTAATTCTGTTATCGTCATACCATGAACATTATTTTTTAACATTTCATAGATTTGGTTTATTCTGTTATATTTAGTGTTATCGTTTTGTTTGTGAAGAATTTGCGGCACTTATAATACCCCAAGAAAATTGAACAAATATTTTTAAATTTATATTCTCTTAGAGTAAAATTAGAAGATATAATCAAAGGGTAAAATATGAGTAGAAAAATGACACAATAT
>NZ_JADKPZ010000036.1 GCF_016106035.1 Arcobacter vandammei
AGCTGGCAGTGACCTACGTTTCCACAGGGGGACCCTGCAGTATTATCGGCGATGAAGTGCTTGACTACCAGGTTCGGAATGGGGCTGGGTATTTCCACTTCTCTTTGACCACCAACAAGTTGAGTAATAAAAGCGAAGCTTTTATTATAATTAATAACTTTGAATTGTGAATTTTAAATTAAATTCAAATTCGCTCTTATTACTCATCTTGATTAGAGTTGTAAAGATAATGCTAAAGTCTTTATTGCATATAAATAAATATCTATAACTCAACATTAAACATTCATAATTAAATGATATGCTTAATAAGATAGTAAACCAAAGAAAATTGTATTAAAAAAAGCCAAACGTTCTATTAGTACTGGTCAGCTAAAGGGCTTACACCCATTACACACCCAGCCTATCAACCAGCTAGTCTTGCTGGGAACTTCAGGGAAAGTTCATCTTAGAGTTGGCTTCGAGCTTAGATGCTTTCAGCTCTTATCACATCCCAACGTGGCTACCCAACGATGCTCTTGGCAGAACAATTGGTACACCAGTGGTTGGTTCATCCCGGTCCTCTCGTACTAGGGACAAATCTCTTCAACTTTCCTACGCCCACGGAAGATAGGGACCGAACTGTCTCACGACGTTCTGAACCCAGCTCGCGTACCGCTTTAAATGGCGAACAGCCATACCCTTGGGACCGACTACAGCCCCAGGATGCGATGAGCCGACATCGAGGTGCCAAACCTCCCCGTCGATGTGAGCTCTTGGGGGAGATCAGCCTGTTATCCCCGGCGTACCTTTTATCCTTTGAGCGATGGCCCTTCCACGCAGAACCACCGGATCACTATGACCGACTTTCGTCTCTGTTCGACTTGTTGGTCTCACAGTCAAGCTAGTTTATGCCATTATACTCAGCGATGGATTTCCAACCCATCTGAACTAACCTTTGTAAGCCTCCGTTACTATTTAGGAGGCGACCGCCCCAGTCAAACTACCCACCAGACATTGTCCTGAAAGAGGATAACTCTTCGCAGTTAGTAACTCAAATATTCAAGGGTGGTATCTCAAGGATGGCTCCGACTCTACTGGCGTCTAGTCATCATAGCCTCCCACCTATCCTGCACATGAATATCCAAGCTACAGTGTCAAGCTGTAGTAAAGGTGCACGGGGTCTTTCCGTCTTTCCGCGGGTAGGAGGAATTTTCACCTCCACTACAATTTCACTGGATCCCTCTTTGAGACAGCTCCCATCTCGTTACGCCATTCATGCAGGTCAGTATTTAACTGACAAGGAATTTCGCTACCTTAGGACCGTTATAGTTACGGCCGCCGTTTACTCGGGCTTCGATCAAATGCTTCGCGTGAGCTGACATCATCAATTAACCTTCGAGCACCGGGCAGGCGTCACACCTTATACATCCACTTACGTGTTAGCAAAGTGCTGTGTTTTTGGTAAACAGTCGGGAGGGACTCTTTGTTGCAACCTCTCTAGCTTTTTGAAGCAAGTTCATATACCAAAGTAGGCACACCTTATACCGAAGATACGGTGCTAGTTTGCAGAGTTCCTTAAAGAGGGTTCTTCCACGCGCCTTAGAATACTCATCCCACCCACCTGTGTCGGTTTACGGTACGGGCAACATATAATATACTTAGTGGCTTTTCTTGGCACGACAGTATCATCGATTCTCCATCTCCTCCGAAGAGTGTCAAGAGCCTGTAAGATCTCGGTCTAACGTTAAGCGGATTTGCCTACTTAACAACCTACATCCTTCGAGCCACACTTCCATCCGTGACCTCGATTAACTCTATGCGTCCCCACATCGCGCTTATATGTTGGTATTGGAATATTAACCAATTTGCCATCGTCTACCCCTTTCGGACTCGACTTAGGACCCGACTAACCCTACGATGACGAGCATCGCGTAGGAAACCTTGGGTTTTCGGCGAAGGGGATTCTCACCCCTTTTAACGCTACTCATGCCTGCATGCTCACTTCTATCCGCTCCAGCACTCCTTACCGGTATACCTTCAACGCTGAATAGAACGCTCTCCTACCACTCAGCACTTAATAATTTCTACTTATCTTATCTAAAAGATTTTGCTAAACAGATAAAGTTAATATCTTATCTTTATCTATTTAGCCTTATATAACTACTGTTATACTTTTTCCTATAAAAATTATTAAGTGCTGAGTCTAAAGCTTCGGTGTACATCTTAGCCCCGTTATATTTTCCGCGCAGAATCACTAGACCAGTGAGCTGTTACGCTTTCTTTAAAGGATGGCTGCTTCTAAGCCAACCTCCTGGTTGTCACAGTAACTCCACATCGTTTTCCACTTAGATGTAACTTAGGGACCTTAGCTGTTAGTCTGGGTTGTTCCCCTCTCGACGACGGATTTTATCACCCACCGCCTGACTCCTGTGATTCCACATATAGTATTCATAGTTTGATAGGGTTTGGTACCGCGGTAAGCAGCCCTAGCCCATTCAGTGCTCTACCCCTATATGCTACAACACAAGGCTATACCTAAATATATTTCGGAGAGAACCAGCTATCACGAAGTTTGATTGGCCTTTCACCCCTATCCACAAGTCATCCCAAGACTTTTCAACGTCAGCGGGTTCGGTCCTCCACTGGCTCTTACACCAGCTTCAACCTGCTCATGGATAGATCACTTCGTTTCGGGTCTGCAGCATCTGACTATATCGCCCTATTAAGACTCGCTTTCGCTACGGCTTCGCACTTGGCTTAACCTTGCCAGACACCACAACTCGCAGGCTCATTATGCAAAAGGCAGTCCATCACCCTGTACAAGACATAGGGCTCTGAATGATTGTAAGCTAATGGTTTCAGGTTCTATTTCACTCTGCTCGCTGCAGTACTTTTCACCTTTCCCTCACGGTACTTGTTCACTATCGATCTGTAAGTAGTATTTAGGATTGGAGGGTGGTCCCCCCAGCTTCAGTCAAAATATCACGTGTTCCGACCTACTCAGGATACTATTAGTATTATTGAGAATTTTAATTACAGGAGTATCACCTTCTATGCTACAGCTTTCCAACTATTTCATCTATCCTCTTTAATTACACATTATAGTCCTACAACCCCCAATACAAGTATTGGGTTTGTCCTAATCCGCGTTCGCTCGCCGCTACTAACGGAATCTCATTTGATTTCTCTTCCTCTGGCTACTGAGATGTTTCACTTCACCAGGTTCGCTCCCCTTAGGGTAATATATATCTCTATATATTGGGTTGCCCCATTCAGAAATCCCCGGATCAAAGCTCTTTGGCAGCTCCCCGAGGCTTATCGCAGCCTAATACGTCTTTCATCGCCTCTTACAGTCAAGGCATCCACCATTAGCCCTTAATAGCTTA
>NZ_JADKPZ010000037.1 GCF_016106035.1 Arcobacter vandammei
TGATGGACAAATAGCTATAGCTTTTGTATTTTGTTTTATGATGTTAATACTTCTAGCAATTGACTTAAATGATAAATTTAAACGAGAGTTTAACAGATATAAAAAATATCTAAAAATTAAAAGAATCAGATCATATAAAGGAAGATAAAATGCAATTAGAATTTAATACAGTAACAATTATCCTACTTACAATGTTGGTAATCGGAATAATTTTAGCAGTTGGCAAATTTGATTATGAAAAAGATAAAAATTTAAAATAAAAGTAATTTTAATATTTTATAAAATCCCTGTTTATTTATAAGTAACAGGGATTTATTATTTTTAGAGATTAAAATAATTACTTAGTGCTTTTATTTTCGTTTTTCTTTTTTACTTTAAAAGATAGATAAAGTACAAAAAATGCAAACAGTGCGACTAATGAAAATCTTAACTCTTCCAAATTTTCTCCTAGTTTATTTATCAATAAATTTTCTGTGTTAATTATAGCAAAGCTATCAAATATTACAAAATCTTTATATCATCAAACAAAAATATTTTTAAAACGAATTGTAAATTTTATTTGTAAAATCAAAGGTTAATATTTTTATAATATAAGAACTTTTTTAAAGAAAATAAAAATCATCCTCCAAGATAATGCTCAGTAATACTAGCTCTATTATGCTTCATCTCATAGCTAACTTGTTGTAGTGAATCAGAATAAGTGTAATCAGCTTTTCCATATTCAAACATCCTTCTTTTTGCAAAGTTCCATCTAAGACCATGACTTCCTTCAGAAACTTCTTTTGAAATAATTGCTGCTTGTTTTATATCGTTATAATAATCTTGACGGTTGATTTTAAATTTTGAATTTAATGATAGATAATTTTTTAATTCAGCATAAGTTTTAAGTGACACTAAAACTTCACCTTGCTTTCCACCTTTCTCTTTTGTAAAGATAATTCCTTTTTCAACTTGTGTTACTTTATCAATTTTAATTCCAAGAATTTGTTCAGGTTTTATTAATGCAACTCCTTCAATTCTAGCTCCACCTTCTAGTTGAATTTTTGCAGCAAGTTGATTAATAGGATTTTTTAAATTTGAAATTAAAAGCATTGGGTTTTTGTATGCACGATTGTGATAATTACTGGCTACAAGTTTTAAATCTCTTGCTTCATTTAAAATAGTTTGCCTAATTGAAAAATCATAATATTTTTCTATCTTGTGAATATTTTTTGAAAAGTTTTTTAAAGCAATTTCTAACTTACCAAGTGCAGCTGAAATTTTTTCTAAGTATTGTTTACTTGGATAGTATTCAATCTTATAATCCATATACGCTTGAACATGTTCTGAACTAATTTTTTCAAAATTTCTTATCTTCCAATGTTCTAAAAGATAGTTAAAAAAGTTGTTCCAAACTCTTCTGTAACTCTCCATAGTTTTATAGCTTGAAACCATTTGGTAGTATTCATGATTTGGATTTATTTTATCTTCTTTTTTTGCTCCTTCTTGAAATATTTGTTTAACAAGTTGGGAGCTTTGATAATAAACACTTCCTCTCATCTCTTCCTCCTTTCTATGAAATTTTTTTATTTTTGATGATAGATTCAGCTCCTATCTGAAGCAAAAGTTAGTTAAGTCAATCTGCATTTATTTAAATTCTTGCATTTGAATTTTTTGTCATTACAATCGTAATAGCAAAAAGAAACTCGTAAATTTCTAAGGATTATTTTTTGTTTTTATCTTTTTGATTTGCTTAAAAGTAATTGTGCTTTTGAAAATTAAAAAAGATAAGTAGTAATAGATATTTTTTAATAGATAAAACATCTATTGGTTAATATATTTATAAAAAATATATTTTGAATCTAGCTTACAAAGTTTTGTAAACCAATTATTAAAAAAGTTAAAATTAGGAAATTGTAACACAAATTTTTGTTTATTATTTTAAGGTAAATTTTTTTGATAGTTTAAATTTTTGCTTCGGTTTCCTTTTTTTTACTAAGTTTGAGAAAATAAGCCTAGAATAAGGCTTTGTTAAAGTGTTTATTTTTTACAAAAAAACAGTAAAAAAAACATTTAGTAAACAGCAAATAAAACAGTATTTTTAAGATTTTTGAATTTATTTTTCTAAATTTTTTATTTGCTAGGAGATTTATTTTGAAAAGATATGTAGTTATAACTTGAATTATTTTAAGAGATTGTTTTTGAAAATTGAATTTTATTTAGAGTTCTTTTTTTATTAGAGATTTCACACTAAAGTTTCCATATAGAAGATATAAACTTCTCTATATCAAATAGAGTTCTTGATAAATCTTTAATTTTAGAACTAGCTTCACTGAAATTTATTTAAGATGGAAATAATATAATTTTTACAGGTTTTACAAGAACAGATAAATCTTATCTTGCTCAAACAATAGTGAATAAAGCTATCCAAAATTTTATATTAGAGTTCCAAGACTAATGCAATATCCAGGTTCTTTTGAAAAACTTGTAGCAAGAGTTAAATTCTATATTTCATAACTTATACCTCTGTTTCCAAAATATCTTTTCAAGTCTTCTTCCGAAGACATCCGAATTGCAATTTTATCTAAAACTCTCTCTTTAATAATCTGAGCAATTTCCAAATTTTCTAAATAGTCTTGAATCTTTCTTATTTGTTCGTACTCATCTGCACTTATAATAACGGCTTCTGTTTTATTATTCTTAACAATTACAAATTTTTCAACCGCTTTTGTCGAAATCTTGTCAATAAAACTACTCAAAGGTTTTGAAAGTTCAGAAATTTCCACTATCTCTTTTTGAGTATAAGTAATCATTTTTTATCCTTTTTTGGTTATACATATTTGTAGCTATAGGTAAGAATTTGATATTATCTCCAACTTTTTCCCTGCTCCATACCATACATGTGACTTGCATCGTACACGGTGTTCCATCAAAGTTTATTTAACTTTATTGTAAATTATAAAACTATTTTTTCTTATTCTTTAAATCTTTTTCATAAGAGTATTTGCCATAAGCAAGAAATATTCCAAAGGCTAAAATTATCATCATTGTAATTGATCCAGGGTTAATTGGTATTTCCATTACTGCTACCTTTTTATTTATAAATTTTATTTATTTATTATTTTGAATATACTATTTTACTTTTGATAATATTTAATTATCCTTTAAATTTATGTTTTAAATCTAAAAATATTTTATTTCTCTTCTAACCATAAACCTTCTTTATTGATTGGAAGAAATACTTCTATTAATATTATTATAGGTATTACAAATATGAGAAATTTTATAAATACT
>NZ_JADKPZ010000038.1 GCF_016106035.1 Arcobacter vandammei
ATAAAAAATTTATATTTTTAAATATATTTATAATTATACAAATAATAAAGATATAAATCGTAATTTTCCTTTACTAAGTTATTATTGAAATTATCATATAATCTAAGCTTTAATTTTTAAAGGTGATTTAAATGAGTGATACAATTAAAATATTTAATGCAAAAGAGAATAATCTAAAAAATATAAACCTAGAAATTCCAAAAAATAAACTTATAGTTTTTACAGGCTTATCTGGAAGTGGGAAATCTACTTTAGCCTTTGATACCCTATATGCTGAGGGTCAAAGAAGATATATAGAGTCTTTATCTTCGTATGCTAGACAATTTTTAGATAAAGTTGGAAAACCTGATGTTGAAAGAATTGAAGGATTAACTCCTGCAATTGCAATAGACCAAAAAACAACCTCAAAGAATCCAAGATCAACTGTAGGAACAATAACAGAGGTTTATGACTATTTTAGGCTACTATATGCACGAATTGGTACACAACACTGCCATCAGTGTAATCAACCAATATCTCAAATGAGTGCTTCGGATATTATTAATCAGGTTTTATCTTTGCCAGATGAAGCAAAACTTGTGATATTAGCACCACTAATTAATCGTAAGAAAGGTAGCTTTGCAGACCTTTTAGAAAGCCTTAGAGCAAAAGGTTATGTAAGAGCTATGATTGATGGGGTTATGGTAAGACTTGATGAAGATATAGAGTTATCCAAAACTCAAATGCACACTATAAAAGTAGTAATAGACAGGGTTACAGCAAATGAATCAAACAAAGATAGAATTGCTCAAGATGTTGAAAAAGGTTTAAAAGAAAGCTTTGGAGAACTTGAGATTGAAATATTAAATTATGAAGAGTTAGGGATAGAAAAAGCTATACACTATTCAGAACATATGGCTTGTTTTGATTGTAAAATATCATTTGAGCCACTTGAACCTATTAGTTTCTCTTTTAACTCTCCAAAAGGTGCTTGTAGCTCTTGTGATGGGCTTGGAATTAGATATGCTCTTGATATGAAAAAAATTATAAATGAAGATTTGGATATTGAAAATGGGGCTATAAAGATTATATATGGCTTTAATAAAGGTTACTATTTTAAAATGCTTATGGCATTTTGTGAAAGTCAAAGTATAAATACAAAAATACCTTTTTCTGATTTAGATGAGCATCAGAAAAAAACTATACTTCACGGAAGTGTTGATGAGTTCTCATTTTTTTGGAAAAAACACAAACTTACAAGAAAATGGGAAGGTATTGTAAAACTAGCCTACGATATGATAAAAGATGAAAAAGAGATGGCTGAATATATGACAGAGAAAAAATGTGACTCTTGTAATGGAAATAGATTAAAACCAGCAAGTCAAACTGTTTATGTAGCACAAAAATCTATTCCAGATATTTTAAATGTTCCAATAGAAGAAGCTCACCAATTTTTCCAAGATGATAACAATTTTTCATATTTAAGCGAACAAAATAAGCTTATAGCAGCTCCAATTTTAAAAGAGATAAAAGAGAGAATTTTCTTTTTATATGATGTTGGTTTAGGTTATATAACTCTTGGTAGAGATGCAAGAACAATAAGTGGTGGAGAAGCCCAAAGAATAAGGGTTGCTTCTCAAATTGGAAGTGGTTTAACTGGGGTTATGTATGTACTAGATGAACCCTCTATTGGGCTTCATGAAAGAGATACAAGTAAACTAATAAAGACTTTAAGAGCTTTACAAGAAAAAGGGAATACGGTAATTGTTGTTGAGCATGATAAAGAGACAATTATGGCTAGTGATTTTATCGTTGATATTGGTCCAAATGCTGGAAAATTTGGTGGAGAGGTTGTATTTGCAGGAACTTTAGACAAAATGAAAAAAGCAAAAACACTAACTGCTTTATATATAACAGATAAAAAGAAGATAGATTATCCACACAATAAGCCTCAAGAAGAGTTTATAGAGATAAAAAATGTAAATATAAACAATATCAAAAACCTTGATGTAAAAATCCCTCTTAGAAACTTAGTTTCAATTACAGGAGTAAGTGGAAGTGGTAAATCTTCACTTATTCTTCAAACTTTACTTCCTGTTGCTCAAGAGCTTTTAAATCGTGCAAGAAAAGTAAAAAAAGTTGATGGAGTTGAAATTGATGGTTTAGAAAAGCTAGATAAGGTTATTTATCTTGACCAAAGTCCAATTGGTCGAACTCCAAGAAGTAATCCAGCAACATATACAGGATTAATGGACGAAATAAGAGACCTTTTCACTAAGACAAAAGAAGCTAGTCTTAGAGGGTATAAGATTGGACGGTTTTCATTTAATGTAAAAGGTGGAAGATGTGAAAAATGTCAAGGTGAAGGTGAAATAAAAATAGAAATGCACTTCTTACCAGATATTATGGTTAAGTGTGATGCTTGTAATGGAAATAGATATAATGCCCAAACTTTAGAGATTTTATATAAAGGTAAAAATATCTCTGATGTTTTAAATATGAGTGTTGATGAAGCTTTAGAATTCTTTGCAAAAGTTCCAAAACTTTATGCAAAACTAAAAACTTTAAGTGATGTTGGGCTTGGATATATTACTTTGGGACAAAATGCAATTACTCTAAGTGGTGGAGAAGCACAAAGAATAAAACTAAGCAAAGAGTTAAGCAAAAAAGATACTGGAAATACTTTGTATATCCTAGATGAGCCAACAACGGGGCTTCATTTTGCTGATGTTGATAGATTAACAAAAGTTCTTCATCATTTAGTTGAGCTTGGAAACTCTGTACTTGTAATTGAACACAACCTTGATGTAATTAAAAACTCTGATTTTGTAATAGATATTGGTCCTGAAGGTGGAGATAAAGGTGGAAAAATTGTAGATATGGGAACACCTGAGTTTTTAGCACAAAACCATAAAAATTCTGGCTCTTATACTGGTTTTTACCTAGATAAAGAGATAAATTCTTAAACATATGTTTGACGACTTCTATTTTAAAATAAAATAGAAGTTTTAAAGGTAGTATAAAATTAACTGTGTAAACCTAAAAATATTAATTTATTAGATAGAATTTAAAAATCTATCTAGTAAATTTTTCATTTAAGGATTTACAAATGAATATATTAAATAA
>NZ_JADKPZ010000039.1 GCF_016106035.1 Arcobacter vandammei
ACTTCTGTAGTAATATGAACCTTTATAGCTTATAGGATATGGATATTTATCAGTGATGATTTCAAGGTACTCTTTATCTTCATCTTGCAAAAGATTGACATCTACCATGATTCCTAATATATCTCGTACTTTGTTTGGTATATCTTCAAGAAGTTTTTTGGCATTATCAATGCCTTTGATTTCGCCATCATCATCCACACCAATATATAGTTTCCCACCATCAGTATTACCAAATGCACTAAGCCATTTAATATACTCATCTCTCCAAGATTGTTTAAACTCTATGTTTTGTGATTCGTTAATTTGTAGTTTCATATATTTATCTCCAAACTTTAGCCGTTCTATAATCATAAAAATAAACTTTTTTAGCTTTCTTTAATTTTGAAGATTGTTCTATAAAATCATCAAATTCTTTAGCTTCATCCTCATTTGATACACCAATATAAATATTTTCTACTTTGCTTTTTAATATTGCTTTTCTTATGTGAGTATCATTTCTTTTAAGAAGTGTTCCAAAGATAACTAAACTACTATTTTTTGTTCCAATGCTTGATAAACTTTTATAACAATGATTTAAATAAGCATTATGAATAATTTTTGCTTTTTTCTGTTCACTTGTTCCTTCTGATACAAAGATAGGATAAATATCTTTATTTAAATTTTCAAGAGTTTGTTCTTTTAATGATTTATCAGTTCTTGAAAATGTATTTTTGATAATTTCACTTTTTTTATCAAAAATATGTAAACCACCATGAAGAAAATAAATATTCTGAGATGCTCCATCATTTCCAAATACTACATAATTTGTAGTTTGTTCATGAGGGTCATAAAATCCATCACTAATGTCTAAAATTGAATCTTGTATTTGTTCTTCTTGTATAAAGCTTTGAAGCTTTATGCAACTCCAATAAAGTAATAAATCATAATTTAGAGTGTAAACTTTTTCAAAGTTTTTAATAAAACTAGAACTATTGAAAAATTCATCATCAGAAATCTCTGTTATTTTGTCAGGATGATTATTTGTAATTACATCAACAAGATATTTTTTCAAAGACTTAGAATCATCTAAAATCTTTTTTTCATCTGCCTTTGATAACACTCCATAAGTTTTCAAAACTTTAGTAGATGTTTCTAATAGTTTTACAACCTCTTCAAAATCTTTAGTATCAAATTGTTTAAAGACTTTATAAATCGGACTTGTTTTTGTTATCAATTCTCTTTCAACAGCATTATCAAGTAAGCTTGTAAAAGAAAATCTTTTCGGGTTATAAGCCATACTAAAACCATTACCAAGCAATAAATATCTTTTTTGTTCTTTAACATCTTCCAAAACTTCATCATAATTCATCATTGTAAAACTCATACCTTAACCCTCACTTGTCCAGTTAGTAGTTTTTGCATAAGTGCTTTTTTTTGAAGTTTTAATTCTTCAAGTTCATTTTTAAGAAGATTTATCTCATCATCTGCAAGGCTTAAAACTTCGGCAATTTTTTGTTGTTCTGGTAGTGATGGGAGTTTTAATTTCATCTTTGTCAATGTTGGTAATGTAATGTATGGAGTATTGCCTTCATTCTTTTCACGAGAAATTTGCAAACTCAAATATTTATCTAATAAATACTTGATTAAAAAAATATCATGCTCAAAATCGTCTAAAACATAAGTTCTTTGATAGGCATTAAACTTACCTTTAAAATAATGTATATATCCAACATTTGCACCATTTCCAGATACAAGCAAAGCTTCTGTATCAAAAGCAAACTCATTAATTTTATATGTTTCTCTAGCACATGTAAAAAATGTATATTTTCCATTTTCAACCATTGCATTAGCATTAAGTTTTCCAGTTGTAATTTTACAAATCTCTCCCAATCTCACTTCTTCCCACTCATCACTAAACCCATCAAAACGAACTTCACCACTTAAAAGCTTTTGCATAAGGGCTTTTTTTTGTAGCTCTTTTGCTCTTAAAAGCTCGGTTTGTTTAGTGATGGCTTCATCCCAAGTTGTCAAAATCTCGGCTATTTTTTCTTGCTCTTTTAGAGGTGGGATATCAAAAGGAATTTCAGACATATAGTTCCAATCAGCTCTTGGCATTTTTGAGCCACTTGAAACATTTGCTATTTGGTTAAATTTTTCTGTTTGTACCAAATAAAATAAAAAATCATTTTTAACTTTTTTGCCATTCATTACCCATATTTCAGATGAACAAACTCCTTCAAATTCTGCTTTCCAAAATTTCTTTAAATATGGTCTTAGTTTTCCAAATAAAATTTGTCCTTCTTCAAAACTATTTTTAATACTTTGCTGTTCACTAGAATTTGTATAACCTAATAGTTTTCCAGTTTCTTGTGATAAATGTTCTAATTCAACACATTTTTTATTTTCATTATTACCAATAGGGTTAAATTTTTTTGATGATATAGATAAAATCTCATTTAGTTCAATTTTTTGCCAATGTTGTTTGATTTCACTCATGGTTTTTATCCTCAAGACTTTTATATGATTTTTCTATCTTGCTTACACTTGTCTTTGGAGTTGGCAAATCCTCTGGCATAGTTCCACCCAGCTCTTTTATAGTTTCTCTTACTTTTTTACCTACTTCATGGTGGGTTTGGTTGGCTTTTGTTTTGCCTTGGATATTGTCTCGTTTTAGTTTTTCTTCTGTTTGAGTAAGAGTAAACATAGCTGTTGCTTTATCTGTGTAGCTATCAAGTTGCTTTATCTCTTCAAATATTTGATGGTGTTTTAGTTCTAAATCTTTTTTCATTATTTTTTATCCCCTAAAGATGCAACAACTTTTTCAAAGTCAATTTGCACTTTACTTTTCTCATTTATCATTTGAACTTTATACTTTTCATACTCTTCA
>NZ_JADKPZ010000004.1 GCF_016106035.1 Arcobacter vandammei
TAATTTAATAACTATCTTTCGTTTCTCTGATAATTCTCTTGGTGTTAATTTTCTAGCATCTATTTTTTCCATAAAACATTATACTATAATTAAGATTATTTATCGGTGAAGCAATAAAGGTGGTTTACACAGTTTAATTTATGGTCCCATTTTAAACACTTATATTCTCTCTTAAAGCATTTCTTGAAGCTTTATCTACAAGATTAAAGATAGTATCTATTTCATCTTTTAAACTATTTTTCTTATGGCCTTTTACTTTTATAAAATCAATATTTAATTCATCTATTTTCTTAAAAAATAATTTATATAATTCATGATTTTTTATAATCTTTCCACTTGAAGTTTTGTACTCATTTATCTCAAATTTCTCTCTTCTATCTTGCAAACCTATAATATTTTGGCAATCTGTGTAAAGTTCTATTTTGCTATTTGTTGTACAAATTTTATCTAAAGCCCAAAGTAGAGTTTGAAGTTCAAGTTTTGTAGAACTTGTATCATCAAATCTTTTTATTTTTATATTTTTCTTTAAATCATCAATTTCTAAATTATCATCAGAAACTTCTAAAAAAGCTCCAAAACCTATCTTTTTTTGTGGATTTACACTTGAATCTGTAAATAATCTGATTATTTTCATATTATATATCAAATTTATATTTTAAATACCATAAGGTTCAAAATCTTCTTTTTTATAGTGCAGAAGCCATATTAAGGTAGTGATGAGCCATATATGAGCTTCTTGCATAGGGACTTGCTTTTACAAATTCAAATCCCATAGAGTAAGCAATTTTTTCATACTCTTCAAAAACTTCAGGCTTTACAAACTCCACAACTTTTTCATACTCTCCACTAGGTGCAAGATATTGTCCAATACTTAAAAACTTACAACCAACATCTAGCAAATCTTGGAAAACTGCTATCATCTCATCTTTTGTTTCACCTAAGCCAACCATCAAAGCACTTTTTGTTTTAACTTTTTCACCACCAAACTCTTTTAATTTTCGTAAAACTTCAATACTTCTTCCATAAGTTCCGTTTCTTCTAATACGATAAAGAGACGGAACTGTTTCAACATTGTGTCCAATAATTGTTGCACCTGAATCAATGACTCTTTTTAAGCTATCCTCATTTCCTTTAAAATCAGGAATTAAAATCTCCACTTTTGTTTGTGGAGATTTCTCCAAAATATCTCTTGTAACTTTGTAAAACTGCTCTGCTCCACCATCTTTTAAGTCATCTCTTGCTGGACTTGTAATTACCACAAATTTAAGCCCCAAAGTTAAAACAGAAGTTGTTACTTTTTTTATTTCACTCTCATCAACACCGTTTGGAAGCCCTGTTTTTACATTACAATATGTACATCTTCTAGTACAAATATTTCCCAAAATCAAAAAAGTGGCATTTTTATTTGAAAAACACTCACTAATATTTGGGCATTTTGCCTCTTGACAAATTGTGTGAAGTCCACCTACATCTTTTAATAAAGTCTCCATCTCAACTTGTGTATGTGGAGTTAATTTTTTTCTAAGCCACTCTGGTTTTTTATAATTTATTGTAGTTATTTCACTATTTAATGCTTGTGTCATATTAATTTTCCTCTTCTAAGTTTTTTAAAATATTTTTCTCATTTTCATCTAAATCATCATTTATAAATTCTACTTCAAAAGTCTCTTTAAAGGCTTTAATTAAACTATCTTTTGCCTCAATAAAGCCTATATTTATTCCAAAATCTTGCAAAGAACTTCCTAAAAAATCATTTGAACTTTTAGAAAAAAGTGGAATAGAGCCATGTTGTAAAATACAAAATTTTGCCCTTTTTTGTGCATTTCCACCTATTTTTTTACCGTCTATTATAATATCATAAGCTTCAAAACCAATTTGGCAAAATGGACTTTTACTTAAAATTATATTCTCATCATCTTTTGCAAAATGGGCTTTTAATCCTAAATTTTCATAAAATTTTATTAAAAACTGACAAATCAAAAAATATGTCTCTTTTACATCTTTGTTTTCTATTTGATTTGGACTCAATAAAATAGTATATGAAATATCATGCCCGTGAAAAAGTACCCCACCACCTGTTAATCTTTTTGATACATTGTTTTGATACCTATTTTTAAGCTCAGAAAAATCTTCAATATTCTGCCCTGCCCCAAAAGTAAGACTATCTTCCCAAGAGTAAATTCTTAAAATAGGGTTTTGACTATTTACAAAATTTTTAAATAGTGCTTTATCTATATTTGAATTAACTTTAGAGCTAAGGTTTTGTGATATAATCAATCTAAATTTATTGTTAAAGTTCATCTATTTTTATCCTAAAAATATTTTTATAAGTGAATTATAATTTATTTTATATTAAAATTGCAAATTAATTTTAAAAATTAAGAAAACTTTTATAAAGGGAGATTTATGCCAAAGTTAAATTTAGAAGATATTAACCCTCTTGAAACAAAAGAGTGGATGGAAGCTTTAGAAGCTGTAATCGAAGAAGAAGGAGTAGAGAGAGCTCATTTTTTACTTGAAAAACTAATAGATAAATCAAGAAGAAGTGGAGCCCACTTACCATATAGTGCAACAACTGCATATATAAATACAATTTCTCCTGAAGAAGAGCCAAAAATGCCAGCAAATATGGATTTGGAGAGAAAAATAAGATCAATTATTAGATGGAATGCACAAATTATGGTTCAAAGAGCTTCAAACAAAAAGTTAGAGCTTGGTGGTCATATTGCATCATTTCAATCATCTGCAACTTTATATGATGTTTGTTTTAATCACTTTTTTAGAGCACCAAATGATAAAGATGGTGGAGATTTAATATTTTTTCAAGGACATATAAGCCCTGGTATTTATGCTAGAAGTTTTCTTGAAGGAAGATTTACACAAGAGCAAATGGATAACTTCAGACAAGAAGCATTTAATGATGGACTTTCATCATATCCACACCCAAAATTAATGCCAAATTATTGGCAATTTCCAACAGTTTCTATGGGATTAGGACCTCTACAAGCTATTTATCAAGCAAGATTTTTAAAATATCTTACAAATAGAGGAATAAAAGATTGTTCTGCACAAAAAGTGTACTGCTTTATGGGAGATGGTGAAACAGATGAGCCAGAATCTCTAGGAGCTATTGGAATGGCAGCAAGAGAAGGCTTAGATAATCTTATATTTGTAATAAATTGTAACTTACAAAGACTTGATGGTCCAGTAAGAGGAAATGGAAAAATCATTCAAGAGCTTGAAGGTGAATTTAGAGGTGCTGGATGGGAAGTTCTAAAAGTAATCTGGGGTGGATTATGGGATTCTTTACTTGAAAAAGATACATCTGGAAAACTTCTTGAATTAATGGAACAAACAGTTGATGGAGAGTACCAAAACTTTAAACAAAAAGGTGGAGCATATACAAGAGAAAACTTCTTTAATAAATTTCCAGAAACTGCAAAACTAGTTGAAAATTTAAGTGATAATGATATTTGGAAATTAAATCGTGGTGGACATGACCCTGTTAAAGTTTATGCAGCATTTAAAAGAGCAACTGAAACAGTAGGACGTCCTACAGTTATTTTAGCAAAAACTGTAAAAGGTTATGGAATGGGAAGTGCAGCAGAAGGAATGAATATTGCACACCAAGTAAAAAAAGTAGATGTAAATCAACTAAAAGCATTTAGAGATAGATTTGATTTACCAATAAGTGATGAAGAAGTTGAATCTTACTCATATTATAGACCAGATGAAAACTCTCCTGAAATTCAATATTTAAAATCAAGAAGAGAAGCTTTAGGTGGATTTGTACCTCAAAGATTAGAAAAGTTTACAAACAAACTTGAAATTCCAGCTTTAAGTGAATTTGAAGCAATTTTAAATGGAAGTGGTGATAGAGAAATATCTACAACTATGGCATTTGTAAGAGCTTTAAATGTTTTACTAAAAGATAAAAATATTGGAAAAAGTATCGTTCCAATAGTTCCTGATGAAGCTAGAACATTTGGAATGGAAGGAATGTTTAGACAATATGGAATTTACTCAAGTGCTGGACAAAAATATATCCCACAAGATAAAGACCAAGTAGCATTCTATAAAGAGGACATTAAAGGTCAAGTTTTACAAGAGGGAATTAATGAGTTAGGAGCTATGAGTTCATGGATTGCAGCTGCTACATCATATTCAGTTAATAATTATCCAATGATTCCATTTTATATTTTCTATTCAATGTTTGGATTTCAACGAACTGGAGATTTATGTTGGGCAGCTGGAGATCAAAAAGCAAGAGGTTTCTTAGTTGGAGGAACAAGTGGAAGAACTACACTAAATGGTGAAGGATTACAACACGAAGATGGACACTCTCATATTTTAGCAAATACTGTTCCAAATTGTGTAACTTATGACCCAACTTATGGATATGAAGTTGCTGTTATTGTGCAAGATGGAATTAATAGAATGTATGGAGAGAAACAAGAAGATATTTTCTACTATATTACAACTTTAAATGAGAACTATGTACAACCAGCAATACCACAAGGTGTTGAAGAAGGAATTATAAAAGGAATTTACAAAGTAAAAACTTTTGAAGCAAAAAATGATTATAAAGTTAAACTTTTAGGTTCAGGTTCTATTTTCCAAGAAGCACTAAAAGCTGCCCAAATACTAGCAAGTGAATATGATATAAAAGTGGATATTTACTCAGTTACTTCATACAATGAATTAACAAGAGAAGCACAAGAAATAGAAAGATATAACCTTTTAAATCTTGATAAAGAGCCAAAAACTCCTTATGTTGAGCAAGTTTTAGGAAGCAATGAAGATAATATTATTGTAAGTGCAACTGATTATGTAAAAGCTTATTCAGATCAAATAAGACCTTATGTAAAAGGTAGCTTCAAAGCACTAGGAACTGATGGTTTTGGAAGAAGTGATAGTAGAGCAAATTTAAGAAAATTCTTTGAAGTTGATACAGATTTTATCGTTTATACAACACTTGCTGAACTTGCAATTAATGGAAAAATAGATAAAAAAGTGGCAATTGATGCTATGAAAAAATATGAGATTGATTCAACAAGAATTAATCCACTAAAAGCATAAGGGGTAAAAAATGGCAAATATTAAAGATGTTTTTATTCCTGATTTAGGAGCTGATAAAGATGTTGATTTAATCGACATAATGGTAAAAGTTGGAGATATGGTTGAAGTTGAAGATGGTTTAATCACACTTGAAACTGAAAAAGCATCTATGGATGTACCAACTCCATTTAAAGGGAAAATTGTTGAGATTTTAGTAAAAGTTGGCGACAAGGTAAATAGTGGAGATTTAATAGCAAGAGTGGAAGAGGAAAGTTCTTCATCTGAAGCCGTAAAAGAAGAAGTAGCTCCAATTAAAGAAGAAACTATAAAAGAAGCACCTGCAACAAATGTAAATTTTGAAACAACAACACCAACACAGTTTGTAAAACAACAATCAGTTAAATCTGTACTTGAAGAGGTAAGAGTTCCTGATTTAGGAGCTGAAAAAGATGTTGATTTAATAGATGTTATGATTCATACTGGTGATGTAATAGTAAAAGATTACAGCATCATCACTCTTGAAACTGAAAAAGCTTCAATGGATGTTCCAGCACCTTTTGGTGGAGAAGTTATTGAAGTTTGTGTTGAAAAAGGTCAAAAACTAAATAGTGGTGATTTAATTGCAAAAGTTATAAAAACAGTTGTAATTGAAGATAAAGTTCCAACTCCAGCACCACAGACAACGGCTAAAGAAGAGAAAGTTGAACAAAAACAGACTCCAACTCTGCAAGAAGTTGCTGCTAGAAGTGTTGAACTTGAAGAGAGCAAAGTATTATCTAAAAAAGCAGCAAAAGTTTATGCAAGTCCAAGTGTGCGAAGAGTTGCAAGAGAGTTTGGTGTTGATTTAGGTTTTGTAAAAGGAAGCGGACACAAAAACAGAATTTTAGTTGAAGATATAAAAGCTTATGTAAAAGAGCAACTAAACAAACCAGCAAGTGCAACTGGTGTTGGTTTTGGATTTAACTTACCAGAAAGCAAAGAGATTGACTTCTCACAATTTGGGGAGATTGAAAAAATTGAACTAAGCCGTATTCAAAAAGTTTCTGGACCATTTTTACATAGAAACTATCTAGCTAGTCCGCATGTTACTCAGTTTGATGAAGCTGATATTACAGAGATGGAGAACTTTAGAAAAGAGCAAAATAGTGTAAATGAGTTTAAACTGTCACCTCTTGTATTTATAATAAAAGCTGTTGTAAAAGCTCTACAAACTCACCCTAAATTCAATGCAAGTTTAAGTGCTGATGGGCAAGAGCTAATTATGAAAAAATATTATAATATTGGAATAGCTGTTGATACTCCAAATGGCTTAGTTGTACCTGTAATTAAAGATGCAGATAAAAAAGGCTTCAAAGATATTGCTATTGAGTTAGCAGAGCTTTCAAAAAAAGCAAGAGATGGAAAACTAACAAACTCTGATATGAGTGGTGGATGCTTTACAATTTCAAGTCTAGGTGGAATTGGTGGAACATATTTTACACCAATTATTAACTCTCCAGAAGTTGCAATTTTAGGTGTTTCAAAATCATCAATTAAACCAATTTTTGATGGCTCTGAGTTTAAACCAAGACTTATTTTGCCACTAAGTTTATCTTATGACCACAAAGTAATTGATGGTGCAGATGGTGCTAGATTTACGACAACTTTATCTAAAATCTTAAGTGATTTAAGATTACTAAGTTTATAAGGAGTTTAAAAGATGTCAGAAATTAAAACTCAAGTTTTAGTAATTGGTGCAGGTCCTGGTGGATATTCAGCTGCTTTTAGAAGTGCTGATTTAGGACTTGATACAATAATAGTTGAACGACACCCAACTTTGGGTGGAGTTTGCTTAAATGTTGGTTGTATTCCATCAAAAGCCCTACTTCATGTAGCAAAAGTAATAGATGAAGCAAAACATATCAAAAATGCTGGAATTTTTTATGAAGAGCCAAAAATTGATATAGAAAAAGTTGCATCTTATAAAAGTGGAGTTATTAAAAAACTAACAGATGGTTTGGGTGCTATGGCAAAAATGAGAAACGTGCAACATATTCAAGGTCTTGCAAAGTTTTTAGATGAAAATAGTGTTGAAGTTGCTTTAACAAATGGCGAAACTACAAAAATAAGTTTTGAGTATTGTATTATTGCAGCTGGAAGCCAAAGCTCTAAAATGTCATTTATTCCACATGAAGACCCACGAATTTGGGACTCTACAAATGCACTTGAAGTAAAAGAAGTTCCAAAAAAACTTCTAGTTCTTGGTGGTGGAATTATTGCACTTGAAATGGCAACAGTTTATTCAAATCTTGGAAGTGAAGTTGAAATTGCAATTAGAGGTGAGCAATTAATGACGGGAACTGATAAAGATTTAATAAAAATCTACACAAAAGCAAATGAAGATAGATTTAATATTATGTACAAAACTCAAACAAAAAGCATAATCCCAAAATCTGAAGGAATTTATGTAGAGTTTAGTGGAGAAAATGCACCAGCAAGTGGAACTACTTATGATGCTGTTTTAGTTGCCCTTGGAAGAAGTGCAAATGGAAATAAACTGGGACTTGAAAATACAAGTGTAGAAGTAGATGAGCAAGGAATTATCAAAGTTGATAATCAAATGCGAACAAAAGCAAAAAATATTTTTGCTATTGGAGATATTGTAGGACAACCAATGCTTGCACACAAAGCTGTACATGAAGGGCATGTGGCCGCTGAAGTAATTGCTGGGCATAAAGTGTTTTTTGAACCAAAACAAATTCCATCTATTGCATATACTTTCCCTGAAATTGCATGGGCTGGAATGACTGAAAATGAAGCAAAAAAAGCTGGAATTAACTATGAAGTAGCATCATTTCCTTGGAGTGCAAGTGGAAGAGCATTAGCAAGTGATGTAGCAAGTAGTGGACTTACAAAACTTCTATTCAATAAAGACACAAACCAAATAATTGGTGGAGCAATTGTAGGAGAAAATGCTGGTGAACTTCTAGGAGAAATATCTCTTGCTCTTGAAATGGATTGCGATGCTGAGGATTTGGGACTTACAATTCATGCACACCCAACACTTCATGAGTCAATTGGTATGGCCGCAGAAATCTATGATGGAACAATCACAGATTTACCAAATAAAAAAGCTGTAAAGAGAAATTAAATTCTCTTTACAACTCATCTAAACTAGGTAATCCAAAGCCTTGTTTGGTTTTAAACTCTATTTCAAAACCTAATCTATCCAAAATCAAATCAAGAGTTTTTACACTTGTATTGCCCATTTCTCCTTTTTCAACTTTGCCTAAAGTTACACGACTAATTCCACAAGTTTTTGCTAACTCTTCTTGAGTTAGTTTTTTTTCTTCCCTTAAGATTCTAATTTTCTGCCCTATTTCATATAGTTTCAATTTTTATCTCCTTATATGATTTTTCATCCAAAGAAACTTTCCAAATTTCTAATATTTTTCTTCCAATATTTTCAAACTCTTCATTTGTTTTTAAATAATTTTCAAGTTCTAAAATACTATTTTTTAAAGTTTTAATACAAATTTCATATATTTCATTTGCTTCACTTTCTTTTAGGTAGCAATTTTGTATGCCAAAACGAACTAACTCTTTTTTACCAAACCAAATTTTTTTGCCAAACATAGTAAGTGCTGGTCTATCTTTTGGAAAATATACTAAAGTATTTACAACATCATAAGCTGGTGCAAAATGTATTTGTGAAAAATCATCATTATAAAGAACTCCAAAATTCTTTAGATGTGCATCTCCATTTTTAAGCAAGTAGTTCATAACTATTACTTTATAAAAACTCATCATATCATCTTGTTTTTGTGTACTTACACTATAAATTACTTTTGCAATTTGTTCATAACTTCCACTATATTTTTCATCTTTATTTTTTCCAAGTAAACATAAAATCTCTTCAAATCCTAAAAAACTGTCCGAAATTTTGTCATAATTAAATCTCTCTACCAATAAAAATTTATTGTTTTTTGATAGCTTTATATTTGGGATTTTAACTCCACTTTTTTCTATTGCTTTTAAGCAAAAATATTCATTGAATGCAAGTTGTGGATACTCATCTGCCCAAGTTTTTATAATATACTCTTTTGAAACCAAGCTTTCTTTGTCTTTTAAAATAGCAAGTGATTTTGGTTGAACTCCACTTATTGCATTTTTATTTAGAAAACTTGTAACAATTTTAAAAAATGTATCTTGTGTATCATTTTGTAAAACTTCATCTAAATCAAAAGAGAAAAACTCATCTTTTTTTAGCTCATTTTCAAAAGTTAATCTACTTTGAATATTTGAACAAATATGAGAAAAAACCAAAAAATCATCTATATATCCATACTCTTTTGTAAGAAAGTTTTTAAAAAGTTCAAAAAGATAGCCCTCTGGCATATTCATATCAAAGATTGGATGAAGCTTATACTTCCAAATATAAGTAGAGTTTTTATAAGGCATAATCAAAGATATTGGCTTGTAGTTTTCTAAATAGTTAAATCCATACTGATTTTTATCTTTTTCAAAAAATAGTTCACCAATATTTTTTTCATCAATTTTTACAGATATTTTTTTCATTTTTTACTCATAATGATAAATTTACTTATCATTATAAGATATTTAAGAATAAATGTAAAGCAATTTTATCATTTAACTTTAATCCTATAGCTACAAGAGAACTCTTCATCCTCTTTTAAAAGTAAAATACCTTTTTTATCTTCTATTTTTTGATTTGAATTTTTTTCATCTGCTATTCCAAACCAAGGTTCAATACAAACAAATGGTGTATTATTTGGCTTTGACCAAATACCCAAATATGGAAAATTATCAAACTCTACTTTTAATATTGTATTTTTTTCATCTCTTAAAATAACAGAATTTATATTTTTATCACAAAAAATCAAAGCATCATCTTTAAAAATATTTTTATCTAAAATAAGCCTATTTTCTAAAAATTCTAAATCTTCATTTTTATATATCAAGCCATTTTCATCTAAAAAATATCTTTTAGATCTTGTAATATTTTCAAATTCTAAAAAATCACCATTTGAAATATTAAAAGCTGGATGAGCTCCAATAGAAAAATATATATCTTTTGTATCTCTATTTTTTACTTTATAAGATATTTTTAGACTATTTTTCTCCAATTTATAAGAGATAATAAATTCAAAAGAAAATGGATATATTTTTATACTCTCTTCATCATTTTTTAAAATAAACTCTATAAAATCTTCTTCTTTTCTTAAAGCTTCAAACTCTTTATCTCTTGCAAAACCGTGTTGAGTTAGAGAATATTTTTGATTTTTATAAATGTAGCTATCATCTTTTAATCTACCAACAATTGGAAAAAGCACAGGAGAGTGTCTAGCCCAATATTTACTATCTCCTTGCCAAATATACTCAAAATCTTCATCGCACCTTTTTAAGCTATTTAGTTCTGCTCCAAAAGATTTTATTTTTGCTTTTATAGAGCTATTTTTTATCTCATAATTCAATTTTTTAACCTTAGTTTTTTATAAAATTTATTTAATACTTGGGCTTATACTCTTCCAATCTTCTCTTAATGTTTTATTCAAATTAAATCTATCATTTGATGTTGCTATTTCATTGTATTCATAAGGAGTAACCACAACAAGCCCACCTTTAAGTAAACTAGTAAAAGTATTTGACTCTATTTTTGAACCAGAAAAAATAGAAAATTCCATCTCAAAACCGCTAATATCATAAAATTCAGAGTTTTTTCGTACAAATTTTTTATATTTATCAAAAATCAAACAATCAACTATAACTCTTGAAGCATCAGTACTTAAATCAACTCTTAATACTTTTCCAATTTGTACATTTTTATAATAAATAGGTGAATCAACATTTACACTAGATGCTGTTTTATCTTCTACTTTTATAATAGTTCCAATATCTGAACTCACACTTGGTTCTTTATCACTTCCTATAAATCTTGTTTGGTATTCGCTTCTATCATTTTTAATTACACCAATATTTACAGCCATCAAAGTTGAACCTACATTTGCAACTTCTTGAAGAGAAATTCTAGGTTTCTTAAGATAAAAAATTGTTCCTTCTTTTGCAAAATCACCAAAATCTCTATCTATTATCACTTTTACTTCAACTTTTTGATTTTTATTTAGAGATATTTTTTTAACTTTTCCTATATTTGCACCTTTATAAACTATTTTTGAGAAATCTTCTTGTAAACCTTCAACATCATCAAAAATAATAGTTATCATATTTGTAGCCATTTGCATATCATCAAAACTTGAATAAATCTCGTGGTTACCTAAAGGAGTTTTTGAACTATTATCTAGCTCTATTGAGCCTTCTAAAAGACTTGTAAAATTATCAACTTCAAATAAAACTCCACTCAAACTTGCCTTAAAATCTATTTTTGGTTTTTTATAAAATCTACTTGTATTTTTTATATAGTTTCTAAACTCTTCATATACAAAAATCTCAACTTTTGAAACTCTATCATCAAATTTTATATTTTTTACAAAACCTATCTCTTGATTTTTATAAATAAGTGCCATATTTTCTTTGATTACAAAACTATTATCAAACTCAGTATATACAATAAAACCACTACTTTTATCTCTATTAATTTTTTCTATATCTTTATATGAAGAGTATAAAGTAAACTCTTTTTTACTTAATTTTCCATCATTTTTATTTGAAATAAGCCCAATAGAACCATTTAAAACTGATTCTAAACCACTATAATTTAGATTTAAATCAAAGTTTTTTATCTCTAATATTTTTGAACTCATATCATAAAATTTGCTATTATCGTTTATCAAATCTTTATATTTTTCATCTATTAATATAGATATTCTTACACTTTTATAATCTTTACTTAGTTCATAGCTATCAACTCTTCCAACTTCAATATTTTTATAATATATTTTCGTTCTTTCATTAATAGAGTTCAAACTATTTGAAGTTAAATCAATTTTTATAGTATGTAAACTCTTTTTTAAATCTTTCTTTGATACTCCAGAGAATTTATCACTAAAATCACCTTCTTTAAAATCTAGAGAGATAAAATTCCCTTTTACAATATTTCCTAAATTTTTTATTCCACCAAAAGATATAGTTGGTTCTTCCACAAAAAATCTAGTATTTTTTGTAAGTAGATATTTGTACTCTTCGTAAACATAAGCCTTTGTACTTAAAATATATTCATGTAATTTAATATTTGTAACCTTCCCTATTTCGATTCCTTTAAATAAAATAGGTGTATTTTCTTCTATTCTTGCATCAGTAAAATCTATTGAAAAATATATCTTTTTTTTCAAATCATCTTTTGAAGCATATAAAATTTGAATATCTTCCTTAGATATTTTTTCATCATCTTTTGAAGTGGTAACCACTGTAATTCCACCTATAATTGCTGAGTAAAGTGAACCAACTTCAATATTTAATCCACTTGCTCCATAACTTACTTTTAAGGCTTCATTCATAATAAATTTTGAGCTTTTATTTACTAAATAGTTATATTTATCATAAATATAAACTGTTGCATAAAGCTCCTCTTCTTTAAACTCTTTTGAAACAACCTCACCTATTTGGTATTTGTTATAAAAAATTGGTGTTCCAACATCAATATTATCTTTGTCATTTGCTAGAAGTGTAACATAGTATCCATTCTCTTCAAACTCTTCATCTGGTTGAGAATCAAGCCCATTAAAATACCACTTTGGCTTTATATTTTTAATATCATCTCTATTTTTAAAATCTGATGATAGTTCTATTTTATAACCACTTATTAATGTGCTAAGTCCAGATATTTTTGTCAAAGATACTGTTGGTTTTTTTATCCAAAATTGAGAGTCTTCATTTGCTACATAAGAAGCTACATCACTATTTACTAAAATATTAACAGCAACACTTTTTAAATCTTCGTGCATAGATATTTTTGTAACTTTTCCTAAAGTAAGCCCCTTGTACTCCAAAGTTGTAACATTCTCTTTTAATCCTTCTGCACTTTTGAAATATACTACAATATTTGTCCCTTGTTTTGAATACGAATCATAAGCAATATAGCCCAAAATTCCAAGTATTACCAAAGGAAGTAACCACACAAAAGAGAATTTTCTTTTACTCTCTTTTTCTGCTTTATAAACTACTGTTTCATTTAAATTACTATTAATCATCTCTTTTTTCATCCCAAATTATCCTCGTATCAAATCTATTTGCTGCAAAAATTGTAATTATTACCATTAAAGCAAAAGATGTAGCAGCAACTCCACCTTTTATATTAAATAACTCATCAAGCTGAACAATTGAAGCTAATAAAGCCACAACATAAATATCAATCATCGACCATTTTCCAATAGCTTCAATATATTTATAAAGTAAAATCTTTGTTTTATTTTCCATTTGTATATTTATTTTTAGAGTCAAAAAAATAAAAAAGAGAGCAAAAAGCTTTACTATTGGAATAGCAACACTTGCTACAAAAATAACACTTGCTACAAAATAACTTTTCATCTCTAAAAAGCTAATAATTCCTTCAACTATAGTGCTTTCAAGATTTACTCCAAATTGAGTAACTACCATCATAGGATAAATCATAGCTGGAATATACAAAAGCATAGCACAAATGGTAAGTGCCAATGATATTTGTAAAGAGTTTTCAACCCTTTTTCTCACTTTATGATTACATCTTTCGCATTTAAAAGGTGTATAATCATCTTTTTCATACACTTTTTTACAATTTTTACAAGATATTAAAACCATTTAATCATCCAAAATAGCACTTGCATCAAATTTTATATTTGACATAATAAAACAAAAAACATAAGCTAAAATAACAAAAAATCCTATATCAAATTTTGTATCACTTACCATTCCAACAAGCTTAATATAAGTTACAATCAAACTAATAACAAATACTTCTATAAATCCCCACTCTTTAAAAAAATGGTAAGAGTCATATAAAAATGGCTTTTTAAAAATCTGTACTTTAAATTTTGTTTGAAAAAATACTAAGATTACAACTATTGAGTTTAAAACTGGTGCTAAAATTATTGTAAATAGAACCAAAAAAGAGACGATATAAAAATCTTGCTCATATAAAATATATACTGTTTTTAAAATATTTGCATCTAATTCCTGACCATTTATATTTAAACTAATAATTGGATACAAAGATAAAATAAAAAATAACATTAAACTAGAAATTGCATAAAACAAAGAATCAATAGAAAAATTGTGTTTTTTTGCCAATTTACTCTCACATCTAGGGCAAATTTGTGAAATAGTTTCATCTTCACTTTTTTCTACAAAAAGTCCACAACTATAACACTCTACTACTTTGTTTAAATCTATCATTATTTACCTATTTTAAAATTAAAAGATATTATAACAATATTTAAGTAAAGCTATTAAAATATAAACTATTGTACAATAAAATAGAATTTATAATTAAAAAGGTTTAAAATGCAATTTAATATATCTTATGCACGGTTTGGTACAAGACCTCAGGTAAAAACTCCAAATAGAAGATTTTTAGAAGTTATGGGTGAAGATGGAATTAGAAAATTAATTAGTGACCACTATGACTTAATAAAACAAAGCTCAATATATGATATTTTTCCACAAGATGATGCTGAATATGAACAAGCTAAATTAAACTCTAGCGATTTTTTCATACAAATTTGTGGTGGAAGAAAATATTTCAATGAGAATCGTGGAGCTCCTATGATGTTTGTTAGACATCAACCATTTAAAATAACTCAAAGTGCAAGAAAAGTTTGGCTTGAATGTTATATTCCTCTTTTAGAAAAACTAGAAATAGAAGAAGAACTTATAAAATCTTTTTGGGATTATTTAGATATTTTCTCAATTTGGATGATAAACACACCTGAAGATTAAACTTCAGATGTTTTTTTATATAAAAATATCCACGAAACTAAAACAAAAGGGAAAGTCAAAGCTACTAAATTTAGAGCAAAAAATATCTTTACTACAAAAATAGATAAGATTATTGCCAAGGTTATAGTAAATAGATTTTTCCCAGCATAAACCAAAGATAGTGCTATTAATACGGCATTATATCCATATAAACCAACCTCTATATCATTTGTTGCAAAGGAAAATAAATTTGCAAAAATCAAAGCTATAAATGAAGCATAAATTATATAAAAGAAATCTCTTTTTGAATTTAAAAATACTCCTATAGCTATTAATATTCCACTTAAATAGTAATCTTGAAAAAATACTTGAGAGATATTTAAAAAGATAGTTTCAAATATATTGTATGAAGTGATATTTTTATTGAGTATTTGTAAATCTAATAAAAAAGTATTTGAAAAATATAAAACTATCCAAACAGTTAAGATAAAAGGAAAAGTAAATGCTTGAAAATTAATTAAACTATTTTTTAAATAATAAAATACATAAGTAGCAAAAAAACTTGCGAAAATCAAAACTATATATAACCAAATAGTGTGTTTAAAAAAGAGTAATAATGCAATTCCTACCAAAGCTCCATTAAAACCATACAATCCATCTTCTATATCATTTTTATTAGATACCAATATTTTTGCAAAATAGTTTGAAGCAACGACTCCTAAAAGCATACCAAAAGCAAGATTTATAGAGTTTATAAAAATAGCTATAAAGAAAAATAGTCCACTTATTTGACTATTTTGAAACATTACTTGGGCAAAACTTTTAAGTGTGCTATTCATTTTCTAAAAACCAAATCTAATCCCTAAACTAGCGGTATCGTAATCATAAGAGTAGTTACTTTTACTCATATTCATAGTTTTATATGAACCCTCAACTGAAACTAAAGAGCTAATTCTATACTCTAAAGCTCCACCATAACCTAAACCTGTATATGTACTATTATCAAAAAATTGTACTGCACCACTTCCTATTGCATAGGCTCTTAAATTAGGAATAAACTCATATCCTAATTTTAAATCCAAATCCAAAGTTGTAGCACTAAGTCCTGTTTTAACTCTTCCATAACTAAGACTATTTGAAAAACCAGCTAAAATTCCATTATCAAATTTTGTACTAGTATCTTGAGCAATTGTATATTGTGTATAACTATTCTTATCAACCTTAGCTGCACTAAGACCTGCATAAAATTTTGTGTCCATTGCAAATAAAGAGCTTAAAAACCCAAAAAATATCCCAAAAAACAATATTTTATCTATTTTCATACTATGACTCCTAATTTAAAATCAGATTATATTAAACTAGCTCTTAAAAGCCAAAATAAGCCTCTTTTGAGTACAATCGCTGAAAAATTATGGAAATTTAAAATGAGTATTCAAATTCAAGGTATTATTTTTGCTGTTGTTTCAGCTGTTGCTTACGGGATGAACCCTTTTGGGGCTCTATTTTTATATCAAGAAGGACTAAATGTAAGCTCTGTTGTATTTTACAGATTTTTATTTGCTGTTATTCTCTTAGCTTTGTTAATGAGTTTTCAAAAAAAATCATTTTATGTTACAAAAAAAGAGTTGTCATTTTTAGCACTAATTGGCTCTTTATTTGGATTTTCTGCTTTATGTCTATTTGGAAGCTTTTTATATATGGATGCTGGACTTGCTTCAACTATTTTATTTATTTACCCTATTTTTGTAGCTGTTATTATGAGTGTTGTTTTTAAAGAAAAAGTATCAATCATAACTGTTTTATCAATACTTATAGCATTTACAGGAGTTATCTTACTATTTGAAATTGGTGGAGAGAGTATCGATTTCATTGGTATTGTTTTAGTTATTATTTCATCTTTATTTTATGCAATTTATATAGTAATTGTAAATAAAGCTTTAAAAATTCCAGCAATAAAACTTACATTTTACTCTATGTTTTTTTGTACATTGACTATTTTAATCTACTCATTTTTTGATGAGAAATATGCTATTCAGAGCTTAATAACTTTTAATATGTGGTTTTTCTCAATATTTTTAGCCATTGTTCCAACTGTTATATCATTGATTTTTTTAATTAAAGCTATAAATATGATAGGTGCAACACCTACATCTATTTTAGGAGCATTAGAGCCATTAACCGCTGTTATGATAGGTGTTTTAGTATTTAATGAAAAACTAACAATTTCTTTGGGTATAGGAATAGTTCTAATTTTATTTGGTGTTACTTTAATTGTAGCAAAAGATATAATCGAGAAAAAATTTAAGATTGAAAAAGTTTAATAAATATGAGATAAAAAGCTATTTCTAGCTTTTTATCTATTTTATTTTGCTGGAATTTGTGTTTTTTCTTGAATTTGTATAGCTTCTTCTTGAATTGGTTGTTTTAAATATGCAAAAATTGCACCAATTATTAAAAGTACAATAACTATTAATCTTACAGTATTTCTTTTCTGTTTTGACTCGTTTCCATTATAATCATCTATTTTTGTTAAAGTTGGTTCACCACTATTTTTTGACATACAAAACTCCTTTTTATTTTATGCAGTAATTTTACCTATTTTTGCATTTAAAAGAACTTCTAAATCTTTTGGATTCAGTTCTATATCCAATCCTCTTTTTCCACCACTAATAAAAATTGTTTTAAAATCTTTTACTGTTTCATCTAAAATTGTTCGCAAAAGTCTTTTTTGCCCTAAAGGAGAAATGCCACCAAGTAAATACCCAGTAACCTTTTGAGCCTCATCTTTTGAAGCCATTTGTGCCTTTTTTGAATCAAAAATATCAGCTACATTTTTTAAACTTAACTGCTTTGAAACAGGAACAACACAAACAACCAACTCTTTTGGACTTAATTCCACAAGCAATGTTTTATATACTTGGTTTGCATCAAGTCCTAATTTTTCAACTGCTTCATCTCCAAAATTTACACAAGCTGGATCATGGTCATATTTATGAATTTGAAAATTACATTTATGTTTTTTTAGCAAATTAATAGCAGGAGTCATTTTACCTCTATATTTAGATATTTTAAAATATACTTTTAAATTTTACTATACTATTTCCTTATTTATCATATAATAAAACAAAATTATAAAATATCGGGATAAAAAAATGAATTATAGAAATTTAGAAGAAGAGATAAAAGCTTTAGAACTTGGACTTCCTCCACTAGAAAATGATGGATTTATAGGAGGTAGATTAAGCCCAGAAGATGCTACTTTGGTTTTACTACCAGTTCCTTGGGAAGCTACTGTTTCTTTTGGAGAGGGAACAGCTAGTGCACCTGAGGCTATAAAGTTAGCAAGTCATCAACTAGATGTTGAAAACTATCACTATATTAAGCCTTATAGTGCAGGAATTTCTATGCTTGAATCAGATAAAAATATAAAAAAATTGAGTTCTAAAGCTAGAAAAAAAGCGATAAAAGTTATTGAAGCTTTAGAAAATGAGAAAAATGATAAAAAAGCTTTAAAATTTGTAAATGAAGCTTCAAAAACTTTAAATAGTTTTGTTTATGAAAAATCACTAGAGCAAATAAAAAATGGAAAATTTGTAGCTGTTGTAGGTGGTGACCACTCTTGCCCACTTGGACTTATAAAAGCTTTAAATGATACTTTAGATGAAGAGTTTGGAATACTTCATGTAGATGCTCATCACGATTTAAGAGAGGCTTATGAAGGCTTTATTTACTCTCATGCTTCGATTTTTTATAATGTTTTAAATGAGTGTGATAAAGTTTCACGACTTGTACAAGTTGGAATAAGAGATTATAGTAAAGAAGAGTCTCAAAGAATGCAAAATTTGGGTGAAAAAGGTGCATGTTTGTATGATACAGCTATGCAAAGCCAATTAGCAAGTGGAAAATCTTTGGAAGAACTTTTCTCTTTTTATATTGAAAAATTACCACAAAATGTATATTTATCTATTGATATAGACGGACTTGAACCTCTAAACTGTCCAAACACAGGAACTCCAGTACCTAGTGGACTAAGATATGGAGAACTTGAACATCTTATTTTTATGATTGTAAAAAGTGGAAGAAATATAATAGGTTTTGATTTATGTGAAGTTGGAACAAGTAATGATGGCTTTGATGAAAATGTAGGAGCTAGGGTTTTATACAATCTTTGTGGAGCATTGTTAGCAAGTCAAGGGAAAATTGAGTTTAGGTAAAAAGTGAGTTTTCTCACTTTTTAAAATTTTTATAAAGCTCTATAATCTCATACTTTTCTAACTCTCTTTTTAGCTTATCTGACTCATCTTTTATAATTTGTCCAAATTTTATAGCTTCATCTTTACTTATATTTACACCAAAAAACTCACTTATTATAAAGCTAATTCCACCTTTTCCTGATTGTGAATTTACTCTTATAACATTTTCATAACCTCTTTTTATATCTTTTGGGTCTATTGGCAAATATGGTACATTCCAAATCTTACTTTCATTTTCTCTATAAAAATCTATACCTTTTTTTATAGCATCTTGATGTCCTCCACTAAAAGCTGTAAATATCATATCCCCAACATATGGGTGTCTTGGGTGTACTTTTAAATTTGTATTTTTTTCATACATAGCTTTTATCTCATCAATAATTGATAAATCTAATTTTGGGTCAATTCCTTGTGAATAAATATTAAAAGCAAAGTTTACAATATCCAAATTTCCAGCTCTCTCCCCATTTCCAAATAAAGTTCCTTCAACTTTATCAGCACCAGCAAGAACTGCTAATTCAGCACTAGCAACCGATGTTCCTCTATCGTTATGTGGATGAACACTCATAATCAAAGCTTCGCGATAGTTTAGATTTTTACACATATACTCAATTCTATCTGCATAAATATTTGGAGTACAAGCTTCAAGTGTATTTGGCAAGTTTATTATCATCTTATTTTGCTTTGTTGGTTTTACTACATTTATCACTTCATTGCATATTTTTATAGCAAAATCTAAGTTTGTTTGAGAAAAGCTTTCAGGCGAGTATTGATAAGTTACATCTCCTTTAAAATCTTTTGTAAGTTCGACTAAATATTTCATTCCATCAACTGCCATTTGAACTATCTCATCATCACTTTTTTGAAAAACAACTCTTCTTTGAAACTCATTTGTAGGATTGTAAAGATGAAAAATTCCATTTTTTACATCTTTCATAGCTTCAACACTTTTTTTAATCAACTCTTTTTTTGCAGGGATTAAAACTTGAATTGCAACATCATCTGGCACTAAATTTTCATCTATTAATTTTCTAGTAAATGAAAAATCTGTATCACTAGCACTAGGAAAACTAACCTCTATTTGTTTAAATCCCATTTTTAATAAAGCTTGGAAATATTCCAATTTTTGCTCAACTGTTAAAGGGTTTATCAAAGCTTGATTTCCATCTCTTAAATCCACACTACAATAAATTGGTGCTTTTTCTATACTTTTATCTGCCCACTCTCTTTTGAAGTTTTCAACTCTTGGGTATTTTTCATATTTTGTAAAACTCATAATTATTTCCAGTCTAATTTTTCAAAATATTAGCCTTTTAATATATTTAAATCTTGTACAAAATTAACATTTGAAAATATTGTTTTGATACTCTTTTGGTGTAAGCTGAAAAATTCTTTTAAAACTTCTATTTAAATGGCTTTGGTCAAAAAATCCACTACTTTGTGCAACTTCAATTATTGGCAAATTTGAAGCCAAAAGCTCTTTTGCTAAATGCACTTTTTTGTTTATTATATATGAGTGAATAGGAAGCCCAAACTCTTTTTTAAAAATTCGTATCAAGTGAACTATACTTAAATCAAATTTTAAAGATAAATCTTCTAGTAAAAGCTCCTCCAAAAAATTCTCATCTAAATATTTTTTCAAATTTAAAGCTAAAATAGACTCCTCTTTATAGGCAATTTTATCTTGTTTAAAAGAGAAAAAATCTAAACAAAATTGATAAAATCTCTCCTCTTTTTCAAGCAGAGATATTTTATTATCAAGTAAACAATCACAAAGATTTATAAAGTTTTTATAGATATTTTTATTTTTTATCAGTTCAAAATTTGAGTTAAATTCAAAATCAATTTTTTGTAGATAGTTCTTATCTAAATACAAAACATAACCATCTTTTGAAACTTCATTTAAAGTCGCACAATGTGGAATTTGGCTATTTATAATAGCTATTTCATTTACTTTTATATCACAAGAGATGTTTTCAAAAATTAGTTTTAAAGAACCTTTTTTAATAGCTGTAATAGTAAGCTCTTCATGAAGATGCATTTTTATACAATCTTGAATATCTTTTATATATCGTAGCTCTAGGAAGTTTAATTTTGAGTTTTTAAAAATTGCAGATTTCATATAAAAAAGTATGGAAAAGCTCCATACTTTTTCCTTGAACTTAAAAGATTAAGCTAAATTTTTAGCTACAAAATCCCAGTTTACAAGTTGCCAGAAGTTCTCTAAGAATTTTGGTCTAGCATTTCTTGTATCAATATAGTATGCATGTTCCCAAACATCACATGTTAATACTGGTTTTAAACCATCAGTTAAAGGACAGCCAGCATTTGAAGTTGTAACGATTTTTAACTCACTTCCATCAAGAACTAACCAAGCCCAACCTGAACCAAATTGTCCAATAGCTTTAGCTGTAAACTCCTCTTTAAATTTTTCAACACTTCCAAAAGTTTTTGTTAAAGCAGCTTCAACATTTGAAGGAATTGCACCTTGAGTTGGAGTTAATCCATTCCAGAAGAAATCGTGGTTAAATACTTGAGCAGCATTATTAAAAATTGCTCCACTTGATTTTTTGATAATATCTTCTAAACTTAGGTTTTCAAACTCTGTTCCTGGGATTAGGTTATTTAAGTTTGTTACATAAGTGTTGTGGTGTTTTCCGTGGTGATACTCTAATGTCTCATCTGACATTAAAGGTGCTAAACTTGTAAATGGTAATTTCATTAATTCGTGTTTCATATTATTATCCTTTTTAAAAAATTAAACTTTAGAATACTATCTTTTTACTTTGTATATAGTTAAAAACTATTTTTTAACTATATTGATAAGATTTTATTCCAAATTCACCCAAAACAGAGAATATATGATCAAAAATATCTGATTGTATATTCTCATAATCAGCCCAAATTGTTGTTGATGTAAAACAGTAAATCTCTAGTGGAATACCATATTCTGTTGGTGCTAGTTGTCTTACCATTATTGTCATATCTTTATTTATATTTGGATGATTTCTTAGATATGTAAGCAAATAAGCTCTTAAAGTACCAATATTTGTAAGCCTTCTTCCATTCATAGCAACAGTTAAATCAAAATGATTTTTCTCATTATAATCTCTTATTTCACACTGTTTTTCATGTAAATATGGAGCTAAAAGATTTGCTTTTTCTAGTCTTCTTATATCCTCATCATCCAAAAATTTTATACTTTTTATATCGATTTTTATGGCTCTTTTTATTCTTCTCCCACCACTTTCTCTCATACCTCGCCAGTTTTTAAAAGAGTCCGATACAAGAGCATAAGTTGGAATTGTTGTAATAGTTTTATCAAAATTTCGCACCTTTACAACATTTAATCCAATATCAATAATATCTCCATCAGCACCATATTTTGGCATCTCTATCCAATCTCCAACCTGAACCATCTTATTTGTGCTTAGTTGAAGTCCTGCAGTGAACCCTAAAATTGTATCCTTGAAAACCAACATTAAAACAGCAGACATAGCTCCAAGTCCACTTAAAATAGCAACTGGAGATTTACCTGCTAAAATAGAAACTATATAGATAAAACATACTATTCCAAATATTAATTTAATACTTTGAATAATTGTTCTTGTAGCAAAAAACTGCACTTCTGTTGCTGTATGAAGGGTCTTAAATGTTTTATCAATAATAGAATAAATTGCTAAAAGCCCAAAAATACTTATCCAAACCAAAGATATTGTTAATAAAGTTTCATAAATTGAACCTTTTTCAATCCAAATTGTAGTTTGCCAATAAACAACCAAACCTTGAAAAAGAAGAGCCAATCTTTGAAAAAGATTCTCTTCTAGTAAAGATGAAGTTATTATATTTCTTCTTTTTTTATCAAGTTTTTGGATAGTTTTTAAAATTATTTTATGTAAAACGAAGTGAATTATTATAGAAGTAACTACAATAATAAGTAAAATTGATATACTTAAAACTAAAAATGTAGGATCAACTCCTAAATCTTTCAAAAATTCTATTAAATATTTTTTCATTTTGTATCCTAAAGGAAGATAAGTTAATTTTTAAATACAAAGCCAAAAGGCTTTATATTTTAAGCAAATGCAGGTTCTAAGAAAGGAATGATTTGTTTTTTTCTACTCAAACAACCATCAAGCCAAACTTTTTGGTTTTCAAGTTTACAAGAGAAAGCTTTTTCAAAAATAGAGTAATCATCACTTACAACTAAAACTTCACTTCCCTCTTTCATAATATCTGTTAAAAGTAGTGCTACAGTATGAAGTTTGCTCTCCTCTTTTACTTTTTGAATATCTGCTAGAAGCTCATCTTTTATAGAGTCAAAAACTGAACCATCTACAACTTCAAGTTGTCCAACTCCTACTTTGTTTCCATGCATATCGAAGTTTTTGTAATCTCTCATTACAAGTTCTCTTATAGGAGTTCCTTCAACTTCCGATTTTACTTTAAACATCTCCATACCTAAAGCACCATAATCTTCAATATTTGCAATTTTTGCCAACTCTTTTACCACTTGAATATCAAGAGCTGTACAAGTTGGTGATTTAAAAATAACTGTATCAGATAAAATCGCACACATCATAATAGCAGCAATATTTGCAGGAATTTCAACTTTATGATAGTCATACATCTCTTTTACAATTGTATTTGTACAGCCAACAGGTCTAATCCAGCACTCTAGTGGAGCTGATGTTGTAATATCTCCTAGTTTGTGATGATCAACTATTCCAACAACTGTTGTTTTATCAAGTTCTTGTGGAGCTTGTGCAATATCTGAATAATCAGTGATAAAAAGTTCATCACCAGCAAAAGAAGTTTTAAGTTCTGGAGCAACAAATCCAAATTTATCTAAAATAAATTTTGTTTCAGGATTTAATTCACCTTGTCTTGCAGGAGTTGCAGGACGACCAATTTTGTTTAAAAGATAAGCTAGTGAAATAGCTGAACAAACTGAATCTGAATCTGGAATAATGTGTCCACATGTATATAATGCCATTTTTATTGTCCTTTTTTCTATTTTTTTAATTTTAAGTATAGATTTTATCCAAAAGTTGATAATTTTTCTTTTAATTTAAAAACTATTTAAAATCTACTCTTGCATACTTTTAATCAAAGCTTCTAATTCAGCAGGGCTAAGTGTATCTTCACTTGCATCAATATTTTTTGCACTAGGAGCTAGATTATATTGAGTTTTATCGATATTATTGCTATCACAAACAAAGTTTACAACTCTCTCTATTTTTTGTCTATGTAAATCTTGATTTTGTAAAAGTCCATAAATATTTGAAATAAGATTTGAAAGCTTATTTTTTTGATGCAAAGGTAAAGATAACTCTTGTAAAAATTCATCTATACTTTCAATATTATTAAAAATCTCTTGGGCATTATGTTCTGATTCTTTTATCACTTCACAAAGCTCTAAAATAGTATTTTCATAGTTCATTTTGTTTCCTTGTTTTTAGTTATTTGTTAAATCTATGTGTAAAATTTCACTTATTAACTCTGTTGCATAAGAGCCTTTTGGAAGATAAAAGCTTAATTCCATATGGTTTTTATCCTCTTTATAATTACTTCCAATATTTTCAGGAAAAACAAAAGCAAATCTTCTTGCTCCATCTTCACTCATTTCTACTTCAAACTCTTTTTCTATTTCATGAGCAAAACCTTCAGATTTTTTTACTCTTTTTCCACATAAAAGACCTGTTGGAACTCTATCTTTATCAAAAAACTTTTGGCTTTCACTTTCCAAATCATCTATTATAAAAATTCTTCCAAAAGGGTAATGACTTAGTAAATCTCCTGTTAAAATTTTAAAAGGATGTGGCTGTTTTTTGGCTCTTTTGACTTCATCTAGTGGTAAATTTAATTTTGTATAAATCTCTTTTGGTTCAAATGCCTCAATTAATTTTGAAATCTCTATTCTTTTTGAAAGCCAAGAGTTAAACAAATAGCTTTGATAAGCATTTATAAACATCTGTTTTAGGTTTCTATTTCGCTCTTTTAATGTTCCTTCAACTATTTGTTTTCCTTTTTTATAGTTTTCTCCATCTATTCCAAATCTTTGAAAACCAAAATAGTTTGGCATCCCAAAAGTGGCAATTTGTCCTAAAGCTTCCTCTATTTTTTGCTTTTCTACAAGCCCTACTCTTTTAAGTCGTATAAAAAAATTATTCCCTTTTAAATGCCCTATTTTTATCTTATTATTGTGGTAAGTTGTTTCAAGTATTTTTATATTATCGTGCGAAAACTCTTTTAAAGCCTCTTCGTATTTTCTATGAACTGAAATATGCTGAATTGTCATCGCATTTTTATCTTTAAGCCCTGCATAGCCAAACTCTCTAGGGCTACATTTTAGATAATTTGCCAAAATCTCTATTGCATCCCAAGTTGCTAAATCTTTTTTTCTAAGCTTAATTATAAGGTGTTCACCCTCATTTGTGAACTCATAAAGTGGTACTTCAGTAACCACAAAATCATCTTTACTTTGTTTAAAATAAACATCAATTGGTGAATGGTTTAAATATCTTTGAATTTTCAAATAATTTCCTTAATCTTTAAAATGGTGGTTTGAAAAGCTACTTTGGTAGCTTCCTTTTACAGCTTTTGCAAAAATATTTATTTTTGTATTATGTTTTTTTGCAATATCTTCTATCTTTTTTAGATTTTTTTGACTACAGGCAAAAAGTATCTCATACTCTTCTCCTGAAGTTCCTATATCATCTTTTATAGTTTTGAAAAACTCAAAACCTATATTTGAAGCTTTTGAGAGCTTTTCCAAATCCAAAAAAAGTCCATCGCTTATATCCATAGCAGAATTTACATATTTTGAAGCTTCATAAAAAAACTCTGATTTTAACTCTGGTTTTATAAATTTTGAAGATTTTTTTATCTTTTTTCCTGCTAAAAGCTCATTTAAATCTTTTTTTGAGCTTCCAAGTTTTCCTGTATAGCAGATATAATCGCCCAATCCTACTCCACTTCTATATATAGGTTTTGTAGTTTTAGAGATAATCGTAATACTAATATCTAATTTTTTATTTTCAATAGTATCTCCACCAATAATCTCTAAATCAAAATCTTTACAGGCCTTTTTAAAACCACTTGAAAGCTCTTTTAAATCATCTTCTTTATAAGAATTTGGAATTGCAACAGTTATAAGAGCATATTTTGGTCTTGCATTCATAGCAACTGCATCTGAGATATTTACAAGCATAGATTTATAAGCTATCTGTTTTAAACTCATAAACCCTTTTTCTATCCACTCTTTTTTAAAATGCACATCTTCAAAAAAAGCATCCATAGAGTAAACATATCCATCTATAAATGCACCATCATCGCCGTTATACTTACTATTTGATATTTGTTTTATAAAAAAATCTTCTTTATTCATAAAAGAAGTGTAGCAAAGTTTTGCAAAATATATTTAATTTTGCTATTTTAATTTAGAAAATGCTTTCTAACATCTTCTAGGAACTCCTCTTTATCAAAATATTTTGTGTGATGAATTAAAATATCAGAAGCCTTTGCTCTTGCTTTTGTGCCATTTGTAAAAGATTTTTTTACATTTCCTTGATTTGTAACTCTTTTTTCTTCTGCTCCAACAAGCAAAATCATACCTTTGCCATCATCATCTAAATAATCTATAATTGAATCTAGTTTATATACAAAATCTTCACCTTCGATAAATTTTCTAAGTTTACACTCTATTACATGAAGATGATTATCTTTTATCATCAAAATATCAAATTCGTTTTGAAATTGTGGTTCAAACTCTACTTTTACATTGAACATTACATGGTCAAAATCGAAATTATCTACTATTAACCAGTAGATATACTCTTCAAAAATTGTACCTTGGATAAACATTTTATCATTGATTTTATCCATCTTTTCAAGCTCTTTTTTTATCTCATTAAAACCAGCTATCTCATCGTATCTTTTATTTTGTATCAAAAAAGCAAACTCTTGATAGGAAGCTAAATTCTCACAAATTTTCATCACAATATCTTTTCTTTTATAGGCTTCAATTTTGCTTCCCATAGATAAAACTTCATAACCTTTTAGCATAAAGTGAGTGTAAATATCTTTGTTTTTTGAGATGATTTTGTTTTGCATAGAGTGCTTTGTAAGGATATTGTAGCCATTGTCAAAAATATCATAAGCTATAAAACTTGCACCTTTTTCAAGTAATTTTGAAGACAAGATGATAGTTGAAGATACCATTCCACCTGTTGCATTGAAGTAGATATTTTCAAAATCACTGTTTGAAAGTTTTAAAATCTCTTCATAACAATTTAAAATCGAATCATAAGAGTCTTCATCTATTTTTATTGAGTGTGTTTCAAAACTCAAAGAGTAAAAATCTTTGAATTTCTCTTGCGAAGCTAAAACTTTTTTTATCATAGTTGTTTCATATTTTGAATCATCGTGGATGATTATATGTTTTGTTATTTTCTCTTTAAATTCAAAAAGAATTGGGAAGATTGAAGAGTCGTGAATACCTAAAAGAGAGATTAAAATCATATTTGTTTCCTACTAAAAATAATATTTTATTTCATTCATTTTATATACTTTTGGATATGAACCTTTATTGTATTGAGTGATTGTAATATTCCAATAATCTCCAAAACCCATTCCTAATAAAATTGCCAAAGCTTCTGGCATAGAGTGAGCAATTGTGATATTTTTGTATTGTGTTTGCAAAGAGTTAAATACATTGTAAATCTCTTGAGAATACTCTGTCCAGTCATTTTCATATGGTATAGTCCCAGGTTCTTTTAGCTTTATTTTTACAATATTTTTATAATTTTTTAAATCATCAGAATTTAAATTTACATTATGACTAGCAGAATTTATTACAACAAGAATTTCATCAATATTGCTATCTTTTATATCTTTTTCTACAATATATTTTTTAAATTCACCAATTCTCTCTTTATATCTTCTATCATCAATATTTGCAACCATATCTAAAGAGTTTTTATTGTTTGTCTGATATATCGCTACACTATTTGTTTTGAAAATTGTTCCTATCAAAAAGGCAACAGCAGGTCTTCTATAAAAAGCTATATGTATTTTTACAGGTTTGTTTAAAACTTCTTCTAATTGTGCGATATTGTATTTTATAACTCGTGCAAAATTCATCAATCTATCAAAATTGTCCATATCACAAACCTCTTCAAAGATTAATCTATCTGTATTTACAGAATAGTATTTTTGCAATATTTTTTTATAATCTTTGTAGCCATACTGTTTTTCAATATTTCTAAGCAATTCATTCATAATATATTGTGTTTGAGAACCATCATCTACTTTTATCACAATTGGAATATGAACCACACTCTTATTAAATTTTTTATCTTTTCTCCACTCAAAATAAACAGCACCTAAAACAGAAATACATAAAAATAGACTAACAGTACCAGTAAAAAATTTATTATCAAAATAATCATAAGCTGGTCCTAAAAGAAAAGCTATTATACCTATAATTGCTATGAGTTTATTGTCTAAAATATATCTCATTAATTTTCCTTATTAATTTTATTTTGTTCCAAATTATCAAATTTTGCTTCCCTAATAATTATACTAACTCTTCTATTTGCTTCTCTTGCTTCCTCATCTATTGAGCTTTTTATTTCTCCTTTATACTCTACTAAAGGTTGATTTTCTGCATTTGCTACTAATCTTACATTTTTATTATTTAGTCCTAATTCTTCTAAATATTTTTGTATTGCCAAAGCTCTTAAAGCAGATAGCTCCCAATTTGACACTTTAAAGCTAGGAACATTATCTGTATGCCCTTCAATATCTATATATCTATACTTGCTATGTGCAACAATCTCATCAAGAATAGGTTTCATTTTTGATATTTTCTCTTTATTTACAATATATGAACCACTCTCAAATTGTGCTGCAGATGAAAAACTAACAATTAAGCCATTTTTATCTATTTTTATATTTACAAACTCTTCTAAATTATTGTTTTTTACAAGATTTTCTATAATAACTTGAATTTGAGCTAAAGTTTTAAACTCTTCATACTCTTTCTTCTTTTTCTCAATCATAACTTTTTGAATCATATCATATTTTTCAATATCAATTTTCGAGAAAGATACAAACAAAACCATTACTGCAAAAATTGCAGAGATCAAATCAGCATAACTTGTAATCCATAAATCTTGATTTTTATTACTACTAAATCTTCGTTTCGTCATTACTATTTACTTCTTTTTCTTTAATATCATAAACTTCTAAAAACTCTGCAAAATTTACCTTGTGATAAAATTTTCTAACTGCTATTTCTAAATCATTAAAATCATTTTCGAGCTTAATTTGCTGTTTCTCTTTGTATCTTGCAAGTGGCTTAAAAATAACAATAGTAACTAAAGATGCATATAAAGTTGTTGCTAAAGCCAAACTTAAACCAGCAAATTTTTTCTCAAAATCTTCAGCTTGTGATGGTTCTGCAAACATCATCAAAAGTCCTGCAACTGTACCAATCATACCGATAATTGGCATAAGAGTAGCAGCATATTCATAATCATTTTTTAGTTTACTATAAGAATTATCTATTGTGTTATATATTTTTTGTATTCCTAGCAACAAATCATCTTCAATACCACCAAATCTTAGTATTTTCAATACTTCATCTATACTTTCATTCTTTTTAGATTTTTCACTTAAATCAAAAATAGTGATTTTTTCTTCAAAATAATCTTCAAAAGATTTTTCAGCCTCTTTTATACTTTTGTTTTCGTATGCCCTTACAGTTTTATTACTATCTCTATCAACAGTGAACCAAAGTCCAACAGCAGAAAGTCCTATAAAAATAGCAGAATTTATATGAATTATTCCCCAAATCATTTTTGAGTTATATTCACCTAAAATAGGTAGTTCAAATCCTAATTCATCAGGATTTATCGATGGCAACACTACACAAACAATAAAAAGTGCCATTATCCACACAGCTTGTATTAAAATTCCTTTATTTATCATTTTCTATTTTCCTTTATTAATTCTAAAATTTTTAATCTATCTTGTTTTATAAAATTTTTATCTATTTGAGGTATATAAAATATTTTTGTACCCCAAATAATCTCTCTAAAATCAACACTTTGTCCAATTTTTAAGCCACATTTTTCAAACAAACTATCTTTTTCTTCAAAAGTTAAATATGCACTTTCAAAAGAGTGAAATATAGCTTGATTATTTTTGCTACCTTTGTAAACAAAACTTTTATATGAGCTGATTTTATCTATCTCGCCTTTGTTTGTTGCAAAGATTTTGGCTATATCTCCTTTGCTTCCATCTTCAGAAAATATAACAACAGTAGTATCAGGAAAAGGAAGATATTTTGAATAATAATCTTCCAAAGAGTAATATCTTGTATTGCCTTCAACTAAAATTTCTAAACTCTGATTTTCTTCATCAAAATCTATATATTTACCTTTTACAAAAAGCTTAACATCTATGCCATCTGTTGCATTTGAGGTTAAATGCTTTTTATGTTTTTGTAGCTCTTTTTCGATATTTTCTATCTTTTTTACAATATTTTCTATGGTATTTTTTAGTTTATTATCTTGCATTTAATTTATCCCTAAATTTTTTTAGTTCTTCAATTTCTAATGAAGTTAATTTATCTTCTTTATTCATCATTGCCATTTTAAAAAGCCATTTATTTACATTGGTTCGTACTTTGGAAGCTCTTTCTATCAATTCATCAAATTCCATATTAAAATATGTTTTTGCAAATTTATCCTTAAAAAAATTATGATTAAATTCTTTATTGATTAAATAACTAACCTTATCTTCTTTTGATTTGATTATTCCACTAACAATATTGGTATTCTCATCAATTAACTTTTGTACAGAAATTTCTTTTTCTTTAAGAATATTTGCAAAATCATACAATCGTGTTTTCATTCTTTGATTTTTTGTAAAATCTATACCTATCTTATCAATAGTTGAGATTTTTAAATTTGTTTGATTTGTTATTTCTTTATAAACTTCTTCTTTTATTTCAGCTGGTGTTAAATTTCTATCTTGTTTTTTTAATCTATATTCATCTAAATTTATATTTAAATCTTCGGATATAAATTTTATTCCGTCTTCGTAAGATTTTATATATTTTTCAAACTCTTCTGGATTCCATAATAATCCATTATGAGCTATATCATTTCTAAATCTAACTGCTTCGCTCAACTCTTTATACTTTAACCTTTGGTTTGGGTTTTCATTTGAATAATTTATAAGAGCTTTTCCCAAAGTAGTGCTGTATTTCTTTTTCATCAAACTTTCTGCAACCCAATGTAAAATATATAATCTTTGTTGAGAATAGCCCAAGATTTCACAATTTTCAAGCAGACTTTTGGCATTTGGATTCTCATTTATCTCTTTTTGTATCTCTTTTAGATTTTTTGCCAATGGCACAAAACTTTTTCCACCACTTAATGCACAAATTTGGTCTTTATAATACTCGTCTAAAGCTGGTAAAAATTTTTTAAAATTTTCTTTATCATTTTGAGTTAAAACTGCTGGTAAATCTTCTAGTTTATGGTTTAAAATACCTTTTAACTTTGCAACATCTTTTATTAGTTCACTTGTATCTGGAAAATCTGTTCTTTTTTCATCATTTAAAAGAGATTTATAAAACTCTTCTCGCTCTTTTATTACTTTTGAATTTTTAAAGTTTGAATTATTCATAAAGTTAAGCAAAAAATCAAGTTCAACTCTACTAATTCTTTCATCTTCAAAAGTCAAAGTTCTAAAATATCCTTTTTTCTGTAACTGATTTAAAACATATTTTTTTATATCAATTCCTAACTCTTCAAGCTCTTTTTTCTCTTCTATTACACTTTTCTTAAATTCTAAATCATTATTTGTTGCTAATTCTTCCAATAAAATTCCAAATTGTTTTAATCTTAGATTTAATTTTGTATCAACTTCATAACTAAAAGCTACTGGATTTATCTGCTCTTTTTTTGATTTTCCAAGTGGATATTGATGTGTATTTAACCCTTTTTTACCCATCTCCTTTAGTAAATTTAGTTTAGCTCTTTCAGACTCATTTAATAATTTACTCAATTCTATTGATTCAACACTCATATTTTCTAAAGAACCACTAAGTTCAATCATTGACTCAATTATCTCTGCACTATCTTCTCTAATAGGAGAAGTTAAATATTCATGTAGTTTCCTGATTGGTGATTTATTCTCATTGTTATTAATTTCTATTTCAGTATCATAATTTTCTTCAAAACTATTATCTTCAATATTATTTTCAACTATTTCAATAGCATTTTTATTTATTATTTCAGTATAAAATTGACTTATATTTGTACTGGATAAGAGATTATTAAACTTTAAATTATCGTTTAGAATCCACTTAAATTCTCTGTTTTCTTGTGACATAAATTAAATAGCTCCTTATTATTTTGACAATATTTGTCATTTTTATATTTAGTTATTTTTTAATAAATTGAGTTTTAATATTATCTTTATTCTACTTAAAATAATTTCCTAAAACAGTATTTGCACACCATATTCTCTATGTAAAACAGCCATTTTATAGTAATCTTTCCTATCTTGATTTTTTACTCCCAATCTTTTTTGTGTTTTTAATTTTATCTCTACTTCATTTCCACTTAAAAGTTCTCTTACTTCACTATGTTTTAAATAGTGTCCATAACGGCTAAGTGCATTTTGCCAAATCTTAAAATCACATTTTGACTCAAGAGTTAGCTCAAAAAACTCTCCATCTTCAGTTTTCCAATTTGCATTACTACAAGCATAAAGTTCTACTTTTTTTCCTCTTACCTCTTTTTTTCTCACTTCAATTTGTCCATCTTCACAATAAGGACATTTTCCTAAAATCATCTTTTGCCTTTTTTTCTGAAATTATATTGAGTTTAACAAAAACTTAACCTTTGTTTTATATACTTTTTGAAATTTAAAAAAAGGAAGATTATGAAAAAATCGCTTTTAGTTTCTATGTTACTTTTAGGGACATCTTTATTTTCTATGGAGCATAAACATCACCATGAAAATCATCAAAACCACCAAATAAACTCAAACAAAAATATCCCACAAGATGCAAAGTGCCAAGTTTGTGGTATGTTTGTTGCAAAATATGAAAACTGGATAGCAAGTATAAAAGCAGAAAATGAAACTTTCTATTTTGATGGAGCAAAAGATATGTTTAAATTCTATTTTGAACCAGAAAAATATTCAAAAATAGAAAATTTAAAAGATGCAAAAATTTTTGTAACAGAATATTACACTTTGGAGCAAATAGATGCAAAAAGTGCATTTTTTGTACTTGGTTCAAATGTTATGGGACCTATGGGGAGTGAACTTATTCCATTTAAAGATGAAGATAGTGCAAAAGAGTTTAAAAAAGAGCATTTTGGGACAAAAATCTTAAAATTTGAAGAGATTAGCAAAAAAGATATTCCAGCAAAACATCACTAAAACATCTTTACAATGCGATTCTTCGCATTGTCTAAGAAAATTACTCTTTAATAAAAGAGCAACAATAATCAACTAAAGAGTGAACTCTTAGTTTAAATTTTGTATTTGCAGGAATAGTAAAAGAAGCAGGTCCTTCAAACTCTTGCCACTCATTAGCAGGAAGTAATAAATCTATTTTTCCTCTTTGAATATCAATTATCTCTTTATTTACAGTATTTAATTCATACTCACCAGCAAGCATAATTCCTAAAGTCTTTTTAGAACCATCTTCAAATGTAATTGCTCTACTTGTAATATTTCCATCGTATAAAATATTTGCAGCTTTTGCAATAGAAACACCTTTAAAATATGACATTATAGTCTCCTTAAAATTTATCGCTAATATTGTATCAAATTAATTATATTATATTATTGAAGCAAAAGGCTAGATTTATTTTGTTATAATCGAAAAATTTAAAAAAAGGTGTAAAAATGAGTATCCAAAAAGAACTTGAAGTTTTAATCAAAGAGGAAGTTTTAGCAGAAATAGAAGATTATATAGATGATATTTTTGAAATAATCGCTGCAAAAAAAGAAACCCTAGAGTTAAAAGAAGAGCTACAACATATGCAAGATATGAAGAAAGATTTTGAAGAGATTTTAAAAGATTTAGAAGCTGGTGAAATCGATGATGAAGAGGCAAAAGAGATTTATGATGAGATTATAGAGATGCTTGAAGGTTTAGACGAAAAGTAAAAATGCAAGGCTATATTATTGATATAAAAGCAGTAAAAGATGATGATTTAATAGTTACTCTTTTGTGCGAAAATGAGCTTATTACAACATATAGATTTTATGGAGCAAGACACTCAAATATCAATATTGGCTACAAAATAGATTTTGAATTAGAAAAGACAAAATCATCTATTTCAAGATTAAAAGATGTAATTCAACTAGGTTTTCCTTGGATTTTAAATAGCCAAAAAATGTATGCTTGGCAAAGATACCTAAAACTTTTTTATTCTCATTTTAAAGAACTTGAAGAACTAGATAGTTTCTACTTTTATCTACTTGATGATTTAGTTTCAAAAATAGAAAAACAAAATGTTTATAGAGCCATTTTGGAGTCTTATTTACTTTTATTAGAACACGAAGGAAGACTTCATATAGATTTTGAGTGCCTGATTTGTGAAATAAAAATAGATAGTTTTGTATCAATTTTAAGAGGTTTTTTACCAGTTCATAAAGAGTGCATAAAAGGAAAAGTTTTTGATTATAAAAGAGTTGAAGAGCTTTTTTTAACAAAAAAAACTATAAATCTAAGCGACAATGAAGTAGAAAATCTTTTTGAAATTCTACTTCTAGGACTTTAAAAACTATTTAGTTTTTAGCATTTCCCAATATTTCTCATATACTTTTAAAGCTTCACCAACATCATTTTGAAACTCACTATTTTTTAAATCTTCATCATTTGGATAAATAGTTCTATTGTTTTTTATCTCATCATCAAGAAGTTCTACAGTTTTAGCATTTGGAGATGCATAACCAATCTCTTCACTAATTAGTTTTGAAACTTCTGGTTTTAAAAGATAATTAATAAAAGCATAAGCATTATCAATATTTTTTGCACCTTTTGGAATAACCAAAGAGTCAAGCCAAATTAAAGCACCCTCTTTTGGATAAACATATTTTATTTTTGAATTCTCTAAAGAAGCCATATAGCTCTCTCCATTAAAATTCATACCCAATTTTACCTCTTCATTTAGATAAACCTGTTTTTGAGATTCCGAATAAAACATCTTTACATTTGGCAAAAGTTCTCTTAATTTATTATAAGCTTCTTCTATTTGTTTTGCATCTTTTGTATTTGAAGAGTAACCTAAAACTCTTAATGCAACACCAAAAACTTCTCTTAAATCATCATTTAACAAGATAGATTTTTTATACTCACTATCCCATAAATTTGACCAAGAATCAACATCTTTTTTAACTAAAGTTTCATTATAACTAACTCCAGAACTTCCCCATAAATAAGGAATTGAATAATCATTATTTTGGTCAAACTCTTTATTTAAAAGTTTTTTATCCAGATTCTCATAATTTGGAAGTTTAGTTTTATCTAATTTTTCTAATAAATTCTCTTTACTCATTTTACTAACAAAATAAGTTGAAGGAACAATAATATCATAAGATGTACCACCAGCTGTTTTAATCTTTGCATACATAGCCTCATTTGAATCATAAGTTGAATACTTAACTTTAATTCCTGTCTCTTTTGTGAAGTTCTTTAAAACATCTTTTGGCATATATTCAGACCAATTATAAACATACAAAACTTGTTCTTTTGCAAATAGTGAAATTGCAAAAACTAAAGCTAAAATAATTTTTTTCAATTTTTCTCCTTGATTATAAATTGTGCAAATAATACCATAATTAATGTGAATGAAAACATTATTGTACAAAGTGCATTTATCTCTGGTTTAACTCCTAATCTCACCATTGAATAAATCTTCAAAGGAAGTATTTCATAATCAGCACCAGATACAAAAAAGCTAATAATTACATCATCAAAAGATAGAGTTAAGCTAAGTAAAAAACCAGCAATAATTGCAGGAAGAATATTTGGTAAAATAACAGATTTAAAAGTAGTAAACTCATCTGCACCCAAATCTTTTGCAGCTTCTATAATATTTTTATCAAAACCATTTAATCTAGCCATTACTGTAACAATTACAAAAGGAAGGCAAAAAGTAATATGTGCAATAAGTAATGATGTAAATCCTAAAGGTAAAGAGACTAAAATAAATATCATTAAAAGAGAAATTCCCATTACAATTTCAGGCGACATAATCAAAATATAAACCAAAGAGTTTATAAATTTCTTTCCAGAAAAATCATATCTAAAAAGTGCCATTGCCCCTAAAGTCCCCAAAATAGTAGCAAGAGTAGCTGAGAAAAATGCAACACTAACAGAATTTAGTGCAGCTTCAAGTAAAGAGTCTTGTTCTAGCAAACTCTCATACCATTCAAGTGTAAAACCTTTCCACTCAACACTATATTTTGAGCTATTAAATGAATAAATAATTAAAACTACAATGGGTAAATAGAGTAAAAAATAGATAAAACTTGCATAAGATTTTCTCATTTTTTATCTCCTAAATTAGATTTATTTTGTGCTTTTGCCAAAAAATACAACATTATAAACATAATTAATAAAATTACAACAGAAGCAGCACTTCCAAATGGCCAATCTCTAAATTGTAAAAATTGATTTCTAATAAAACTTCCAATAATAAGCTCTTTTGCACCACCCAAAATATCAGGAATAAAAAACATTCCAAGGCTAGGTAAGAATACCAAAATAGACCCAGCAATAATTCCAGCAGATGACAAAGGAATAATAATAGTTCTAAAAATAGCTATTTTTGAAGCTCCCAAATCTTTTGCAGCTTCAATCAATCTACTATCTATTTTCTCCAAAGATACATATAAAGGTAAAATCATAAAAGGCAAAAGAGTATAAACCATACCAATAAAAACAGCTGTTTGTGTGTACATAATTTCAAGTGGTGTTTCAATCAAACCAACACTAAGTAAAAGGGCATTTAAAAGACCTTTTGTTTTTAAAATAGCAATCAAAGCATAAGTTCTCACAAGTGAACTAGTCCAAAATGGAATAATAACCAATAAAAGAAGCAAAAATTTATACTTTTTTGGTGAACTAGCAATAATATAAGCAAAAGGAAATGCCAAAATTAGAGTTATTATTGTTGTAACTGTAGCTAAATAAACTGAATCTAAAAAAATATTTAAATAAATTGGGTCAAAAAGTTTTATATAGCTTTCAAAAGAGAGAGTAAAATTTAAAAATTCATCTTCACCTTTTGTCAAAAAACTACTTATTACTACTAAAATATGTGGTAATAAAGCAAAAGCTAAAAGCCAAAAAACAACAACAAAAATTGATATTTTTGAAAAAGAGAAAATCTTACTCATGAGGAAGTAAAACCTCCCAACCATCTACCCAATATAAATATAGTTTTGAGCCAATCTCATATGCCAAAGCATCACTATCTTCATTATAAAATTCACTTACAATAAGCTCTTGATTATCTTCTAATTTTACAAGTAAATCAATAGTTGTACCTTTGTAAATAATATTTTCTAACTCTCCAATAAAATAGTTATTTGACTTTACATCTTCAAACTTTTTCTCTACTCTAAAATCCTCAGGTCTTATTAAAATTGTACATTTTTTATTTAATTTTACTTTTGATTTTAACTGAAAAGTTTTATCTAAATATTTTAAAACAACAAAATCATCTTTTTGCTCAAGAACTTCACTTTCAAAACAGTTTGCTTCACCAATAAACTGCCCAACAAATAAGTTTTTTGGCTCTTCATAAATCTGTTTTGGAGTTCCAATTTGCTCAATATTTCCTTTATTCATAACAACAATTCTATCAGACATAGAAAGTGCCTCTTCTTGGTCGTGAGTTACGAATAAAAAAGTAATTCCTAACTTTCTTTGAAGCATTTTTAACTCAACTTGCATCTCTTTTCTAAGCTTATAATCCAAAGCACTTAAACTCTCATCCAAAAGCAAAATTTGAGGTTTATTTACAACAGCTCTAGCAATTGCTACTCTTTGCTGTTGTCCACCACTTAGCTCATTTGGTTTTTTATCTTTATGTTCTAAAAGTTTCACCATACTAAGAGCTTTTTCAACTTCATCTTTTATCTCTTCTTTTGATTTTTTCTTCATTTTCAAACCAAAAGCAATATTATCAAAAACACTCATATGTGGAAAAAGTGCATAACTTTGAAAAACTGTATTAATCTCTCTTTTTTCTGGAGGAATTTTATTTATTAATACATCTTTTAGATACATTTCTCCAAAATTAGCCTCTTCAAATCCAGCAATTAGCCTTAAAATTGTTGTTTTTCCACAACCACTAGGTCCTAAAAGTGTGATAAATTCACTCTCATATATATCAAGGTTTATATTTTTTAAAACTTCACTATTTTCATAAGATTTAGATAGATTTTTTAGTGTAAGAAGTGTTTTGTTCATTAAAATTCCAAAAGGTGATTTAAAAAGGTTATAAGATTTATCTTATAACTCTTCATTGTTTGCTAGTTTTGTTTTTACCTCTTCAATAGATGCTTTTAAAAGCTCTGTGTCAAATCCATAAGCTTTTGCTTTTTCTAAAGCTTTTTGTATATTTTCATCACTTAAAGGATCAATTACACTTGCTGCTGTTTTTATAACATCTAAAATTTGAACTCTTTGTTTAAATCCAGCTTCAACATGTGCCATATCTTCCACAGATTCGATAGTTGTTATTAGATTATCGCTTAACTTCCAATGTCTAAAAATTTGTGCTGTTACTTTTGCTGTTGTAGTTCCTAAAAACTCCATTTCCACATCTTTTTCACAAGAATCTTCAAGCCTTGCTAAAAACTCATCTTGTTTACCCTCAGATACAATAACTGAAGCTAAAACAAATTTTCCAACTTCTTGTAAAAGAGAAGCCAAAATAATATCATCTTGATGTTCAACTTCAAAGCTAGATAGCCAAACATTTGCCAAAGAAGAAGCAATATTTGAACCCTGCATAAAATCATCACTCGTAATTCCATAAGGTTTTAAATTAGCTTTTAATAAATTTTGAATACTTCCACCAATAGCAATTGAAACTGTAAAATTTATTCCCAAAAGATTTAAAGCTCTACTAGGAGCTTCTACTTTTGTTCTAAATCCAAACATAGCTGAATTTGCGATTTTCAACAAAGTTGAGATTATAAGAGCATCTTTTTCAACAATTTTTAAAAGTTCACTAAGTTCTTTATCTTGTTTTTTTCTAAACTCTTCAATTTCAATAATTGTCTTTGGTAAAGGTGGTAAAGACTCTATTTTTTGAACAATTTTATCATTCATAATTTCCCCCAAATTAAACTTTATACATTAAATCTAAAGTGCATAATATCACCATCTTGAACAACATAATCTTTTCCTTCAAGTCTTAGTTTTCCTGCATCTTTACATTTTGTTTCACCGCCAAATTTCACATAGTCCTCATAAGAGATAACCTCAGCTTTAATAAACCCTTTTTCAAAATCATTGTGAATAACGGCTGCTGCTTGTGGTGCTTTTGTATTTTTTCTAATTGTCCAAGCTCTAACTTCAACTTTTCCAGCTGTAAAGTAGCTTTGAAGTCCTAGTTTATCAAATGCTTTTTGAATAATTTGCTCCAAACCAGACTCTTGCACTCCCAAATCATCCAAAAATGCTCTAGCTTCATCATCTTCAAGACCTACAAGCTCTTCTTCTATTTTTGCACATAAAACTATCACATCAGAGTTTACACTAGCTGCATACTCTTTTACCATCTCTACATACTCATTTGTTCCACTTGAAAGTGTATCTTCATCAACATTTGCACCATAAATCACATCTTTGTTTGATAAAAATCTAAGCTCTTTGTCTAAAGAAATAAAAGCTTCATTATCAATATTCTCAAAAGTTTTTACAGGTTGAAGCTCCCCAATATGAGCATATAACTCTTCAGCAATTACAAGTTGAGCAGCCGCTTCTTTGCTCCCTTTTGCTTGTTTTTTTAGTCTTTCAATTTTTTTCTCTAATTGCGAAATATCTGCATAGATTAGCTCTGTTTCGATTATCTCTATATCTCTTAGAGGATTTACATCACCTTCTACGTGAGTAATATTTCCATCTTCAAAACATCTAACCATATGTAAAATAACTTCTACTTCTCTAATATTTGATAAAAATTGATTTCCAAGTCCTTCGCCTTTAGATGCACCTCTTACTAGCCCTGCAATATCCACAAAATCAATAGTTGAATGCTGAATTTTATCTGGATTTACAATTTTTGCTAACTCATCAAGTCTTTTATCTGGAACTGGAACTATTGCTTTATTTGGCTCTATTGTACAGAATGGATAGTTTTGTGCCTCTGCATTTTGTGCCTTTGTTAAAGCATTAAAAGTTGTACTTTTTCCTACATTTGGAAGTCCTACTATTCCTACACCTAATCCCATATTTTTCCTTTATTTTTTTATAACTAAGATTATAGACAAAAATGGCAAAAAAAAAGATAAAGAAGAGAAAGATACAGTCTTTTCTTCTTTATCTTTATACTTAATTGTAATTAGATTAATTAAACAAGTAGCCTTGAAACTATTTGTTGATTTATATAACTTGCTTGTGCTTGTCCAAAAGCTCCCATTTTTGCCAAAAGATTCTCTTTTGAAAAGTTTGAAGACTCTTTTGCATAATCTGTGTCAAACATTGAAGCGGCATTTAAAGTATTTGTTCTTTGAGTCATCAAATTTCTTCCAGAACTCTCTAATTGATTTTGAGCAGCTCCTATTTCACCTCTAACACTACTTAGACTATCAATAGATTTATCAACTGTATCCAAAAAATCTCTTGCTGTTTGTGATGTAAATGTAGAAGCATCTTGATTTACTAAGCCACTAAGTCCATATCCAGAACTATTTGAAGTAATTGAAGAAATTTCAATAATATTTTCACCTTTTAAACCAGATTGATACTGTTGCAATTCTGAAGCAGAATTATCACTTGAGCTTTTTTGAAGTAAAGTTTGACCATTATAATTTGTGTTACTTGCAATTTTATCAAACTGCTCTAGTTGAGATTTTATATCTTTTAAAATATTATCTCTTCCCTCTTGACTTGTTGTATCACTAGAAGCTTGAAGTAGTTTCTCTTTTATATTATCTAGTATTTTTGATTGTTCATTTGTTGCACTTGAAGCTATCTGAGTAGCAGCAATTGCTGAATTTGTATTTTCAATTGCTTGAGAGTAACCATTTGACTGAGATAATAAATTATTTGCTATTGCTAAACTTGCAGCATTATCACTTGATTTATTTAGCTCTATACCTGTAGCTATTTTATTTAATGCTTGATTTGCATTTAAATATGGATTTTGATTTAAGGCTGAGTTATAATTTATCTGCATTTGAAACTCCTTAATATTATTAACTTCATTCTATTACTTCTAAGATTAAAATATTATAAACTTTTAAGGCTTTTTTTCTCTATTTATAAAAATTATTTTGTTATAATCAAATAAAATCTTAAAGGAAGAAAAATGCAATATATTGAAATTTCAAACAAAAGTGTTCAAGAAGTTGTAGATAGTATAAAAGAGATAGCACCAAAATATAGCTTTGGGGTTCAACACATTCACAATATTAAAGAGACTTTAAAATCAAAAGGAAAAGAGATAAATGAAGATTGTCAAGTAATAGATATTTGCAATCCAAATGTAGCTGAAAGTTTTCTAAGTGAAGATATTAGCTTATCTTGTATTATGCCTTGCAAAATAGCTGTTTACACTCAAGATGGTGAAACAAATATAGCTTTAAACTCTTTAGTTCAACTAGTTGATGATATAAATCCAGAACTTATGGATATTGCTCAAACTACTCAAGATGAGCTTTTAAAAATCATTGAAGAAGCGAAATAGTGCTAACTCAAATCGAAACAAACACTATTTCATCTATGATACAGCTCTCTATTGCACCTGTATTTTTACTTGCAGGTGTAGGAGCTTTGTTAAATGTATTTACAGGAAGATTAGTAAGAATTATTGATAAAATTGATAAATTAGATAAATATGAGTATGAAAATTCAGCCCTTATGGAAGATAAAAATATTCAACAAATAGTAAAAAAAAGAAGAGAACATCTAGTATCAAGAATGAGAAATACAAATAGAGCAATACTTTTTGGCACAATCACAGGGCTTTTAATATCTCTTGTAATTATTACAATTTTTTTAAGCTCATTATTTCACTTTGAACATAGTATTTTAATAGCAACTTTTTTTATTTTATCTATATCTAGTCTAATTGTATCTTTTATTCTGTTTGTAAGAGAGCTTTTTTATACAACAAAATTTATTAAAGACAAAGAGAGTTATATTCCTTAACTCTCTTATTTCCCTTCAAACTCTTTTTGTTCTACTTGAACTATAATTTCATTTGAAATTTTCAAAGTCTCTTGTGCTATATCATTTGCAACACCTGCATTTTGAGCATTTTTTTGTGTTATTTGGTCAAGATTATTAACAGCATCATTTATTTGAACCATTCCAGCGGATTGCTCTTTACTAGCTACTGTTACATTTTGGATTAGCTCTATTGTTGTAGATATATTCTCATTTAAAGTTGAATATCCTTCTATCATATCATTAGCAATTTGGCTTCCCTCTTTTGTTTTGCTTGTTGCTAATTCAACTATTCTTTTTATCTCATTTGCTGCATCAGCACTTCTACTTGCTAAGTTTCGCACCTCTCCAGCAACAACAGCAAAACCTTTTCCAGCTTCTCCAGCTGTTGCTGCTTCAACTGCTGCATTTAAAGAAAGAATATTTGTTTGAAATGCAATTTGATCAATTACACCAATAGCCTCACTAATAGCTAAAGCTTGTTTATTTATCTCTTCCATAGCAACAACAGTTTTATTTGCTAAATCTTGCCCTACTTTGATTGACTCTTTTACTTTTTCACCATAATTTGCCATTTTTGATGTAGTTTGAGTATTGTTTGTAATATTACTTGTAATCTCTTCTAAAGAAGCTGCTGTCTCTTCTAAAGAGGCTGCTTGAGAGTTTGCAGCAGTTGAAATATTTTGCATATTTTCACTCAAAGTTAAGGCATTTTTACTTAAAGTTAGTCCAATATTTTTGTTTTCAACAAGCATCTTAGTAATAACATCTCTTAAGACATTTATATCTTCTTCTAACTCTTTTACAATTCCCTCTAAATTATTATCTTTTAATTTTGGTCTAAAATCAAGTTTTGAGTAAGAGTTTAAAACTTTTAAAATATTAGAAATATTAGTATTCAAAGTATTTAACATCTCGTTTATAATATCTTTCAACTCATTTAATGCAGGATTATTTGAATTTGCTTCAATTTTTACATTTAAATAACCTTGATTTATCTGATTCGCAACTCTTATAGTATCAGCAATTAAAGCTCTATCTTTTTGTATATTTGCTTTTGTATTTTTGATATTTTTATTTATAGTTTCAGCCATTTTTCCTAATTCATCTTTTGAATTAATATTAATCAATTTAATATCATCTTTTTGGAAATTAATAAATGCAAAAAAGTCTTCAACTCCTGCTTTTACACTAGCAACATCAATCAAAATTGTAAATGCAATAGTTCTTGATAAAATCATTGTAATTACTATACCAAAAATACTTAAAAGACCAAAAACTATCATATCTCTATTTGCAACATTTAGCTCTTTTTCTATCTCTTGCATTAAATGACTTGAAACAAAATCTTCAACTTTTTTTAGTAAATCTATTTTTAAAGTTATCTCTTTAAACCACACAGTAGAATCTACATTGAAATTTTCTTCCAAATTTTGATAAAGTGCAATTTTTCTCATATCTTCAACAGCCTCTACACTTTTTCCAACAACATTGTTATCATAAAACTCTGTTGATTCTTTTGTACTCACTTTAAAAAATTGATTTGTATATACATTTTGTTCAGCTACAACTGTATAAAACTTAGCTTTTAATCCTTCTGTAAATCTATTTTGTGCAAAAGTATTTGTTCCAACAGCTCTTTCAATTCCTGTTTGCTCTTTTGCAAGTAAAATACTCATATATGAGATTAACTCTTTTGAGATATTTGCACTATTTGAGATTTTTACAACAGAGCTTAAGATATTTAATAAATAAGCATTTGTAATAGTATAGTAATCAATAGCAACAGGTGCTTTTATAGAAAAACTATTTACATTTTTTCTAATATCTTCTAACTTATCCAAATTTTTTAAACTATTTTCTAAGTTACTTATAAAATCACTTCTATAATGGTCTTTTTCAAAAGTAGTTAAAAAATTATTTAAATCTTTTATTCTATCATCAACCAAAAGCCTTTGAGCTGGTAACTCTACTTTAAATCTCTCTCCTTTGCTTCCTATAAATCCTGCTGTCATACCTCTCTCTTTTTGAGTTTCATGCACTAAAGCACCAACTTTTGTAGATAAAACAACAACACTATCCAAATCTTTTAAGTTTTTAGAACTTAAATAAGAATCAAGAGATAATTTTGCAGCCAATAAAATAACCACAGTCAAAGGAATCATCATAATTAATATGAGCTTCTGCTTTATTGATAGTTTTGATAACATAATTTTTCCTAAATAAGATATTTAACTTTATATAATAACGAAATTCTAACAAATAAGAAAGCTTTTAATTTGCAAAAGTTTTGTAAAATAATTTTTAAAATTTATAAAAAAAGAAATATTATTATGAAATTAGACAAAGATTTTTTAGAACTTATCGAAAACAACGGCACTTTAACACAAAAACAGTTTGAAATTTTGGAAATACAAAAACAAGATGAAAAAAATTGGAAAAATATAGCTTTACAAAAAGATGTTACAAAAAATAACAAAAATCTATTAATGCTTTTAAAAAATATAGAAAATCCAGAGTTTGCCCAACAACTGGTGCTTAATTATCTTATGGTTTTAAATTACAATAATATAAATGCAAAAGTTTATACACCAAAAAACATTAATAATAATGAAATAGAAGAAGATAAAGAGTTTTTACATATATATTGCGATGGTGCTTGTAGTGGAAACCCTGGATTTGCAGGAAGTGGATTAGCAATCTACTCAAACAAAAAAAATCCTGTTTTACTTTATGGTGCTTTTGTAGAAAATGGTACAAACAATATTGCAGAATTAAATGCACTTTATCAAGCACTATTAATTGCAAAGCAAAGTGGCTTTAAAGATACAATTTATATTTATAGCGATTCAAAATACTCAATAGATTGTATTAGCACTTGGGCATTTTCTTGGAAAAAAAATGGCTGGACAAAAAAAGGTGGAGAGATAAAAAATCTTGATTTAATAATAAAATCTCACGAACTATATTTAAGCCTTAAATCTAATTTGGTTTTAGAGTATGTAAAAGGTCATAGCGGTGTTGAAGGAAACGAATTAGCCGATAGAATGGCACTAACTGCTATAAAAGAGAAAAATGAAGAGTTCAATTTTTATAGATATGAAAAAGTTGAAGAAGTATTAAAAATAAAATCTTCTTAATATTTTTTTTATTATTTTTAGATATTATAATTTACTTAAAATTAGAGGGATGACTTATGTTAGAGAAAAAAGGAACTATTCTTTCTGTAAGAGAAGATTTAAAAGTTTTTGACTGTACCATTAGAGATGGTGGATTAGTAAATAATTTCCATTTTAGTGATGAATTTGTAAAAGCACACTATGAAATGTGTGTAAAATCTGGTGTTGATTATATGGAGATAGGGAAAAATGTATCTCCTACACTTATGAGTGAAGATGAATATGGAGCTTGGAATTTCTGTAAAGAGGAAGATATTAGAAGAATTGTAGGTGAAAATAACACAAATTTAAAAATTGCTGTTATGAGTGATATTGGAAGAAGTTTAAAAGAAGAACTAAGACCAAAGAGCGAAAGTGTTGTAGATATGATAAGAATTGCAACATATATTCACCAAATCCCAGCAGCAATTGAACTAATAGAAGATGCTCACAAAAAAGGTTATGAAACAACAGTAAATATTATGGCTATTTCAAAATCTTTTGATACAGAGCTAGATGAAGTTTTAGAACAACTTGCAAAAACTCCAGTTGATGTAATATATATTGCTGATAGTTTTGGCTCTTTTTATCCAGAGCAAATAAGAAATTTAACAGAAAAATATCTAAGTTTTGCAGAAAAATCTGGTAAAAAAGTAGGAATTCATGCTCACAATAATCTTCAATTAGCTTATGCAAATACTTTAGAAGCTATGATTTATGGTGCTAGTTTTCTTGATGTTACAGTTAGTGGGCTTGGGCGTGGTGCTGGAAATTGTCCATTAGAACTTCTTTTAGGATTTTTAAAGAACCCAAAATATAAACAAATGCCAGTTTTTGAATTTATTGAAAACTATATTGTTGATTTAGAGAAAAAACTTGATTGGGGTTATAGTATTCCTTATATGATAACAGGGCAACTAAACGAACACCCACGAGCTGCTATGAAAGCAAGAGATGAGCAAGATACAAAATATAGAGAGTTTTTCAAAAATCTATCTAATATGGAATAATATAAAGAGGTGGTTTTTAACTACCTCTTTATATTTTAGCTATCAAAAGATGCCTCTTGCACACTTAATAAATATGCCTTTACTCTCATCATATCTTCTGTTGGATATTGATTTTCTACATCACCTCTAGTTACTTTTACATAAAAATCTTTCGACTCTTTATTGTAACCAAAATTAATATTTGATATTAAAGTCTCATATTTAGCAGCAACTTTAGCTGGGTCAGGTTTTACACTTTCAATATCTTCACTTTTTTTAGACTTTGATAAAAGTGTTTGTTGAATCTGCTCTAAATCTGTTCTACTTTTAACAGATGCAGAATCTGAAGTAGATTTTACTTGTTGCATCTCTATATTTTTATTATCTTTATATTGATCTATTCTTGGAATCATTCCTATTTCCATTTTAGCCTCCTTTTAAAGTTTTGTTACTCTTATTATACTAAAATTAAATAATTTTTGTATTCATCTTTATTTGGATATAATCGAAATTATTTTAAATTTAAGGGCTAAAAAATGTCAAATACTTTTGATTATGAGAATTTAAAACTTTTTTATATAGGAAAACAGCAAGTAAATGGGGAAAAAATACCTCTTGTTTATCAAAATAAAGACTTATTAACACACGCAGCAATTATAGGAATGACAGGAAGTGGAAAAACAGGGCTTGGTATATCTTTACTTGAAGAAGCTGCAATTGATAATATTCCTTCTATTATTATTGACCCCAAAGGAGATATGACAAACTTACTTCTTACTTTTCCAAATTTAGAAGCTAGTGATTTTGAACCTTGGATAGAAGAACAAGAAGCAATAAATAGTGGAAAAACTATACAAGAGTTTGCACAAAGTCGTGCAAATCTATGGAGAAAAGGTTTAGAAGATGATTTTCAAGAGATTTCAAGAGTAGAAAAACTAAAAAATTCTGCTGATTTCACAATCTATACTCCTGGAAGTGATGCAGGTGTTCAAGTATCAATTCTTAGCTCTTTCAAAGCTCCTTCAAAAGAGGTTTTAGAAGACAATGAACTTTTAGTATCTCTAATAAATTCAACTGTAAGTTCTATTTTAGCCATTATAGATGAAAAAAATGATTCAAACTCAAAAGAGTCAATTTTACTATCTTCAATCTTTTTAAATCAATTTAAAGAGCAAAAAGATTTAAATATTGAAGATTTAATAAATCTAATAGTAACTCCGCCTTTTTCAAAAATTGGTGTTTTTGATTTGGAGACATTTTTCTCTCAAAGTGATAGATTAAAACTAGCCTTAAAATTAAATGGAATTATCGCAAATCCAGCATTTTCAACTTGGATAGAGGGAGAAACTCTTGATATTTCAAAACTTCTTTATGATGAACAAGGAAAAGCAAAAGTAAGTATTTTTTCAATTGCACATTTAAATGACACTCAAAGAATGTTTTTTGTAACTATTTTATTAAATCAAATGGTAGCTTGGATGAGAAGACAAGAGGGAACAACATCTCTAAAAGCCCTACTTTATATGGATGAAATTTTTGGATATTTTCCACCTTTAGGAAACCCTCCATCAAAACAACCAATGCTAACTCTTTTAAAACAAGCAAGAAGTTTTGGAATTGGAATTATACTTTCAACTCAAAACCCTGTTGATATAGATTACAAAGGTTTAGCAAATATTGGAACTTGGTTTTTAGGAAGACTTCAAACAAAACAAGATATTGATAGAGTAATAGACGGATTAACAAGCACAAATGGAACAATAAACAAAGCTCAAATAGCTTCTCTTTTATCAAATTTAGAAAAACGAAACTTTGTTTTAAACAATATAAATGAAGACGGAATAAAAGTATTTGAGACAAGATGGGCATTATCTTATCTAAAAGGTCCTATTCCAAAAGATGGAATAAAAAAATTAATGAGCGAAAAAAAATCTTATAAAAGTAGTGAAAATATAAGTTCGACAGAACAAACAAAAAATAGTTCACAAACTTCAAAAGGTGAAGCAAAACCAGTTTTATTAAGCAATATAAATGAACTTTATAACTATATTTCAAGAAACGATAGCTACTATATGCAACCTTATTTACTTTGCTCAAGTTCTGTTAGATTTATAAATACAAGCAAAGCTATTGATGTTGAAACAAGTGTTAAATACAAATTTTATCTTGATAAAAATATGAAAACTTTGGACTTCAATGAAAAAGAGGAGTTAAGTGAATTTAGATATGAAACAGAACAAAAAAACAACTCATTTTTCTATGAAGTTCCTAGTTTTATACAAAACCAAAGAGAGTTAAAACAAGTAGAAAAAGAGTTTATTGACTACATTTATAGAACAGCAAAACTAACTTTATACAAAGTTGATTCTTTAAGATTATCTTCAAAACAAGATGAAAATTTAGAAGACTTTAAACTAAGAATTCAAGATAGATTAAATGAAAAAATAGATTTAGAACTAGAAAAAATCAAAACAAGATATGCAAAAGATAGTGAAGCTTTAGAGCTTAAAATATCAAAACTATATGATAAATTGGACAAAGAAAAAAGAGAAGCAAATGCTTCAACAACAGATACGATTTTAAATATAGGAACTTCTATTTTAGGGGCATTTTTTGGGAAAGGAAGTGCTGCTTCAAATTTAGGAAAAGTAGCAAGTGGAGCAAGAGGTGCAAACAAAATCTTAAAAGAGAGAAATGATGTAAAAATGGTAGAAAATGATATAGAACTTTTAATCTCTCAAAAAGAGTCATTACAAGCTACACTTGAAAATGAAGTTTCAAAAATAAAAGAGCAAAACTCTATCTCAAGTTGTCAAATTGATGAGATTTTTATAAATCCAAGAATGGTTGATATTTTTAATGTAAAATTAGAACTTCTTTGGCAAGAGCAGTAATTTAGAATATTGATTTAATAAAAAATATATATTATAATATGGATTATAATATATATTTAAAATAGGAGAAAAATATGGTTTCTTATTCACAAAAAGAGATGGTAGGTATTACAGAACTTTCAAAATCACTAAGTGGCTTTATAGATAAAGTTTCATCAAAAGCCGTAGAAAAACTAGCAATTATAAAACACAATAAAGCAGAAGCAGTTATTATAAGTATAGATGAATACGAAAGAATGAAAGAGTTTCAAGACTATTTAGAAGATTTGGAAATTGCTAATATTATAAAAGAGAGAGTTCTTGATAAAAAAGAGCCTATAAAAACTATATCTTGGGAAGAGATGAAACAAAGACTAAGAGCAAGAGGAAAAAATGTATAAATTAGATTTATTAGATGAAGTTGAAAATGACTTAATGCAACTATCAGATGAAATTTTAAGTGAAGTTATAGATTATTTTGAAAAATATGAAATTGACCCTCTAAAATATAGCCAAAAACTTTTCAATAAAGGTGGCTTAAATCTTGAAGGTTATAGAAAAACTTATCTTGCAAATGCTACATATAGAATAGTTATAAAAGTTGAAAATAATATTGCAAAAATTGTAGAAGTTGTTGCTGTTGGAAAAAGAGAAAAGAATGAAGTTTATGAGGAAGCTTTCAAAAGAGTTTTAAAAAATATATAAATTTCAAAAACCCAATATTTCTTAAATTTATCCCTCTTTTCTTACAATATTTCCATTTTCAGATATTAAAATCGCTAAACTTTTTGTACTTTCAAATTGAGACAATATTATTAATAAAATCATCATTATAGGAATAGCCAAAAACATTCCAATCGTCCCCCACATAGCACCCCAAACAACCAAAGATAAAATTACAACAAATTGAGAAATATTCAAACTATTTCCCATAAGTCTTGGATAAATTACATTCCCTATTACAAATTGAATTACAACCAAAGCCATAAACAAAGAGAGAATTGAAGCAAAATCTGTCAATTGAATAATAGCAAATACTGTAGGAATTAAAACAGCAATAATAGTTCCAATTGTAGGTATAAAGTTTAAAATAAAAGCAATAAATCCCCATAAAACAGAGCCTTGTAATCCAAAATATTGACATATAACAAAAGTTAAAAAACCAGTTACTAAACTTACAATTGTTGTAATTAAAATATAAGTTCTAATACTTTGTGAAATAGAAGTTAAAATATTTTCTGCTTTTGCTTTATTCTCTTTTTTTGGAAAAAGTGCATTTAATTTTAAATTAAAAAATCTTTGGTCAATCAATAAAAAAAGAACATATAAAAAAATCTGCATCATATTGCTTAAAATTGAGCTAAAAGCCATAAATATTTTATTTAATAAAGAAGCCATATTAAACTCTTGAAAAAACTTCTCTAAAGGCTCTTTTAAATCAATTGAAGTAAGTGTTGAAATTTTCTCTATTACAATATTTATTTTTGAATCAAGTTGTGCAACAACAGAACCCAACTCCATCATACTTGAAGTTATAAAAGTCCCTATTTTTATCATTGAGTATATAATTATTATTAAAGATAAAGGAGTTGCTATAAAATCTAGCACTTTTTTGTTTATAAATGGAATTTTTTTAATCTGATTTGCAAAAGCATTTATCAAAAACCAGATAAAAAGTGCTATTGCAATAGGAGTTAAAACAGAACTTAAACTATTAAAAGTAAAAACAACCAAAAACATAAAAGCTAGGAAATAAAATGCCCTAGCAAAATGTATATCTGTATTTAAATTCTGCAAAAATTCTCCCTTAAACTGTCAAGATTTTACTATATTTCTTACTTTTTATCTTTGCAAACTCCTGCATATCAGTAACCTCATCCATTTCATCAACTATTTCAACACCTAAAAGTGTCTCCAAAGCATCTTCTAGTGTTACAACTCCACTTGTTTGCCCATAGCTATCTTGAACTATAAACAGATGAGTTTTTCTTCTTAAAAAAGAGTCTATTAAAACAGAAACAGATAAACCCTCAGAAACTTTATGGACAGGCACCATAATATCTTCTAATTTCTTATTTTTCTTTTTTTTCAATCTCTGTTCCAAAATAGTTTGACTAAATACAACACCCACAATATCATCTATTGTCTCATTATAAACAGGAATTCTTGAATATACATAAAGCTTATCAATCTCAACAGCTTCTTTAATAGTTATTTGACTATTTAGAGCAAAAACAACACTTCTAGGAGTCATAATATCTTCTGTTTTTATACTTTTTAATTTAAATAAATTCTCTATAAAATCACTCTCTTTTGCTTGAATAGTCCCCTCTTTTTCACTCAAAGTTACAAGTGCCATAATCTCATCTTTTGAAAAATTAGCCTCATCTTTTTTATTTTTTTGAATATAGTTTGTAATCTTTGTTCCAACCCAAATAAATGGATAAGTTATCTTAATTAAAAAAGAGATTATATAAGCTGTTGGCACTAAAAATCTTTTCCAGTAAAGTGCAGCATAAGTCTTTGGATAAATCTCAGTTATATATAAAACCAAAAGAGTCAAAATAAAAGCAACCAAACTTTGCCACTTTTCACCAAACACAATAGCAGCTTGAGCCCCAACTCCAGCAGCTCCCATTGTATGAGCGAATGTATTTAATGTCAATATAGAAGCAATAGATTTATCAATATCACCTTTCATATTTTGTACCAATTCAATACTTTTTTGACTATAGTTATTTTTGTCCATACTTTGAATATATGAAGGTGTAGAAGATAAAACAGTAGCTTCCAAAATTGAGCAAAGAGTCGAGAAAAACAGAGCTAAAAACAGATATAAAAACAGTAATGTCATTTTGTATTAATTCCTTAAGTATTTTTGTTCTATATAATTATATTCTAAAAAAATTTTAAAACTCCAAAGCATATCTTTTCTCTAAATTTGTATTTTTTAAAATACTATTTATAGATATGCCCTCAAGCCCATAAAAATCAAATAAATATGTATATAAATTTTCATTAAAAAGTTTGAAATATATCTCATTTACAAACTCTGTACAGTATAAAGTATCATTATCTAGCATAAAAGAGTAATCAAATTTTATTTTAGATTTTTCATATTCATCTAAAATTTTCTTCAAATCCTCTTCAACAAAGCTATTTTTTGCCCTATAAACTGCTATTCTTTTTGCATTTTTTGTGAATTCTTGAACATTTTGTATCTTCAAGTCATCACTTTTTTCATCAGCTTCCATATGGTAAATCAAGGTTTTATCATCTTTTTGTAAAACAATTCCAATATGAGAATAAGAAGATTCATCAATTTTAGAAAACATATCACTTAAAATATTTGACTCTTTTCTAAAAATAATATCTCCACTTTTCAATTCAACTAGATTTTTGATATTTTCACTACTCAAACTATCTCTATTTTTATCAAAAAACTTCTTAACTTCAAACGAAGCAAAAAATAGTAAAAATAAAAGAGCAATAAGCCTAATTTTCATTATTTTTTAATACTAACTTTCCATTGTTCATCTAATTTTTCAAGCTCAATAGTATTATTTGTTACACCATCTTTTGTCTTCTCTTCCACAATTACAGTTGCACTAACTTTATTATTCTCTTTTACATCAAGAACTTTAAAACTAATCATATCTTTAAAAATATCTTTCATACAAATAGACAATTCACTATCTTGTTTTAAATCTTTGCTAAAACATCCCATTGTAAAAGTAAGCCCCATTAATCTTTGTGTAGACTCTGTTGAATATTTTCTATATGTTGCAACATCTCCATTTTTTAAAGATTCATAAAATTTTGTAGTTGCTTCTTTTGGACTCTCTCCTCCACATCCTGCAAATAAAACAGCACTTGCAACTGCTAATATAGAAAATTTTAAATTCATTCTCATCTTTTACCTTTTTGTTTATTTATAGAACAATATCCAAAATTTACTTACAATAAAAATTTATCATATAAATAAAAGTAAGTTTTAATTATTTTTTTGATATTTTAAGCATTTATTTTATACGGAGACATAAATGTTAAACTACAAATTAGCAATTCCTATTTTATTATTAAATTCTTATCTTTTCTCTTCAAGCATAAACACAGAGCTAAAAAGCTCCTTGCAAAAAAGTGTAAATCCAGCTTTGATAAAAGCAGACAAACTAAAAAGTTACTATACAAATGATATAAAAACTTATTGGATAGATGAAAATGGTTTAAAAAATATCTCTTTAGAGTTTATAAACCTAGTAAAAAATGACCCAGTTTACAAACCAAATGTAAACAATCTATTCTCAATAAATGAATTAGAAACAAAAATAGAAAAACTAGACACTTCAAGCCAATCATACAAACAAGAGCTAATAAAAATCGAATTTATGCTCACAGAAATATATGATAAATATACAAATTTTCTATTAAAAGGCTCTATAAAATGGGATGAATTCCAAGAAAAACTAAAAGAGCTAAAACTAAAAGATATAAATGCCCATTGGGATAGAATTTATGTAAAAAAAGATAACAAAAAAGTTCTAAAAGAGGCAATAGAAAGCAATAATATCTCTCTTATCTCTGAAAACCTAGATACAAATTTTCCAAATAAAAAAGAGCTAGTAGATGCAATTTCTAGCTTAGAATCTATTATTGAAGCTGGTGATTATATTAAACTTCCAAAATTCAAAACTTTAAGAGTTGGAGATTATGGAGAAAATGTAAAAATCCTAAGAGATAGGCTATTTCAAAGCAACGACTTACAAAAAACTTGCCAAAATAGTGTAAATGTAGAAAACATAATCACAAACAATACTCAAACAAATCAAAACACTCTTCAAGAAGAAGAGCAAAAAGAAGAGAAAATCATAAAAGAGATTCCCTGTACAGAATACTTTGATGAAGATTTAAAAGAAGCTGTTATAAATTTCCAAAAACAACACGGACTTTTAGCAGATGGAATAGTTGGTGGCTCAACTCAAGCATTTTTAAACAAAAGTGCAAAAGAAAAAATCAAACAAATAAGATTAAATATAGAAAGAATGAGATGGTTACCAAGAGATTTTGGAGAAAAATATCTTCTTATAAATATTCCAGAATACAATCTTAAAATGATAGAAAACAAAGAGATAAAACTAGATATGTCCGTAATTGTAGGAGATGTAAAATTTCCAACTCCTATTTTTTCAGACAATATGTCTTATGTAGTTTTAAATCCAACGTGGAATATACCCTCAAGCATAGCAAAAAAAGAGCTTATCCCAAAACTTATGAAAGACCCAAATTATTTAATCTCTCAAGGAATAGATATATATGCAGGTTGGGATAGTGAAAATGCAAAAGTGGATACAAAAGATATTATAAACTCTATCATACTAGAAGACGGTGCATCTTTAGAATCATTTAGGATGGCACAAACTCCTGGAAGCAAAAACCCTCTAGGAAAAATGAAATTTATGTTCCCAAATAAACATGCTGTGTATCTTCACGACACACCAAACAAATACCTTTTTGCAAATGCAAGAAGAGCTTATTCTCACGGTTGTGTAAGATTATCAAAACCAAATGAGCTTTTATCTATGCTTTCACAAGACAATCAAAACATAGACCAAAACAAAGTTACAGAAATTCTAAAAGATACAAAAGAGAAATCAATAAGTTTAAACCAAAAACTACCAATTCATATAATCTACCTTACAACTTGGGTTGATAAAAATGGAGTTTTACAATTTAGAGAAGATATTTACAACTACGACAAAATCCAAAGAGGCTTAATCTTTTAAGCCTCAAAAAACTACTTTTTAAACTCCACTATATTTAAATTTTTAATAATATGCTTTATATCATTTACATCTAATTTATGACTATCTTCTAAAACTTTCATAAAAAATCTAACTTCAGCATTTGTAAAACCATCAGGCTCTTTCTCTTTTATAGATACTTCATCTTCACCACAAAGTCGAACTCTTTGAAGCTTCTCATTTGTCTCTTTTACATAATAAACTATATCTATTTCACTTTGATTTATCTTCTCCAAAGTTACAATCACCTTATCTTCTTTTACAATATAACAAAAATCACTAAACAACTCTTTAAAATCACTACTACTTATATAACCTATATATAATTTTGTATAAATATCAAAATACAAAGACATTTTAGGACTAGAAAAAAATCTCAAATCAACCTTAAATTTTGGATGTTTCCTAGAAGTATTTAAAATCCACTCTAAAGTCGGAAAATATGGAAATTTTTTATATCTTATATTATAAGCTTCAATAAATTTATCACTTTTTGGAGCTTCAAGTGTTTGAAGCTCATTTTTCACTCTTTTAGCAAAAATTATCTTCTCTATTAGCTCATTATCAAGCAAATCATCTGTTAGCCAAATACTTGCATATTCTGGGAAATTTTTAACTCCACTTGAACCTTTTGTCAAAACAATCAAAGCCTTAATCTCTAAGTTTGGAAAAATTATTTTTAAAAGTGCATATTTTTTTGCCAATCTTTTATTTAAACTAGCTGTTTTTTTAGATGTACTCATCTCCACAAAATACAAACTATCTTCTGTAAAAAATAGAGCATCAAACTCGCTAATATCTTTATATGCAGACTTATAAACTATTTGAGAACTTCTATCTATTAAAAGCCCACTTTTAATAAAATGATTCTCTTTTGCCTGATATGGACCTTTTAAAACAAAACTCTTTATCAAATCATTTTCCAAAGCATATTTTAAAAGTAGCTCATAAATGATATTTTCATAAATCTCTCCAACAAAACTGCTATAAGCAGTAATATAAGAAATCTCATCTTTTGAAATATTGTTTTTTACCAAAGCTCTTAAAGTCTTATTATCATAAGAGTAGTGAAGAAGATTCTCTTTAATATCTTCAATATCTAATTTTTTAATCTTATCTGTAATTTTAAACTGCATTTTCCAAATCTTTTTTCATAATTTCATTCATTATACTAAATCTTTTCAAAAATTAACACTTTTAAACCATTCTCATCGCTATTTGACACAAATTCCTTTGGATTTTCTACTCTTTTTACAAATCTAAACTCTTTTGCATATTCACTAAAAATCTCTTTTAAATACGAACTACTCAAAAAAGGATCATTCAAACAAGCCACAACCAAACTATTTTTTTGTGTAAATAAATCTAATCTCTTTACAATCTTAACATAATCATTTGTAGCAACAAAAGAGCCTTTTTGAAAAGAAGGAGGATCAATAATTACTATATCAAAAGGTGATAAACTTTTGATTTTTCCAAATGATTTCAAAATATTATGTGCAAGAAACTTCACATTTTTTGTATCCAAACCATTTATTTGATGATTTAACCTTCCAATACTTAGGCTATTTTTACCCATATCAATATTTACAACCCTAGAAGCCTCTCCAAAAACACAAGCCACAGAAAAAGCACAAGTATATGAAAAAAGGTTTAAAACACTTTTGTCTTTTGATATATTTTTCAAATACTCTCTTGTATTTTTCATATCAAAAAAAAGTCCAATATTTCTATTTTTAAAATCTATTTTATACTTCAAACCATTTTCAACTACAAAAAAATCATCAAAAACTTCACCAAAAACAACTTCAAAAAAATCGCTACTCTTATACTTTCTTTGCACAACAAAGCTTTTAAAACCCCTATTTCTTGCCAACTCTTCCAAAGCTTTTAAAAGTTTATTCTCTATCTCATTTTCTTCATACAAAGTTGCAAATAAAACAAAATCCAAACTATCTATACATAAATATGAGAAATTTTCATAAAAATTCCCCCTACCATGAAACACTCTTTTTGCTTCGCAACTCTTAGAAAGTAAAGCACTTTCTACTATATTTATTAATTTTTCTATATTCATAACTCCATTTTAACACATTTATAGTTTAATTAATACCCCAAAAAATAGCATTTATATAGCAATAATTAAATCTAGCCTTAAATTAACCAAAAATTAACCGAAAATAACCCACTTTAAGAAAACTTTAATTTTTTCTCATATAAAATGCCTCCAACGGTGGACCAAACTATTATACATTTTGGTTAATCGATTAAAATTTCGAAATTTTAGGAGAAAACACATGAGAAAAATCTCAAAATTAAGTTTAGTAGCAGCTGTTGCAGTTGCTGGTTTTAGTACTGCTAATGCTCAACCATTAGAAGAAGCAATCAAAAATGTAGAAGTATCTGGATCAGTAGTTTACAGATATGATAACTTTGATGATGAAAAAGGTTCAAGAACTGAAATGAACAGATATAAAATCGGTTTAAATCTTTCTTCAAAAGTAAATGATTATGTTAAATTTAATTCAAGATTTATCGTAGGTGATAAACACAATATGGGATGGGCTTCAGCAAATGGTTCAGGTTCAGGTCTAAGTGCTAAAAAAGATGGTATCGGTGATGGTTCAGCAGATGTTAACTTATCACAAGCATACTTTGGTTTAACAGCTATTCCAAATACTGTTGTAAATATTGGTAAACAAGGTTTAGCTACTCCATATACAGTTGCAGTTGATATTAATGGAAATGAGCAATCAGGAACAGGTATCTTAGCTCTTACAACTATTGATGCAATAACTTTAGGTGCTGGATACTTTAACTCAACAAATATAGATAAATCAGGGGAAGGTGCTTCTGTTGGAAATGGAATATATACTACTAAAACTACAGTTATAGGTCAAGATAGACTTGGTTACGATGTTACTACTTCTACAACTACTGAAGGTAAAGTTATTAAAGGTGGTTCAGATGTATATGTTGCTACTATCCAAGGTGATTTAGATTTTGTTAAATTAGAAGCTTGGTATTTAGGTATGCAAGATACATTTAATTCATACACTTTAGCAGCTACTGGAAAAGTTGATTTAGCTGAAAATGCAAAATTAGATTTAGAAGCTAGATATGTAAACCTTAAATTAGATTCTGATACAGGTATTACTGGTGATGATAGAAAAAATGATATGTTTAGAGCAGCAGTTGCTGGTAAATTTGATATAGTTAATGCTAGAGTTGCATATACAAGAACAGGTAAACATGGTGGTTTAACTGCTGTTGATCAAGATGCAAAAAATGCTTCTCTTGGTTGGGCAATTAACTCTTTTGTTACAAAAGCTAACTATTGGCAACTTGCTTTAGGTGCTGATATTTTAGATAACTTAAACTTCACTTTAAATTATGGTGATTTAAGATCTAAAGAGAACTATGATAATACAAAAGAAAAAGAAATTTATGGACAATTAACATACAAAATGTCTAAAAACTTAAATACTTATTTAAGATATGGTAACTATACTGAAAAAGATTATGGTTCTGGTAATAAAAATATTGACCAAAATATGGGAAGATTACAAGTTGCTTATACATTCTAATTTGACTTCGGAACAGGGACTTTAGTCCCTGCTTTCTTCGGAACTGGGACTTTAGTCCCTGCTCTTCAAATTTAGAAAAGCAATTTTTTCTTTCGACTGGACAGCTTAGAGCGAAACCTTGTAAAACAAGTGTTGAGAAAAGTCCAGTTTCCAAGGTTGGGTTTATCCCAACCTTTTTTTTTGCTTAAAAACTATTGACACAGATAATTATCTGTGATATAATCTCACTTGAAATTGAGAGTTGGTTAGCGTAACCGTTTGCGTTAGTTTACCCAACGGAGGTTTAAAAACAGTCGCCCAGCTCCTTTTCTTCATTACTAAAAAAGCTTATAAACCAATATCCATTTTTGTCTTTACTAAGAATTACTATATATTTAATATCGTTCTTTATTTGAACATATCCTGTTTTATTATTAAAATCGTTATCTTTGATTTCATATTCCTCTAATTTTCTACCATGTTTTATAACATTCGCAATATTTAAAATGTCATTTGATGATACTCTTCCATCTTTTAAATTTATTTCATCATTTGGAACATAGTGCCTTTCAAGAATATGTTTAAAATCATTTTTTCTAATAAAATATTGTTCTTCATTTACTTCTAATTGAACAATACTTTTTCTTCCTATTACAAAATCATATACTGCTTGTTGATTTTTATTGAATTTGTAGCCTTTTTTATGGTTATTCACTCTTCTATCTGAAAGCTCTTTTTGAAGTTTTGAAAATAGTATGTTATATTCCAAACTGAACCTTTATAATTTATATTTTTTTGTATTTTATCTAATTATCTTTTTTTCGCTATGAAATTTCTATTTATAACAAAAAATATTTTTTTACTAAAAACAAGCTATCCATTTATTATTTTTTATTATTGTTTCGGAACAGGGACTTCAGTCCCTGCTCTTCAAATTTAGAAAAGCAATTTTTTCTTTCGACTGGACTAAAGTCCAGTTTCCAAAATAACTTCTGCCCTTGCCAATGATAATCTATTTTGAGTATAATAAATTTAAAATATTTATAAAGGAATAAAAATGGTTGTAACAATAGAAAATGTAGATAATAAGCTTTTAGATGTTATTAAAAGTATTATAAAACTTTCACCAAATGCAAATGTTACAATAGAAGATGAGCCCACAAAAGAGCTTTTGGAAGCTATAAAAGAAGTTGAAGATGGAAAGACAGAATCTTTTTATGATTTTGAAAGCTATAAAAAAGCTATGAATTCTTAATATGTTTGAAATAAGAACTTCTCTACAATTTAAAAAACAAAGGAAGAAACTAAATCAAAATGATAAAGATTTAGTAGATGAAGTTGTTTTTATTTTATCAAATAATCAAATTTTAGATAAAAAATATAAAGATCATCAATTAAAGGGTAACTTAAAAAAGTTTAGAGAGTGTCATATAAAACCTGATTTACTTTTAATATATTTAAAAGAAAATGATATTTTAGTTTTAACTTGTATTGGTATAGGTTCTCATAGTGATTTATTTAAAAAATAGATGAATTAAAACTTTCCTTTTAAAAGTACAAGAGACCGTTAAATATTCCGTGTCAAGCAAATTCTGATAGGAGAGAAATCCTATCACACCATAACTTAAAAATTTGATTAAATCTTAAGTTTATTATCTTTCGAAAAATATAGCAAATTGAGATAGAGTTAAACTCCAGTTTTGGGGAGTGTTAGAAATTCCACATCATAGTTTACTAATGAAAACTCCTGTAGAATATCTTATTGAAAATAACCCTTTGTGCCATATGTATTGGACGGATAAAATCTATTGACAAATGATTTATACTTTAGATATAATACAAAGACATTCACGGCGGAGCTTATTATCCGCCACTTTTATTTTATATAATCTTTCAAATCTTTATCAAAACAATCTAAAATATCATCTATAAAAATTTCAAATTTATCGGGGTCTATTCCTACAAGTGTTTTTCCTATTTTTGTAGATATTCTTGAAGTAGAGTTTGGATTTAGCTTATACAAATTTTCAAAGTATTGAAGAGATCATATTGATTTTGAACTTTTTGGCAGTATGTGTCAATACGGGTTTATTATGCGTTCCTACCGGTGCATACCCTTTGAGATTGTTTGGAAGACTTTGGCATGCAGTCTCATCACACCACCAAATATCGGCATTCTCTTTTTTTGCTTCTTTTTTTATTTTTGGATATTCATCTTCCAACCATTGTTGTGTGACAGTATCTTTCCTCTCGTAGGCTCTTTTTATAGGTTTCTTTGAAGTGAACTGCCATTTGGCAAGTAGTATCCTACTGTTGATATTGGCATATCTATAGAAAGCTCATGTTTGATGAGTGATTGTACAGCTTCTCTTGTCCATAATGCAAATTTAAATTTCAACTGCTGAGGAGTTGTATCTATAAGCATTCGAATGATTTTTACCTCTTCTTCATCCGATAGTGTTTTACCAACGTTCTTTGGTCTGCCCACATTTTTCACTTTAAAGATTTTTGCTCCATCTTTTTTATACTGCGTATAGTATGTTGAAATCGTTTGGGCAGACATACCTACTATCTCTGCAACCTCTTTACTAGAAATACCCCTTTCCCTCAGCCTCATTGCAATCTTTCGTTTCTCAGACAACTCTCGCGGTGTTAATTTTCTTGCATCTATTTTTTCCATGCATTATGATACTAAAATTCGTATTATTTATTGGTGGAGTAATAAAAATATATGAAGTTCAATACCTAAATACGAAAAATGGTATTTAATACAGTGAAATAAATTTAAATCAAATAAGAAAAAATATTTGTAATAAAAAAATTAAAAAATTACAACCTTATTTCTTCCTAACTCTTTTGCTTTATAAACTGCTTCATCTGCTCTTTTTATGGTTTTCAATATATCTTCATTTTCTAAGTAAATAGTTCCACCTATAGAGCAAGTTTTATGTCCAACTGTATTAAAATCAAAAGATTCTATAGATTTTCTTAAAGATTCTAATATTTTTTGAAGATTAGAGGCTTCATCTATTTTTAAAATCATTATAAACTCTTCTCCACCCCAACGAACTAAAATATCACTTTTTCTAGAGTTTTTATTAAGAGTATCTACAAATTGAATTAATACTTGATCGCCGATATCATGACCATAATTATCATTTACTAATTTAAAGTGATCTATATCTAACATAGCTATTGCTAGTTTTGAGTTTGAACTACTTTCTGATATAAACTTTTTATAATTTTGATCAAAAAACTCTCTATTGTAAGCATTTGTTAGTTTATCATGAAGAATTTTTTTCTCTAATATCATTTTTTGGTTAAAAGTTTCAGATATATCCGTAAAATTTACAATCATTGTATCTATATCATATTGATTTATTGATACTGAGAAAGCAAACTCTGTTGTCTCATTTTTAATTAACACTACTCTTTGTGAATCTTCTAGTAAGTTTATTTCATGTAACCAGTTTGCACCTTCTTCAATCTTTTTTAGATGAAAGAAGTTGTCATCTTCTATAAAAAATTCACAAATACATTTGTGTTTTTCTTTAAATTTTTCCAAATTCTCAAAGTTTAAAAATTCAAAAAATTTACGATTAGCAAACTTCAACTCTTCACCACTTGTTAAAATCACAATATTAGCTTGAGTATCTAATAGTTTTTCTAGGTTTTTATAAGATAGTTCTAATCTTTTAATTAATTTATATGTCTCTAAATGATTATTTACTCTTACATTCAACTCTTTAGTATTAAAAGGTTTTCTTACATAATCCTTTGCACCTAATTCAAAGCCTTTTATTAAAGAGCCACTATCTGTTTTTGCTGTTAAAAAAATAACAGGTAAATCTTTGAATCTATCTTGTTTCTTAATCTCTTTAATAGTTTCATAACCATCCATAATTGGCATTTGAATATCCAATAAAACTAAATCTATCTTAAATTTATCCAAAACTTTCAAAGCCATTTCACCATTTGATGCTACTTTGATATTATATTTATCTTTAAAATTAGTAACAATAAAATCAATATTAATAGATTGATCATCAACAACTAAAATGGTATTTTTATTTTGCATTTAAATCCTTTAAAATATTTTCTAATAAAGAGATAACTGTTTCATTGTCATTTTTTTCAAATGATTTATTTAATAAATCAATATCTTTTTTGGGTAAAAGAGTTTTTAAATTATCTAAAAGTAAACCAATCTTCTCACTAGATATATATTCATAATCTTTTAAATCTACAATTAATTTTTCAATACCATTTTTTAACTCTTTTAAATCTAAAGTTTTTATATCTTTTTGACTACTTTTTAATATTGGAAGAATAGAGTTCTCTATATTCTCACAAATATTTTTAGTAATTTCAATAAGATGATTAGAAAATGATAATTCTTTATTGTCATAAATCTTTTTAGAAGTTTCAAAAACTTCTTGAATATGAAGGTTACCACTAACTCCTTTTAATTTATGAAGGTATTCAAAGTACTCTTTTTCACTATTTTTCAAAGATGCTAAATCTTTATCTATATCTTTATACTCTTTATAAAATTTTTCATACATTCTGTAAATATCATTTATATCTGTATTGTAGTTTTCAATTACAGATGAAATATTGATACCTTTTATAAAAATAGTACTAGATTTATTTAACTTATTATCTATCAATTCCATCTCAAAATATTGTTTTAATATTGATTCAAGTTTACTTCGAATTAAAGGTTTCGCAAGATGGTTATTCATACCTGCTAATGAAGTTAACTCTTTATCTTCATCCATAACAGCAGCACTAAGTGCTACAATAGGAGTGTTTTTATTAAACTCTCTAATTTTTTTAGTAGCTTCAAATCCATCCATTTTTGGCATTTGTAAATCCATAAAAACAATATCATAATTAGATTTATTTACCATATTTACAGCTTCAAGACCATCATTTGCAATATCTATATCAAATCCAATACTTTCTAGCATTTTACTTGTAACAAGTTGATTAATCTCATTATCTTCAACAACTAAAGCTTTTTTTAAAGAGGTTAATTTCATTTTTTCACTCTCTGCTCTTTTGTTCTCTATTTTTTTATCAAAAATTGTATTATATAAAGTAGATGGAGTAAAAGGTTTTTCAATAACTTTTTCAATATAAATATTACTATTTTGTGCCTCATTAAGAAGCTCTTGTTTATTATGAGCAGTTATCATTAAAATGTTAGGTATATTGATATTATTATCTTGAAGTTTTTTTAGAAGTTCTAAGCCATTTAGTTCTGGCATATGCCAATCTACTATTATGTAATCTATTTTTTCACGAGTTATTATTTCATAAGCTTCTAAACCATTAGATGCACTTAAAGAGTCTATTTTCCATGATGATAATACCTTTTTTAAATAATCTCTATCTATCTCACTATCATCTATTATTAAGAAATTAGAATTAATATAAGTTTTTAAATTCTCTTTTATAAACATAGTATCTTTTATATATTCAAGCTCAATTTTAAAACCAAAAGTACTTCCTTTATCTTTTATACTGTTAAAATATACCTCTCCACCCATTAATTCTACAAGTTGTTTTGCTATTACAAGACCAAGCCCCGTTCCACCAAATTTTTTTGTTGTTGAACTATCTTCTTGATTAAATGCTTTGAAAAGTTTATTTTGATTTTCTAAAGCTATTCCAATTCCTGTATCTTTTACACTAAAATCTAAAAGAAGTTTATTTTCATTTTTTCTAATAAGATTTATATCTACATGAACATTACCTTTTTGAGTAAACTTAATAGCATTTCCAATAAAGTTATTTAATATTTGAGTTAATCTTAAACTATCTCCAATTAGACTATTATTTATTTTAGGATCAACAGTAAAGCTAAATTCTAAACCTTTTTCATAAATTTTGTAACCAAAAATATTAGATATATTTTCCAAAAGTTGGTTTAAATAAAATGGCTCTTTTAAAATATCTAATTTTCCTATCTCTATTTTTGAATAGTCTAAAATATCATTAATAATATTTAAAAGAGAGTTTGAAGCTTGAATAGCTTTATTTAAATAATCATTTTGTAAAGGATTTAAAGGAGTGTCTAAAACTAAATTTATAAGTCCAATTGTTCCATTAAGAGGAGTTCTAATCTCATGAGACATATTAGCTAAGAATTTAGATTTTGCTTCATTTGCTTTTAAAGCTTTTATTTTAGCAATTTCTAATTCGGTTATATCAATGCTTGAGCCAACCATTGCAATTTTATCTCCATTTTCATCAAATTGACAAATTGCAGATACTTTAATATACCTTATTTCATTATTATCTGATCTTTTTATTCTAAATATAGTATCAAAAGTACCATTTGTATCTTTGGCAATATTTATTTTTTCTTCTACAATAGGTAAATCTTCTTCAAGAACTGCATTACTCCAAAGTTCATAATTATTTATATCTTTTTGTGGAGTTATTCCATAGATTTTATACATATTGTCATCTAACTCTAAACTATTAGTTGCAAAGTTTAATCTCCAAATACCTTGTTTTGAAGCTGTAGTTGCTAACTCTAGTTTTAAAGTTGTATCAAGAATTTTTGCTTCAATCTTTTTTTGCTCAGTAATATCTCTAATAGAAGCATAAAAATACTCTTTTTCTCCTAATTTTATCTTTACAGAGGTAATACCAGCTTGATATTCACTACCATCTTTTCTTTTATGAACTCTTTCAATATAAATAGGTGCTTGATTAATCTTTGAAACAACATCTTGATACTCTTCAAAACTATTAATACTAGTATCCCAATCAAAGATTGAGAGATCTTTCATCTCATTATTATCATATCCAAGAAAATCTCTAGCTCTTTTATTAAATTCAACTAGTTTTCCATCTTCTATATTTAAAATAAAAATAGCATCTGATGAGTAGTTAGTAAGATTTTTATATCTCTCTTTCTCTTCTTGAATCTCTTTTTCTAACTCTATTTGTTTGCTTATATCTTTTATTATTGAAAAAAGAATTTTTCCTTTTTCTGTCTCTATTGGAGAAGTATTTGATTCAATAGTTTTTATTTCACCACTTTTTAATCTATGAGGAAATATAAAAGTATTATTATTAAGCTTTGTAGCCTCTTCAATCTTATCTTGAATATCTTTTTTTGATAAAACATTTATATTTGAGATATTTAATTTTTTAAACTCATCTAGTGTATAGCCATAAAATTTACAAGCACTAATGTTTGCATCAATAATATTTCCAGTTTTAGCATCTACAAGAAGCATTATTGCTGAGTGAACTTTAAACATATTTTCAAATCTATTTTTAACTATTGTAATCTCTCTTGAAAGTTTTAACTCTTTAAAGTAATTTGCTCTCATAGTTCTAAATAATAAAAAAGAAGCTATTATAAAAAGTACAATTAAAATAGTTGCTATTAGAAGATTTTTTTTCCATTGATGTAAATACTCTTTTTCTGAAATTGCAGTTTGAATATAAAAAGGGTATTTATCCATTACTAAAAAACTACCTATTCTTTTCTTACTATCTGTTGAAGCTATATATTCAAAACTTCCAATTTTCTCTCCATTATTAACCCTTACAATTGTAGGATTTGAATCGGGTAATTTGCTATTTACATTAACATTTTCAGCTTCTGGATATCTGGCAATTAAACTACTTGTATCACTATTTCTAATAAGAACAACTCCATCTTTTCCAGTATTTATAGAAGCTAAAGTATCGTTTATTGTTGAAATATCTATTAGTGCTGTTAATACACCTACTAAATCTTTATTCTCATCTCGAATTGCTCTAGCTTGGATAATAGAGTAGGAACTAGAAGTAAAAGAAAAAAGAACATCCGAAAATGTTGTATTTAAATCTTTGTTATTTTTCAGCATCTGAAAATGCTCTCTACTTGAAATATTAACAAGAGAATTTAAACTATTTGATGAGTATAAAATATCACCTTCTTTATTTGCAAAATTTATAACACTTACATTGCTAAAACTACTAAGTAAAAATCTAAATTTATCATTTACTATTTTCTTTTTTTGGTCAAAACTAGATGAATAAAAATTGTTATTCTCTTTTGGAAGAGTTAAAACAACATATTCTGCTAATTTAAGTATATTTTCTGCTTGTTCAAAGTCATTTTCAAATTTTTTAGTTAAAAGCATTGTTACATTACTAGTAGAAATTTTAGTATTCTCAATCGCTCTTTTATACTCAAAATAAGCTTGCAGGGATGCAAGTAAAATTATAAACAATATCGAGAAAATAAACCAGCCATAAGTAAAATTCTTTATATTTAAGTTTATCTTAAAAAAATTCATAGCTTCCCCATATTTGCATACTTGACAAATTGTTTGAATAAAGATTTATATTTATGTCAATTATTATCTTTTTGATTTTAACATCTTAATAATAAATAATAGTTTATTATAGATTGCTATTATTACTCCCCTAATAAATAATAATATTTTTAGTTTTTTTATTATAAAATATATCTACTTTATTTTAGGAGATTATTTTATGAGTTTATCAAAAAAACTTATTGCAGAATTTATAGGTACATTTTGGCTTGTACTTGGTGGTTGCGGTAGTGCTGTTTTAGCAGCTGGTTATCCAGAGCTTGGAATTGGATTTGTAGGAGTTTCTTTAGCATTTGGACTTACAGTTTTAACGATGGCTTATGCAATAGGACATATTTCTGGATGTCATTTAAATCCTGCCGTTTCTGTTGGGCTTTATTTAGGTGGAAGATTTAGTGCAAAAGAGCTTATTCCGTATATTGTTGCTCAAGTTTTAGGTGGAATTTTTGGTGCATTTATTTTATACTTAATTGCAAGTGGACAAGCTGGATTTGATGCGAGTTCTGGATTTGCTTCAAATGGTTTTGGTGAACACTCTCCAAATGGATATAGTTTAGCTTCTGTTTTATTAGCTGAAATTGTAATGACTTTTATGTTTTTAATGGTTATTTTAGGTGCAACAGACAAAAAAGCTCCTTCTGGATTTGCTCCAATTGCTATTGGTCTTGCTTTAACTTTAATTCACTTGATTACAATTCCTGTTTCAAACACTTCAGTTAATCCTGCAAGAAGTACAGGTGTTGCAATATTTCAAGGTTCGTGGGCTATTGACCAACTATGGTTATTTTGGTTAGCTCCAATTGTGGGTGCTATTATTGCTGGAATTGTATATAGACTCTTATTTTCTACTGAAGATTAATCAAACTTATCCCTAAATTTGGGATAAGTTTTATCTTAAATTAAATCTTTCTCATCTTTTTATAGCTATAATACTTTCTTAATTAAAAAAAAAGAGATTTATTATGAAAAAACAACAATTTATAGATGATTTACAAAAAATATATGACTTTTTAGAAGAACAAAAAGCAAATACAAACTTATATTTAAAATATTTAGAAAATAAAGAGTTTGAAAAACTAAGCCTTTTTGATGAATTTGCAGAAAATTTGGGCTTAAAACAAAGTGAAGATTTAAGATTTGCTCTTGTTACAAGGCTAGTTAATTTAAGAGATGATAGCCTAGTTCAAGTTCTAAAAAAATTGGAAAAAACAGAGAGTGAAATTATTTCCTTACAAGAAAAAGCTTTTTTATTTGTAAAAAAATATTGGCATGAAAAACACAAAAATCTAGTAGATTTTATAACACAAAACAGACTCTTAACACCTTTTTATAGAGAAATTTTTATAGGAGTTTATAGTGTTGGTCTTGCTATGTCTTCTTGGCAAAGCTCTTGGACAGCACACATAATAAATGGTATAAACAAAGAATTAATGGCTAAATTTGATGGAAATGAAGCAAAGATAATGAAATATCTTGAAGAGCAAAATCTGTTTGATAAAGGACATGGGGGAATAGTTGCCGATAGATGTTACTCTGCTTTGGTAAAAGAAAATGAAAACTACACTTCAAAAGCATATATAAAAGCTTTCAAAAAAGAGACAACAGCAGTAGTTGATGCTCTTGAAGAGTTTGTAGATAAATTAATCGAACTTGAAGATGAAGTTTATGAGCAAAAATGGGAATATATAGCATATATCCAAAGCTTGATAGTGGCATTTAGTGAAGATAAAACAGATAGTTTAGTAGGAAAATGGGCAGATGTTGATAGAGCTTGGATGAAGATAAAAACTCCAATTCAAATAGGTCATCCTCTTGAATATTATGAAGACCATTTTAGAAAAGCAGTTGCCCTAGAGTGGGATATAAGGCTTACAAATCCAAAATTTGCACAAAATGACCATAGAGTATCTAAGATAAAATCAGCATTTAGCAAGATTTATAGTAGTTTTGAAGAAAATCCAAAAAATGAAGAGTATAAAAAAATATATGATTTTAGCTTTGCTTCACTTGATAAAGTTCAGCTTTATGTAGGGCGACCAGCTCTGTTTTTTGGAGCTGAACTAAATGGGCTTTTTTCGGCTCAAGTTGTACCAAATGATGAAGTAGTTAGCCTTGAAGAGGGTAAAAAAATCTTTGCTTTTTCAGATGAGATTTTACAAAGTAGCAGGGCAAAACCATTTTTGAAGCTTTCAAGAGAGATTTTTGGACAAGAGCTTTTAACAAAAGATAGAACTTTCCTTTTTAATGAAACACTTTCTTGGCACAAAGTTTATGATATTAGCACTATTGGGCATGAATATGGGCATATTTTATGGTGCGATGAAGAGACGGAAAGCTTTATGAATAAAACTGGGAATTTCAAAAATATTGAAGAGTTCAAGGCAACAACAGGAGGATTAATCTCATATTTATTAGATGAACAAAATGATGAAAAATACCTAAAAGAGCAAGTTTTAATTGATTTAGTAAAAAGAAGTATTGGGTTAATTTCGTGGATGGAAGTTGATGAAGTGCAACCATACTATTGTGAAGGGTTAATCCACTTATCAGGGCTTTTTGCAAGTGAAGTTTTGCTTTGGGACGATGAAGCAAAAAAACTAAATATAGATTTAAGTGAGCAAAAATTTGAAAGATTGAAAATTTGGTATATAGAAAACTACACTGCTTTGGCAAAACACTATTTAGAAAAACTTGATGCTACAGAGTTTTTAAATCGTTATGCTACAAAAAAAGAGAAATATTTTATGCCAAATGATGATGTTATCAACTCTTTTGTAAAATACTACTTCAAAAGATACCAAGAAATTGGGCAGGAGTTGGATAGTGAGGATAAAAAAGAGAATTATATAAAATAGAGTTAGATTTAAGCTAACTCTTTTTGGATTATCATTTTTATAAAAGATTGATATGGAATATCTAAAGAGTTTGCTTTAACTCTTAGTTTTTCAAGCATATCTTCTGGAAGTCGCAAAGATATAGTTTTTGTACTTTTTTTAAGATTTGGAAATCTTACTATTTTTGCATTTTCTGTATCAAAAAACTCTGTTATATCGTTTTTATCCCAAAACTCTATCTCTTCTTTTTGACTTTTAAATTTTGGTAAAGTTTTCATAGAAAATCCTCTCTTTTTTGCTCATAGCTCTTGCTGAAATAACTCTAATTTTATTATATCTTTTGGTAAAAATTACAGTCAAAAGTTGTTTATCATTTGTAAAACCTAAAGCTACACATCTACATTCTATCTCGTTTGAGTGTGCTTTATCTTCCAATAACACTAAAGGTTCATTAAAAAATATCTCTTCAATTATTTGCCATTTGATATTATGTTTATTTTCATTTTTATAGATATTTCCACTATCCCAATCAAAACCAATAATATCATCTGTATTCAAACAATCAAACATTTTTTAATTCCTTTTTGTATATTGTTATTATATACATAAAATATAAAAATAAAATTAACTCTTTTTCCTAAAAAGCCCAACAAATTTTGAAAACAGAAGATAAAGCTTTGTTTTAAAACTTTTAGATTTATCTTGTTCACTTAGATATTTTACAATTTCACTATGCCCAAACATAGAAGCAAACATAAGTGGAGTTGTGCCAAGTCCGTTGTTTTCGTGGATATTTGCACCATTTTCAACTAAAACTTTTACAATCTCTAAATAACCTTTAAAACAAACACCAGCGAGTGGTGTTTGTCCCTTGTCATTTTTTCTATCAACTTCAGCACCAAAGTTTACTAGCATTTTTGTAGTCTCCAAGTTGCCGTTGTATGAAGCCAACATAAGAAGAGTATTTCCTTTTAAATCTGCCAAATTTACGGGCATTCCATATTCTATCATCTTTTTTAATTCATCTATTTTACCTTGCCTTGAATACTCTAAGGCAAGGATTTGTAACTCTTCATATCTTTTTTGCTCTTCTTGTGTGGCTTCCATTTTTTATATTCCTAAAGCTTTTTTAACACCAGCTGCATAATCAGGATGAACTTTTTCAAATAGTGCTAGTTGTCTATCTACAATATTTCTAGGAACTCCATCCATAGCATCTTTTATATTGCTAAATAGTTGCTCTTTTTGGTTTTGGCTCATTAATAAAAATAAGGCTCTTGGCTGAGAGAAATCGTCATTTCCAACTCTGTGGTCAAATCTTTTTGCAACATCTCCAACAGCTAAATCTGGCTCTAAATAGCTACTATCTTCAACAGCTCCATCAAAACTATTTGGCTCATAATATGCTTTTGTTGGTTCTTTTATCTCAAAATTCATACTTCCGTCAATATTATAAGTATTTACTTCAACAATTGGTCTATTTACAGGCAACATCTCATAATGAGTTCCTACTCTATATCTTTGTGCATCTGGATATGAGAAAATTCTAGCTTGTAGCATTTTATCAGGCGAGAAGCTAATTCCTGGAACAATATTTGATGGACTAAATGAAGCTTGTTCTACTTGTTGGAAATAGTTTTGTGGGTTTTCATTTAAAGTCATAGTTCCAACTTTTATCATAGGATACTCTTTGTGTGGCCAAACTTTTGTTAAATCAAATGGGTTAAACTCACAGTTTTTTGCCTCTTCTTCACTCATAATTTGAATCTCAAAACTCCATTTTGGGAAGTTTCCTTTTTCAATATTTTCAAACAAATCTCTTTGATTTGACTCTCTATCTTTTCCAACCAAGGCTTCAGCTTCTTTGTTTGTGATAGTCTCTATTCCTTGAAGAGTTTTAAAGTGGAACTTAACCCAAAATCTCTCACCACTTGCATTTATCAAACTATAAGTATGCGAACCATAACCATTTACATTTCTAAATGATTTTGGAATACCCCTATCAGACATCAAAATCGTAACTTGATGTAAACTTTCAGGACTTAAAGACCAAAAATCCCAAGCAGCTGTATTGCTTCTTAAATTTGAGTATGGATCTCTTTTTTGAGTATGGATAAAATCAGGGAATTTATAAGCATCTCTTATAAAAAATACTGGTGTATTATTTCCAACTAAATCCCAATTTCCCTCTTTTGTATAAAACTTAAGAGCAAATCCTCTTACATCTCTTTCAGCATCTGCTGCTCCTCTTTCTCCTGCAACTGTTGAAAATCTTAAAAGAAGTTTTGTAATTTCTCCTTTTTGTAAAACTTTTGCTTTTGTATATTTTGAAATATCTTGCTCTATTTCTAAAACTCCAAATGCTCCACTCCCTTTTGCGTGAACTACTCTTTCTGGGATTCTCTCTCTATTTTGATGAGCTAATTTTTGGATTAGTTGATAATCTTGTAATAAAACAGGACCTCTCTCACCTGCTGTTAAAGAGTTTTGATTATCTGCGATTGGATTTCCACCCGTTGTTGTCATAACTTTCTTCATCTTATCTCCTACTTTTAATTTTAAAGGATAAAAATTATCCTTTGAATAAAAGTATTCTATAGGTTTATATATTAATCTTTGCTGAATTTTATATATAATTTTTTTGCGAATTAGTGCAATTTAGATAAAATATCATTTATATCAAAAATCTATCGTGCGAGTTTTCGGAAACTGGACTTCAGTCCAGTCAATCCATGTGTAGCAGGGACTGAAGTCCCTGTTCCGAAACAGAGTAAAAACTGTATCATCAATATAGTTATCTATTAAAATAATTTCTTTTTGTGCTGTTTTTAATAAATCGTTTACAAAAGAGTAAGAGTCATATATTTGCCCGTCATAAAAGATTTTTTGTGCTGGAATACTATTTCTATCTTCTAAGGCTTTGAATATTTCTTCTATTTTTGTATCTGTTTTTATTTCATACAAGCTTTGTTTTTTTTCTATTAAATCAAGTCTTACAAATAAAGAGTTGTTTTCTTGTATAAATTTTCTAATCTCTACAAATGCACGAATAATTTTTACACTCATAATAACAGCTATTTCACTTTTCAAAACTGCACTAAGCATAGAAACTCCTTGTTCTGTAAAAGCAAAAGGTATTTTTCTTAATCCCATTTTATCTGAATTGGAAGTCACAAATTGTGACTTCCAATTATCAAACTCTTCTTTTGATAGTTGAAACATAAAATCACTTGGAAATCTTTCTATATTTCTTTTTACAGCCTGATTTAAAACTTTTGTTTCCACCCCATAAAGTTCTGCTAAATCCCTATCCAACATAACTTGCATATCTCTTATATTGTGGATTTTATCTTTTATACTATTTTCATTTATGATTAAATCTTGCATTTTTAACCTTATATATAATTTTTTAAATTATATCAGGTTTTATAAAATGTATATAAAAATATGTCAATTTGTAATGGAAATTGTTTTATTAGGCAGGGACTAAAGTCCCTGTTCCGAAGAAGATTATAATCCTGTTATATCTGTGATATTATTATCAATTTTTACTTTTGCAGTATCATTTGAGTAAACAGTATAAGTTCCGTCATTAGTACCTTTTGTCCATCCTGTTCCACTAAATGTAACTTTATCATTCTCATCCCCTTTGATGATTAGCTCTTTACTACTATTAGTCATAGCTAAAACATCAGAAAGTTTTAGATTTAGTATTTCATTTTTACCATTGCTAGTCCCTAAATCTATTGAAGTTACATTTTTCATATTTGATGTACCAAGTTTACTAAAATCTAAATCAATACCTTTATCAAGAGTAAAGTTTCCAGAAATCTCTTTTACATCCACATTAAAACTTCCAGTTACCTTAGACGATGTTGCATCAGTATCAGTAACATTTGTACCATCAGCTTTAATCTCTTGTGTCCAAGCATTAACTCCAACACTTGTAACATCTTTATCACTTGTGAATTGGATTTTGTTTATCTCATCATATTTGATACCTGTGATAGTCCATTTAGCTCCATCCCATTTTGCATATTGTTTTTCAGTTTCAGGTATAGTATCACTTTGTCCATAAGCTTTAATTACTGCTCCACCTTCAATTTTAAATTGCGAATTTGCACTAAGTCCAGTTAGTTCTAAACTCATTGTTTCACTGCCATCTATATCTTTCATAGATGCATTTAGTTTTAAATCCAACCAAGAGAATGCATCTCCAAATGTAAGTGTAGGAGTGATAGTTACACCATCTGCAACTGGAGTTATTTTTCCCGTTATTTCTTGTACATTATGAGTTTCAAAACTTCCTTGTTGCTCTTTTACTTTAAATGTAGCATCAAATTTGAACTCTCCTGCCCAATTTGTCGGTGCATTTATATAAATCTCTGGTAAAGCATTTCCTGTACCAATTTGTGGTACTAACCATTGATTGTAGTGAGTAGTTTCTGCAGGAGTTATATTTGGATTTAGTACAAAACCATTTCCAATTTGCCCTATATTAGTAGCCATTTTCAATGTTCCATCTGTATCTTTATACCAAACTGTAAATCCATTTGGGATTTTATCCAATACTATACTTCCAAAACTTTCAGAACTATCAGTCATAGTACCTGCATCAAATTCTAATTTCATTGAATTTGCAAGAGTTGTACCTCCTATAATTACAGCAACATCTTCTTTTCCATTTGTAACTACAGTAGTATTATTTAATACAAAATCTATAACTGGTTTAACTGTAATATTTGCTTCACCTTTTGAAGTCAATGCTACAGAGTTACCCTCTTTATTTTGTACACTTACTTCAAATTTAACATCTCCATCTCTATTTGTTGCTGGAGTATAAACTAAACCAGTAATTGGTGTATCAACTGTAAAGGCTGTTCCATCTTTTTTTGTAATCGTATAAGTTCCATCAGGACTTTCAACTATATTATAATTATCCCCTGTTAAAGTCCCTTTTGTTCCTACACCACCTGTTGCATCATCTTTCCAAGTTTCATTTATTTTAATAGTTAAACTATTTCCTACAAGTTCTGTTTTTGTTGCATCACTTGGATTTGATAAAGTAATTTTTAAATCTACTGGAGTATCCTCTTTTAAAGTTCCAGTTGCTTCAACTTTTACTGTCATCTCATCTGTTACAGGTGTGATAGTATTTGTTACCTCTACTTTATTTCCTTTGTTATATGTTCCATTATGGTGTGTAGCAATAGTTGCTGTAAATTTCATATCTCCTTTTAAATCTATACCATCTTCATTTTTTCCAACTCCTTGTGATGAGTTTACATCTTTTGGTGGAGTTATTTTTACATTTGATAATTTTGTATTCATATCAGCAGCATTTCCGTTTCCAGAAACTACATAGTAAGTTTTTCCACCCTCTACATAAGAGTAATCATAACCTGTAATCTTAGAACCCTCTGGAATATCTGTAATAGTGATAACAGCTCCACCAGTTCCAGTATTACCACCATCTTTTAATTTAACTTCAAGCATACTTCCTAAGCTAAACTCTGTATCTTCTGTTGCACTAAAAGTTTTAGAAGCTAACTCTAAATCTGCTGGAGTTCCAGTACCAGTTCCAGCATTATAATTTTTAATAAGAGTAAATGTTTTTGAACTACTCTCTACTTTTGTATCTGTTGTTGCTTCATCTTTTGTATATGTTGTGATTTTAATAGGTCTGTCTTCAAAATCTGCACCAGTTTTCACTACAAATTTAATACTTTGTAAAGCACCATCACTATCTAAATTATTATCTGTTAGATTTGTACCTCTTATAACCCAAATTCCATTATCAGGGCTTCCATTGTATCCCATATATTCAGCATTTTCAACTTCAACACCTTGTGGTACACCAGAGATTACAATCTCTTGTACTTTTTCACTATTATCCTTATCATCACTTGTTGTAGTAACTGGAATTGTGAAAGTAGATGTTGAACCATTTTGTACTGTTACTTTTTCACTACCTAGTGTATTATCAATTGTTACATCTGTACCAGTTATAGTACCTAAAGTTAGAGTTGGTGCATCTGTTACAGCTTTTACTATTACACTATGAGTATGCTCATATATTTTTGTATCAGAACTTGCTCCATTTGTATCTTTTACTTCATAAGCTACATCTAAAGTAAAATCACCATTAACTTTATGTGTATCAGTATGTAATACAGTTACTTTGTCCAATTTATCTTTGTCAATTAAATAATAAACTTTTGTATCAGTGCTTTTATCTTCTAAAATAACAGTTTTTGAAACAGTTGATGAAGTGCTTAACTCTGTTCCATCGATATATAATTTATAACCTTTTAAAATCATCTCATCAATAGTTGCTTTTGAGATATAAACACCCTCAATAGTTTCAGTTCCATTTGTAGTTCCAGTATCTTTTAAAGTAGCTGATAAATCTACTTTTGTATTTAAAGCTCCACCATTTACATCTAATCCATCTTCATAAATAGTTGAACTATTAGCTACATTTACATCATCAGCTTGTGGTTGCACAAAAATATTTACAGTTTGAGTATTCCATGTTTTACTATCATTTTCTCCTGCTTTTTCAGTAGTTACATAAGTAAGTTTAATCTCTGCATTTCCACTAAAGTTTAAAGGAGGAACAATTTCTATTTTTCCACTTTTAATATCATCAGCTTTTACTACATATTTAACATCTATTATTTCATAAGGGCTACCCTCTTTTATAGTAAATCCTGTTGGAAGTTCTATCTTAATAGTTAACTCTTCACTATCATCATAAGAAGCTAAATTATCAGGTGTTTTATAAATATCTTTAAGATTGATATTTGTATCTTCTGTTGCTTTTATATAAGAAGTACCTCCTACTGTAATTAACTTACTTGTATCTGTCGTTAAATCAGTACCAACAGGTGCATCTGCTTTATTTTTAACAATTACATCTATTGTAACTTCTGTTGAACTTTTTATACTAGTTCCATCTGTTGTTGCAGCATTTACTTTAAATCCATTTGTACCTGTAAAATCTGCGTCATCATTGTGTGCAGGAATAAATTTAATATCTGGTTGCTTTGCATTTGTAAGACTTTTTATTGTTACTGTATTATTTCCAACTAGAATATTACCTGATGAATATGTAGTTAGTGTTCCACTATTCCAAAGATTTATTGTAGGAACACCTGAGTTACTATAAGTTATAAGTACAAATTCATTTGTTATTGGGTCTTTTACATACAATGAACCATTATTTGGGAGATTAGAAATAGTTACATCAAATGTTTCTGAACTATCTTTATCATCACTTGTTACTTTAATACTTAATGGAATACCATTTTCTGGATTTGTGATTGCTCCATTTTTATCAGTAGTATTTCCACCTGTTCTTCCTGCATCTTCATATCCAATAGCTTGTTCTATTTCTATTGTAGCAAGGTTTGCAACTGGATTAACTTTTACTTCAAATTTAACTTCAGCTTTTTTAACTCCGTTTGCTTCTCCAAGAGTTTCACCTGTTAATCCACTATAATCGGTAGTATCTGCATCATTATCAACACCATAATCTTTTGTTCTAAGAGTAATAGTTCCTTCTACTTCTCCACTCCAGTAATCAGGGAATTTGATTTTGAATTCTGGGTTTTCAAGTTTGTTATTTGCACTATCAAAGTCTAATTTATACTCTCCAGTTCCTGTTTTATTTACTTTAATATCTTTTTGATTACCTATTGTAATATAGATAAAATCAGGTAAAGTTGTATTTGCATCTTTTGGAGTTAAAGAAATAGTATAACTTCGTTTTTCACTACCATCTAAATCTAGACTTGTATCTGTTCCTGCTCCACTTGTTTTTGTAAGAAGTGAACCAAAGTCTAGTACATTTTCAGTTTTTGTTTCTCCAGTTTTTGGGTTTGAGTTGTTTTCAGTGATAGAATTAAATGTTAAAACTTTGCTTGTACCATCAAGTGTACCAGCTGAAGCTATTTTACTACTATCCCAATTTAAAGTAATATCATCTGTTACAGCTTTGATTTTTACAGTCATTTCTGCTGTTGTTGTTTTTGATAAATCTGTATTTGTTTTATCTGTATATGTTGAATCACTTGCATTTAATGGTTTACCACTATCATCAACTTCATAAGATGTTACTCCTATTGTGATTTTTATATCTGTGTCATTATCCTCTGCGTGTTGGATTTGTAGTGCTTCATACTCTGCTTTTGTAAGATATAAAACATTTCCACCTTTTGCTGGTAATGTCCCTTTATGATGATAAGTATAATCTATTTTAGATGCATCTCCACCAGTTTCTGTAACTATCACAACTTTTAGTTCTTGATTATTTGAATTTATAGTTGCTACTTCTGTTGAACCACTAAATATTTTTGCACCTGTAACTTTATCACCATTTGTAAATGTAAGAGTTATCTCTCCGTTTCTTTCAGGATTATCTCCAGTTCCAATATTTTGATCACCTGTACCAGATGCAATATTTGGTGTTACTGTTGTATCAGCAAATCTATCACTATCTTTTGATAAATATGGAACTTTTAGTTCTAAACCTATTTTATTAGATCCTTCTTGTGTGTTTCCAGCATCTTCTGTTGTATTTACATCTTTTTTTACAATAACTGGAGCATCTGCTACTGGTTTTACATTTATTGTAACTGTAGATGTTGCTTCATCTCCGTCATAATCTTTTACAGTATATGTAAACTGTGGGCTTTTTGTAGTATTGTGGTTACTATAATCAGGACTTGGAGTAAATGTAACTGTACCATTTGTATTGATTGTAAGACTACCAATTTGTTTAGTTGTATCTCCTTGTTCATAGATAGCTATACCACTTTGTCCAATAGTATAATATGTACCATTTATTTTAACTGTTTCCCCAGATTCAAAATTATCATCTGCAAGTCTAATAGTTATTGGAGTATCTTCTTTCGTATCTACTGTTTTAGGAGTTGCATTTGGTACAGAATCCACTACTGTAACAATAAATGGTACATTATCTGATTTTGTTCCATTAGAAGTTACATTAAAGTTAAAAGTCATATCAAATGTATCTTTAATATTGTCTCCATAAGTATGATCCATTGGTTCTAGTAATTTGAAATCATATACATCATTTGTACCATCTTTTTTAAGTTCTACTGTAAATACATCTTTTCCATCTGCTCTCTTTGCTGTTAAAAGAGTTCCACTTTCATTGTAAGAATAAGTAATTACTTGTCCATTACTTGTTTTGTCAGTTGTTGTAATCGTTTTATCAAAAGATACTGTATATGTATCAGCATTTGGATTTATAATTCCCAAAGAATTTTTTAGAGAATTTTCAGATGTACCAACTGGTGTAGTATAGTTCTTTCCTTTAACTACTACCGTTATATTATCTGTTGATGTAGTATTTAAACCATCTTCAAGAACTATCGTATTTACTGGTGTTCCCAAAGTTACACCATCTTTTATAGTTGTAGTTGTTTTATTGTCTGTCTCTGCTTTTGTTTTATCATATACAAGATTTTCAAACTCTGTTGAAACAATATCACTAATTGATAAATTGAATTGTTCATTATCGTCTTGTATAAAATCATCTTTTGTTTGGATAGTAAATTGTACTTGTGAATTACCATTTGGAATTGTGATAGTTAATTCTTTATTTGTGCTATCAAAACCACCAGAAATTTCTGTTGTACTAGATGAATCTCCACTAAAGATTTTTAATAAATCATTTAGTTCTGCTTCACTTCCAGTTACACCTGTAAACTTGATTTTAACATCTGTTGCACTTGATACTGTTACAACCTTATTATCTTTATCTACAAGTTTTACAGTATATGTAACTTTATTTCCCTCTACAACAGAAGTTTTATCAGCTTCAATTACTGCCCAAACTGTATCTTCTTGTCCGTAAACTGTGCCATCTGCTCCACCAGTTACAACTGGTATACTGTTTTTTACTGCATCATTATCTACTATTGTACTTGTAACTCCTGTATTATCAATAGTTACATTTTCATAAATAGCATTTGCTACATTATCACTTGGGTGTTTATAAGAGTTTGTATCTATATTAACTTTAAATGTCTCATTTGTTTCTGTTTCAGCTTTGTAGTCATCAAGAGTTTGAACTTCAAAAACAGTAGTTCCAACTGTTACAACAACTGTACTTTGAGAAGTATAATCTTGTGTTCCATTAAGAGTATTTTGTGATACTGAGATACCTACTGCACCACCACTAATATTTTCTGTACTAACTGTTACTGTTCCACCTTGAACTGTTACTTTTGTAGAATCATTGAAAGTTGTAGTATTTGGAGCAAATGCAAATACTTTATAGTAAGCTTTATCTCCCTCATTTACTTCACTTATATCCATATAGTTACCATTTTTAAGTATCGGATTTCCATCTTTATCAACAGCTACTATTTTTAATATTACTTGGTCTTTTGTTGGTTCTTTTGTTCCACCATCTGTTGGGATATTTGGAGTATTATCTGTATCATCTAAGATTGTTCCTGTTACAGATTTTCCTGCATCTGCTCCTAAACTATTTGCTGTTTTATAAGATTGGCTATATCCAGCTTCAATATTTTCAAAAACACCATCTTTTTGAGTGATTTTTCCAATAGTTGCTGTATAACTTTCATTGTTATCTGCAAAATAATCATCTAGTGTAGGATTACTAATTGTTTGAGTACTTCCAGTAACAGATGTAAATGTTACAGTTTTTGTTCCTGTATAGTCTGTGCCTTCTGTAGCACTTCCTGTATAATTTATAGTTACAGTTATCTCTTCTCCAGCTGGTATAGTTACAGGATTTCCGTCTTTATCTACAAGTTTAATAGTATGAGTTAAAGTTTCTCCCTCATATTTTGTATCATCTCCAGTGATTACCACATAAACTGTATCTTCTTCTCCATATTTTGGAGTTGAGTTTGTTGGGCTTGTTGGCTCTGTTGGAGTTGTTGGTGTACTTGTATCTTTGTTTGCTGGATTATCTGTAATAGTTGATGTTACTTTATTTTTTGTAGTATCTACACTAACATTATTTCCATAAGTTGATTGTGCTGTAGAATCTGGATTTGAAATTGTTACTTCAAATTTTTCATCACCTTCTGCATAAAAATCATCTTTTGCATCTACAGTAAATACTTTACCTATTTCTGCTGTTGTTGGATTATTAGCTATATCTGTATCTGTTCCACTTAATGAGGCATCTTTATCTGTTGAAACAAGTGTAGTTCCATAAGAAACTGCTAAATTTCCTGCTTGTTTATCTAATGGTTTTCCATTACTATCAATCGCAACTGCTACATAGTATAATTTTCCACCTTCTGGAGTTTGGTTTGTATTTTTATCTACATCTACTGTTCCATCTGCTTTAATAATATTGTCTTTTTTTACTGTTCCATCTACATTTATATCATCTTTTGTTACTGCTACAAGAACTATTTTTACAGCATTATCAGAAATTGTTCCTGTTACAGATGTTCCATCTTTTCCAGCTAATGCAACTGAATTAGCAGTTTTATAAGAATCACTATATCCTGCTTGAATATTTTCAAATACTCCTTTATCTTGAGTGATTTTATCTATACTCAAAGTATATTTTTCACTTCCCTCAACAAAAGAATCTATTTCAGATTTATTTTTTATAGTTGCTTTACCATTTGAATCTAGTTCTACAGTTATTGTTCCATTTTTACTATATTGATTTTCGCCTGTTTTAAAATCACTATTTTCAAGATTTGTATCAGAAGTATATCTTAAAGTTACAGTTATTGTCTCTCCAGTTGGAATTGATATTTCCACTCCATTTTTATCTACAAGTTTTAGATTATGAAGTAATTCTTCGCCTTCCAGTTTAGATTGATCTCCTGTTATTACCACATAAACTGTATCTTCTTCTCCATATTTTACTGTTGAGTCTGTTGGACTTGTTGGCTCTGTTGGAGTTGTTGGTGGTGTTGTGCTTGTATCTTTAGAAGCTGGATTATCTGTAATAGTTGATGTTACTTTATCTTGTACAATACTAGGTGTTACATAAGGTGTATTTGTTGGATTAGAGATAACAACATCAAAGTTTTCATTTCCTTCAGCAAAATAATCATCTTTTGCTGTTACTTCAAAAACTTCTCCTATTGTTACTTGTGTCTCTTTTCCTGTTTGTTTTGTGTAGTCATCTGTTGTTCCATTATCAGGAGTTGCTCCATAGCTTACATTTACTTTACCTGCTTGTACATCTAATGGTTTTCCATTACTATCAATTGCAACTGCAATATAATAAAGTTTCCCACCTTCAGGAGTTTGGTTTGTATTTTTACTTAAATCTACTTTTCCATCACTATCTAAAGGAACATTTCCACTTGAGTCTGTAGCAACTAGTACTATTTTTACAGGATTATCTTTTATTTCTCCTGTTGTTGTTTTATCTGTATGGATTGCAACATTTTCAAATGCTCCACTTTGAGTTACACTCCCAATTGTTACATTGTATTTTTCTGTACCTTCAACTTTATTATCTACTATTGAAATATTTGTAAAGTTTTGTGAACTATTTCCACCAGTAATTGTTACAGTTTTTACTATTGTAGATAAATCATCTTCTGTAAAGCTTCCAGTATTTGCACTATATGTTAAATTTACAGTTACACTTTCTCCAGCTGGAACTTTTACTTCTACTCCATTTTTATCAACTAAAGTTACAGTATGAACTAAATTTCCACCCTCATCAACTGATGGAGTTTCTGATATTTTCACATAAACTGTATCATCTTTCCCATAGTTTCCTGTTGTTGGATTATCTTCTCCTGTTCCTATATCTGGTTGTTCTACTTTTGCTGGATTATCTGTAATAGTCGATGTTACTGTATCTTTTGTAGTATCAATAGTTGGTGTTTCATAGTTTGTATTTACAACATCTGTTATTTTAACTGTAAATGCTTCACTATCTTCTCTTAAATAATCATCATTTGTCTCTACTTCAAATACTTCTCCAATATTTATAGGTTTATTTACCAAAGATTTATAATCTTCACTTCCATCTATTTTTGTTGGATTATTATGTCCTGTTGCAGTACCATTTGCTGTATTTACTGTAACTTGTCCACTTTGAACTAGAACTTTATCATCTTTATCAACTGCAACTGCAATATAATATAATTTTCCACTTTCAGGAGTTGTGTTTGTGTTTTTATAGATTAATTTTCCGTTGCTATCTGTAATATCTACTAATGTTTGACCTTTTTCTAAAGCAACAAGTACTATATTTACAGGGTCTATGTTTGCTTCTGTTCCTGTATTTGTATTATCTGTGATAGTTGAAATTACATTTTTGTCGTTTCCATTTTTATCACCGATTTTTACATTTTCAAATTCACCTGTATTTTCTATATTTGTAATAGTAAGATTAAATTGTTCGTTGTTATCTTTATATACATCATCATTTGTTTTTACTGTAAATGTGATTTCTGAACTATTTGCAGGGATTGTTACTTCTATTGTATCGCCATTTTTATACTGTGTATCCTCATCTTGTGTTGAGATATTATTATAAGTAACTGTGATTTTTGTATCTTTTGTTGGAATTACTGTATTTCCGTTTTTATCTACAAGTTTTACTGTATAAGCTGTACTTTCATCTCCCTCTTTTATTGTTTGAGTTCCTGTGATTACCGCATATACTGTATCTGTTTGGTCGTATATTCCAGTTGTTTTATCATCTGGATTTGTACTTGTATCTGGTTGGTCAATTTTAGATGGATTATCTGTTATTGTTGTTGTTACTGGTTTTGTATCTGTTTTTACATTCTCATAAACTGGTGTTGTTGGGTGTTTATATGAGTTATCAACAATAACTACATTAAAAGTTTCTCCACCATCTTTTAAATAATCATCAAAAGTTTCAACACTAATTACAGAATCTAAATCAACTTCAATTTGTGTAGTTTTATAATCTTCGCTTCCGTCTATTTTTGTTTGATTACTTACACCATTTGCAGAACCATTTTCAGTTTTTATTGTTACTTTTCCACCTTGAATATCTAGCTTATCAGTAGTTTTAAACTCTGTTGTATTTGGAGCAAATGCTAAAACTTTATATTTTGCATCTGATCCCTCTGGAACTTCATTTGCAAAAACATATTTTCCATCTTTTATGATTGGATTTCCATCTTTATCGGCTGCTACTATTTTTAAGATTACTTGTTCTTGATTTGGCTCTACTGTACTTGGGTTATTTGGATTTGTTGTTGTGTTATCTAAAATCTCAGTTGTAACATCTTTATTATTTCCATATTTATCTCCAATTACAACATTCTCAAACTCATTTGTATCAACTTTTTCGATTGAAAGATTAAATTTTTCTCCATTGTCAGCATAAAAATCATCTTTTGTTTCTACTATAAAAGTTGCTTGGTTTGAGCCTTTTGGGATTGTTATTGTGATTTTATCGCCATTTTTATATTGTGTATCATTGTCTTGAGTTGTTATATTTTTATAAACAACAGTTACATCTGTATTTTCATCCACAACTACAGGATTTCCATCTTTATCAACAAGTTTTACTATATAGCCAGATTTATCACCCTCTTTTACAGTTGGATCTCCTGTTATGATTGCATAAACAGTATCTTCTTCTCCATAAGAACCTGTAGAACTATCTGGAGAGTTTGGAGTGATTGGACTATCTTTTACAGGAGGATTATCAAGAATAGTTCCTATTCCATGTGTTTTTGAATCGTTTTTATTTATATTTCCTGTGATATTTGTAATATCTATATTGAAATATTCACTTTTTTCATAGAAGAAGTCATCTAAAATATCTACGGGAATTTTTACACTTGTAGATCCTGCTGGAATTGTGATTGTTCCTGTTTTTCCTATATAGTCTTTTCCTTCAGTTGCTGTTCCTGAACTTGTTTTATATGTAAATGTAACATCTCCACTTAAAGGCTTATCAAGAGTAACTGTAAACCACATTTTTCCATCTTGTTCCCAGATGATTTGGTCATCTATACTTAATTTTGCAGCTGATTCTGGTGCTGGTGGTGGAGTTACAGGTGGTTTTACATCTGGTTTTGGCTCATCTGGTCTTACTTCAGATGTTGGTCTATCTGGCTCTTCTGTTGGTTTATCTGTATTTGGTCTAGTTGGTGGTGTTGTAGGATATGTTGGTTTTTCAAATGGATTTGAAGGTCTTTCTCCTAGCGGTTTATTGTTGTTTGTTTGATTGTTAAAATTATTTTGAGCTTCACTATAACTTTGTGATTTTGGAAGTTTAAAATCATTTCCAAGAGCATTTTCCTCTTTTCTTAGATTTATACTACTTGAAAAAAGTTTTTTTCTTAAATCACTTTCTATATCAGTCATAGCTCCTGTTCTTGCTGCAAATTGACTAGCAGAACTCTCTTCATCTTCTACTTCTTCTTGTCCTTCTGTTGTCTCTTCTTCAGTGATATTTTTGTCACCTTTAAATTTAGCATCTCTTAAATCGCTTTCTATATCAGTCATTGCTCTATGAGCTTCTAGGATTTGCTCTAAATCTCCTCTTGTAAAAAATAGCTCTTCACTTCCAAAAGCTGTCTCTATTAAAGAAGAATCTATTAACTGTTGTTGTCCCTGCATCAAAACAATTACATCATTTCCGTCAAGTAAAATCTCTATTTTTGAACTACTTGAGTTTGAACTATCTCCGTAAACTGTATCATTTTCATTTATAATATCGCCTTGTTTAAGCTCTTTTATATTCCCTAATTCATCTTTTACAAAGAATTTCCCACTTTGTAGTGATTGTACTATTCCTGCTTGTGTTGCCATATTTTTTCCTTTATAGAATTTTATATTATGGCAGGATATTAGTAGATTTTTTTTGTTTTGTATAGTACCCGTTTGGGTACTATTTTCTATACAAGCAATTTTAGATATAATCAAAACAAATTTAAAAATCTAGGTTAAAAATATGAAACTAAAGAAACTTCCAATTGGTATTCAAACATTTAGTAAAATAAGAGAAGATGATTTTGTTTATGTGGACAAAACAGGTATTGCTTATGATTTAATAGAAAATTATCAATATGTTTTTCTTTCACGTCCTAGAAGATTTGGAAAGTCTTTGTTTCTTGATACTTTAAGAAATATTTTTGAAGGGAAAAAAGAGTATTTTGCTGGTTTGGAAATAGAAGATAAATGGAATTGGGATAGAAAGCATCCTGTTATTCATATTGCTTTTTCAGATGGTACATATAGGAATCTTGATGAACTTACAGATAAATTTGAACAAAATATAGACTTAAATAGTGAAAGACTTGGTGTAAAGTGTAGATACGACAGTAGAGACCTTAGAAGCTTTGGAGACCTTATTCAAAAAACTTATGAAAAATACCAAGAAAAAGTAGTTGTTTTAATAGATGAGTATGATAAACCAATACTAGATAATATTACAAACCCTGAACTAGCTAAAGATATAAGAGAAGTTTTATCAGGTATATATGGTGCAATAAAAACAAATGATGAGCTTATACAGTTTGCATTTATAACTGGTGTTAGTAAATTTGCAAAAACTTCTATTTTTTCTGGACTTAATAATATTGAAGATATATCTTTAAATGTTGAGTTTGGAGATATTTGTGGATATAGCCAAAATGATTTAGAAACAGTATTTAAAGAGCATTTAGCTGGAGCAGATATGGAAATGGTAAAAGAGTGGTACAATGGATATAATTTTCTAGGAAGTCCTATGTATAATCCATTTGATTTGTTACAGTTTATTAGAAATAACTTTATGTTTAAAAACTACTGGTTTGAAACTGGAACTCCTACTTTTTTAATAAAATTAATAGAAAAAAATAGATATTTCTTACCAAATTTATCAGATTTAAAAGTGGATGAAAAACTTCTTTCTAGTTTTGATATAAATAATCTTGATTTAGAAATAATACTTTATCAAACAGGCTATTTAACTATTGATAAAGTTATGCAAACACCTTTTGGAACACTTGAATATCTTTTAAAAATACCAAACAAAGAAGTTAGGTTATCTTTTGGTGATTATATTATAAATTATTTGCTAAAAGATAGAGAGTATTTGCCTAAAAAAACTATTATTTATAAAAGTTTGCTTTCAAACAATATGGAAGATTTTAAAAACTCTTTAGTCTCAATATTTGCAAAAATTCCATACAACAACTACTCAAATAATTATATTCACACTTACGAGGGCTTCTATGCAAGTGTGGTTTTTATCTATCTTCAATCTTTGGGTTTACATATTATTGGTGAAGATGTTACAAACAGAGGAAGAATAGATTTAACTATTATTATGCCTCAAGCAATATTTATAATAGAATTTAAAGTAGATGGCAAAAATGCTTTAGAGCAGATAAAAGAGAATAACTATGCACAAAAATATCTGCAAGAGAAAAAAGATATTTATTTAGTAGGAATTGAGTTTGATAGCAAGGAAAAAAATATAAGTAATTTTGAGTGGGAGAAGATTTAAAAGAAGTTATTCATAAACTTTAACTCTATACTTATCTAAATTTTATATTAAAGAAAGATATTAGTAGATTTTTTTATTTTATATAGTACCAAAAAAGGTACTATTTTTGAGATTTTAGGTTTAATCTAAAATTTTGTGTTTAGTAGAAACTCTACTCTTATAGTGTTTAACAACACTTTTTAAAACCGCCAGAGTTATATTTCCTATCAATAGCCTCTTTAAAAAACTCACCTCTACTTAAAACTTCTTTATTTGGGTGAGTTCTTTTCATATGCTCAAGATATTTTTCATAGCTAGAAAGCCCCACAAGGGGATGAAAAAACTTTTCAGATTTTTCATATAAAGCTTTGATTTTTTTAATCATATCAAGCCTTTTTCAAGCTTTCCAAACTAACATAAGGCGACTCTTTTAGAGGAATTCTTAGTTTTCCTAAGCAAACCAAAATTGTTGAAATGATTACTAAAAGTGTAGTAATCATAAAGAAAGTTGCCAAAATAGCATTTAAGATATTTGAGAACTTAATATGAGAAGCTGCTGAAATATCTTTATTTACTTTTGCAATTTCTACTTCATCAGTAAGAGTTGGTAATTTTGCCTCTAAATCAGCTATTTTTTTAATCTGAATTTGAGCAATAGCAACATGACTTACAGCATTATGAACTCTATCTCCCTCTTTAAATGGTAAGATTTTTTGAATTCCACCATAAAGTGTTGCAGTTAAAACAAAAATAGCAGGTAATACTGTAACCCAAGCATATTTTGCTTTACCCATTTTAAATAAAATAGCAGTTGCAAGTAAAAGAGCCATACCAGCTAACATTTGGTTACTTACTCCAAATAGTGGCCAAAGTGAATAGATTCCACCTTTTGGATCAATAGCTCCTTGATAAAGAAAATATCCCCATCCAGCAACACTTAAAAAAGTAGCAATAAGTCCAGCTAAATAGTTGTTTGTATTTCCTAAAGGTTTATAAACATTTCCTAAAATATCTTGAACCATAAATCTACAAGCTCTAGTTCCTGCATCAACAGCAGTTAAAATAAATAGTGCTTCAAATAAAATAGCAAAGTGATACCAGAATCCCATCATATCAATTCCACCAAATAATTCGTGAAGTACAAGTGCAACCCCAATAGCAAAAGTAGGAGCTCCTCCTGTTCTTGATAAAAGAGTCTCTTCACCAATATTTTTTGTTAATCCAATAATTTCATCAGGACTTATAGTAAATCCCCAACTAGAAATTGTACTAGCAACTTGAACTATATCAGTTCCAATAAATGCAGCTGGTGAATTTATAGCAAAATATAATCCAGGGTGTAAAATAGTAGCACATATTAAAGCCATAATAGCAACAGCACTCTCCATTAACATAGAACCATATCCAACAGGAAGTGCATGAGTTTCATTTTCAAGCATTTTTGGAGTTGTTCCACTTGAGATTAATGCATGGAAACCAGAAATCGCACCACAAGCAATAGTAATAAATAAAAATGGGAAGATAGCTCCAGCAAATACAGGTCCACTTCCATCAAAATATTGTGGGTTTGTTTTTGGCATTTGAATATCAGGTGCAACAATAACAATTGCAACTGCCATAAGAGCAATTACCCCAATTTTTAGGAATGTTGATAAATAATCTCTTGGAGCTAGTAAGAACCAAACAGGTAAAATTGCAGCTATAAACCCATATGCCATCATAATAATAGATAGTGTTGGAGCATCAAAAGTAAATCTAGCAGCCCAAACAGGATCAGCAGCTATCACACTTCCATAGTGAATAGCAAAAATCAGAAGAATAAATCCTATAACTGAAGCTTCTCCTACTTTACCTGGTCTTATAAATCTCATATATATTCCCATAAAAATAGCTATTGGAATAGTCATAGCAATAGTAAATAGTCCCCAAGGAGAAACAGCAAGTGCTTTTACAACAACCATTGCTAAAATTGCTATGATGATTAACATAATCCCAAATATAGCAATCATAGTAATACTTCCTACAAAAGTTCCTAGTTCCTCTTTTACAATCTCTCCCAAAGATTTACCATCTCTTCTTGAAGAGATAAATAAAACCACGAAATCGTGAACAGCACCAGCAAAAACTCCACCAACCAAAATCCATAGCATAGAAGGTAAATAACCCATTTGAGCTGCTAGGATTGGGCCAACTAAAGGACCTGCTCCTGCAATTGCTGCAAAGTGGTGTCCAAATAATACAGACCTATTTGTAGGAACAAAATCCCTTCCATCATCGTGAACCATAGCTGGAGTTGCTCTATTTTTATCAAGTTCTAAAACTTTATAGGCAATAAATCTTCCATAAAATCTATATGCAATCATATAGATACAAACAGCAGCTACAACTAAATACATAGCAGAAACTGTTTCACCTTGTTGTAATGCTAAGTAACCAAAGCATAAAGCCCCAATTATTGCTATTACAATCCACATTAGTTTGTTCATAGTAAAATCCTTTCAAAAAAATATAAAATTTCGAAATAAGTATAACAAAAATATATAAAAATAATAAGTTTAAATAAAATAATTTTATTTTTTATTTTTATTGGCTTTGTTACAAGGAATTTTAAATTATTTTGATTATAATAACTTTTTGATACCAAATCGATACTATTTCATATTAAAATGTGGTTACAATTATTTTTTAGTTTAACAAGGAGAAAAATTTTGGCAAAAAATAGATTTTTAAGTTTAGCAGCTAGTGTTGCTTGTATGTTTGGAGGAGTTAGTAGCTTAAATGCTTTAACATTACAAGAGAGTATTTTAGAAGCTATGGATACAAATCCAGTTGTTCAAGAGAGACTTAAAAACTTTCACGAAACACAACAAGATTTAGAGATAGCTAAATCAGAGTGGTTACCAAGTTTAGATTATAGAGGAACTTTTGGTATTTCTAATGCAGGTCATTTTAAAGACAGTGGAAATAGTAGATGGGATCATAGTGTTACTCAAAGTGGAAACTATGCTAACTATACAAACTCATTAAAATTAACTCAAAATATTTTTAATGGATTTAGTACAACTCATAAAATGAACTATCAAGAAGCTAGAATTATGGCTGCTGCTCATCACTATGTAGAAAATGCAAATGATATTGCATTTCAAATGGTTGGATCATATATTGATGTAATTAAAAGTTATAAACTTCTGCAAATTGCAAAAGAGAATGTTGCAATAAACAAAAAAATATATGAAGATGTACAAGCACTTTATAATCAAGGTTTAACTACAAAATCTGAGATGACAAAAATAAATGCTTCATTATCACTAGCAAACTCAAACTTAACAGTTCAACAAAATAACTCAATGGACAAAGAAGCTAGATTTAAAAGACTTTTTGGAAGAAATATTGATGTTTCTACTTTAGAGTTACCAAAAATGGATTTAGCTATGCCTGAAAGTATTGAAAGAGCGGCTCAAATTGCAATTACAAATAATCCTTCTTTAATAGTAAGTAGCTTTAATATAAAAGGTGCTCAAGAACTATATAAAGAGAAAAAAAGTAAGTTTTATCCAGTAATTGATTTAGAGTTTGAACAAGTTTATAACGACTTCAACAAAGATAACTCTTTTGATGGAAGTGCTGATGATAGACAAAGAGCTTATGTTGTAATGAACTGGAACTTATTTAAAGGTGGAGCTCATATAGCTGATATTCAAAAAAGCAAAAGTACAATCAATAAAGAAGTGGAACTTTTAAGAGATTTAAAAAGACAAACTATTGAAGGTTTAGAGCTTTCTTGGAATGCTTATGAGATGATTGGAAAACAATTAAAAGATTTACATACATATTATGAAAATTCACAAGAGACTTTAGAAAGCTACCAAAGTGAGTATGAAATGGGAAGAAGAACACTTCTTGATTTACTTTCAGCTCAAAATGATTTAGTAAGTTCAAAAAGCCAAATTGTAAATGCTCAAATGGACAAATTATATGCTCAATATAGAATTTTAGATGCTATGGGTATGATGGTTAGCTCTATTGTTGAAGATAAAGATTATAATAAATTAATCAACCCTACAATAAACCCTCTTGATGTTGTAAAAGATGAATTACCTGTAAAATATGATGTTGATAATGATGGAATTGTTGATAGTTTAGACCTTTGCGATAATTCAACAAAAGGTGATAATATCACTCCTTATGGTTGTGTAAAAAACCAAAAAGATAGCGATTTTGACGGAATTCCAGATAGTAAAGATAGATGTCCAGATACAGTATTTGGTGCTATTGTAGATATAAATGGTTGTGAAATTAAAGATTCAAAAAATAAATTTGTAGCAAAAGATAGAGATTATATCGAATCAGCTCTACAATATACAGAATCTAGCCCTAAAAAAGATGCAAAATTAGGTTTATATGATTATGAATTTAACACTGCTGCAAATAAAAATGTAAAATCTACTGAACTTGATAATAAGTTAATGTATGGTGATTTTGCTATGATTAAAAGATTCCCTTTTATCAATATGAATAAAAGTGAAAGACATCTTGACACTATTGCAAATGAACTTAAAAAATATAATGGAACAAATGCAATTGTAACTCTAATTGGAAACACACAAAGTGCAAAAGATAAAGATGAGAGCTTTAATAAAGGTCTTGAGTATGCACAAACAATTAAAAAAGAGTTAGTAAACAAAGGTGTTGATGAGAAAATGCTAGTTGCTCAATCAAGAGTAGATTATGATAGATATTTCTTAGAAACAAATAGAAGTGATAAAGATTTAAATGATGTAACAGCAGTTGCATTATATGTTCAAAAAAGCTCTGAAATTGCAAAGAAAACTGATATTAAAGATGATGATGGTGATGGTGTTATAAATGAATTAGACAAATGTCCAAATACACCAAAAGGTTACAGTGTTGATGAAAATGGTTGCCCAAATACTATAAACTTAGAAGTTTTATTTGAAAATGCTTCAGATAAAGTTCTTGGTGCTTCAAGTGAAAAAGTTGTTGCATTTGCTAAATATTTAAATGATAACAAAGAGTTTGATACAGTTATTAGTGGACATGCAAGTCAAGATAAAAGAACAAGTGCAGCTTATAATGTAAATCTATCTCAAAAAAGAGCAGATGCTATTAAAGAACTTTTAATTAAAAATGGAGTTGAAGCTTCAAGAATACAAACTGAAGGAAAAGGTTATAGTGAACCAATAGCAGATAATGATACAGCTGAAGGTCAAGCAAAAAATAGAAGAATTGAAGCAGTATTAATAAAAAAATAGTGCTATAAAAGGGGTTTGGTTTGCAAAAAAGTTTTTTAGATGATAGTCTTTTAAAGAGTTTGGTTTTATTTACAAAACTATTTCACAAACCTTACTCAGCAGAGTCTTTAGTGGCTGGTTTGCCACTTGAGACAAATTTAAGTGAAAATTTACTTTTTTCAAAAGATAAAAAAAAGTCAATGTTTTCAAGAGTTGCTCTAAGAGCTGGTTTAAAATCTACACTTGTAGAAAAAGATATTAAAGATTTTTTAAATCTACAACTTCCTTGTATCTTACTTTTATCAAACAATCAAGCTTGTATTTTAGATAGTTTAAGTAGCGATAAAACAAAAGCAAAAATAGTTTTTAGTGAAAATGGTGAAGCTCTTGAAGAGTGGATAGATATTGAAAAGCTAGAAGATGAATATTTAGGCTATGCTTTTATGCTAAAAAAAATCTATGAGTATGAAGATGAAAAAGGTAAAAAAAGATTAGATTTTTCAGCTCAAAAACATTGGTTTTGGAGTACTTTAGGTTTTTCAAAAAAGATATATCAAGATGTAATTTTGGCATCTATTTTGATAAATCTATTCGTTTTGGCAACTCCACTTTTTACTATGAATGTATATGATAGAGTTATTCCAAACAATGCCCAAGAGACACTTTTAGTTTTTACAATAGGTATTGTTGTGGTATTTTTACTTGATGCAAGTTTAAAATTTATTCGTTCTTATTTTCTTGAAATGGCAGCAAAAAAGAGTGATATTATTATGTCATCTATTATTTTTGAAAGAGTTTTGGATTTAAAATTATCTTCTCATCCTGCTTCTGTTGGCTCTTTTGCAAACAATATAAAAAGCTTTGATAGTGTAAGAGGATTTCTAACAAATGCAACAATGAGTGTTTTAATAGATTTTCCTTTTGCTATTTTATTTTTTATTGTTATATTTTATTTAGGTGGAATTTTAGTAATTGTACCTATTATTACTGTTTTGATTATTATAATTTATGCCTTTTTAATAAAAAAACCTCTTCAAAAAAGTATAGAAAGTACTTATGAAGCAAGTGCAAAGAAAAATGGAATTTTAATTGAAGCTTTACAAAATATTGAGACTGTAAAAACTCATGGAATGAGTGGGAAAATTCAATATGACTGGGAAGAATCAACAGGAGAAATAGCAAATAAAAGTCTAAAATCAAAACTAATAGGAGCTTCAATTCCTACAGTTACAGGTCTTATGGTTGGATTTAATACTGTTTTAGTTGTTTGTGTTGGAGTTTTTTTAATTCAAGATTTCAAACTTACAATGGGAGGATTAATTGCAACTATGATTCTTTCAGGTCGCGCAATTGCACCAATGGGACAACTAGTAGGTCTTATAACAAACTTTGAAGATACAAAAACATCATTTAAAATGCTTGATGATATTGTAAATAAACCACTTGAGAGACCACTTGCAAAAGAGTTTGTAAAAAGAGAGAATTTAAAAGGAAATATTGAGTTTATTGATGTAAGTTTTAAATATCCAAATAGTGAAGCTTATGCTTTAAAAAATGTAAGTTTTAAAATAAATGAGGGTGAAAAAGTTGCTTTTATTGGAAGAATTGGGAGTGGAAAATCAACTATTGCCAAACTTATTTTAAAACTTTATGAGCCTGAAAGTGGTTCTATTTTAATAGATGGAATAGATATAAATCAACTAGACCCAAATGATATTAGAGAAAATATATCTTATGTTCCGCAAGATATTCATCTATTTAGAGGTTCAATGAAACAAAATATTTTAGGTTCTCATAGATTTGTAAATGATGAATGGATGCTTAAGTGTGCAAAAACTTCTGGAACAGATGAATTTGTAAAACTTCATCCAGCTGGTTATGATATGCCAATAGGTGAAAGAGGTTTGGGCTTAAGTGGAGGACAAAGACAAAGTGTAGGAATTGCTAGAGCCTTGATAAACAACTCAAAAACTTGGCTTTTTGATGAACCTACAAATGCTATGGACCAAACAAGCGAAAATATTGTATTAAAAAATTTAAAAGAGAATGAAGATGATAAAACTCTACTTTTGGTTACTCAAAAAATGAGCCTTTTAGCACTTGTTGATAGAGTAATTGTTATGAATAATGCACAAAAAGTTTTAGATGGAACAAAAGAGGAAGTTATAAAAGCTCTTGGAGGTCAAAATGGCTAAAGAGATTTTAAATGCTTTTTTCCAAAAAGCTCCAAAAGTATCAAATAAGAATTTATCAAAAAAAGATATAGAGTACATAAATAGCCTTAGTGCTGCTGTTTTAGAGACAAATTCAAAAAGAATGCACTGGGTATTAGTCTCTTTTTCTATTACAATTTTTGCATTTATTATTTGGGCATATTTTGCCTCTATTGATGAGATTGCAAGAGGAAATGGAAAAGTTGTTCCAACAGGACAAAACCAAATTATACAAAATCTTGAAGGTGGAATTGTTTCAGAGATTTTGATAAAAGAGGGAGATAGTGTTGTAAAAGACCAAATTTTACTCAAAATCTCAAATGAAAAAGGTGTTTCAAGTGCAATGTCAAGTGAGCTAAAAGCTCTATATTTTCAAGCACAAATAAAAAGATTTGAAGCTGAATTAAAAAGAGAAGATTTTATTTTTGAAAAAAGTGAAGATGAAAAATTAAATGAATTTTTACAAAATGAAAAAGAGCTTTTTTTAACAAATAAAAAACAACTAGAGTCAAAAATAGCTATTTTAAAAGAGCAAATAAAACAGAAACAAAGCGACTTACAAGATGCAAGACAAACATCAACTCATGCAAAATTCTCACTCGATGCTGTAAGCAAAGAAGTAGAGATGACAAGACCTATGGTAGAAAGAGGAATTAGGTCTCAAGTTGATTTTCTTAAACTTCAAAGAGAACAAAGTGATGCAAGACAAAGACTTTCTAGTGCTTCTTTAGCTGCAAATAAAGCAAGTTTTGAAATAGAAGAGTTAAATAAAAAAATAAATGAAACTTATGAGGTAAATGATAGCCAAATAAGAGAAAAACTAAATGAAGTTACAACTCAACTAAAAGATGCACAAGCTTCTAAAGTTGCTGCTAGTGACCAAGTTGATAGAACTATTGTTAAAGCACCTGTAAATGGTCTTGTTCAAAAACTACATATAAATACAATTGGTAGAAGTATAAAACCTGCTCAAGATTTATTAGAGATTGTTCCAACTGACAATAAGCTGATTGTTGAAGTAAAAGTTTTACCAAAAGATATAGCATTTATCTATCTTGACCAAAAAGCTATAGTTAAATTTTCAGCTTTTGATTTCTCTATATTTGGTGGACTTGATGGAAAAGTTGTAGGAATAAGCCCTGATACTATTACAGAAAAAGATGAAAAAACTTTTTATATTGTAAGAGTTGAAACAGAAAAAAATTATATTGAAAAAGATGGAGTTGAAAAACATATAATTCCAGGAATGATAGCTGATGTAGATATTATTACAGGGAAAAAGACTATCTTAGATTATATATTAAAACCAATATTAAAAACAAAAACATACACTTTTACGGAGAGATGATGAAGATTTTTTGCTTTTCTAGGGATATAAATCTGCTTACAAGATGGGGAAATATTTTAAAAAACAGTTATGAAATTGTAGTTTTAGAAGATGAAAAAGATATTTTAAATCTTGAAAACTCTATTTTTATTTTTAGTTCTTGTAGCTCTATAAAATTTTCTACAATTAAAGAGCTAAAATCAAAAAATAATAAAATTTTAGTTTTAGAGAGAGTTCCAACTCTACAAAATGCAAAACTTTGGTTAGCTCAAAAAGTAGATGGATATGGAAACTCTTTGATGAATTTAGTATTTTTTAAATCAAGTATAGAGAGTATAAAAACTAATCATATTTGGCTTTTACCAAAAATTGCAACTGAGCTTTTTAGAGATATTTCTGATTATAAAATTGATGATAGCAAAAATAGTATTTTGGAAAATCTTACAAATAGTGAAAAAAGAGTAGCATATTTACTAAAAGATGGTTACAAAAATCAAGAGATTTGTGAAGAGTTAAATATCACAATCAATACTGTAAAAAAACATATAAAAAATATCTACGATAAGTTAAATATACAAGATAGAGCAGCTTTTATGAAGCTATTCTTATAAAAAAAGCTAAGGTTTAAAACCTTAGCTTATAGCTTTCTCTCTTTGAGCTTTTGCTCTTTTTTTCTTCCATCTATCATAATATAACATATATCCAGTAATTACAAAAAGTGCCATTAAAGCTGAAGAGATAAAATATGCAAGTTGTCCAAACCAACCAAAATATTCTCCACTATGAAGCGGTAAAATACTACTCATTATCTGTTCATTTAATTTCTTATCTTCAAACTTTGCCTCTTTTGTAACTTTTTGATTTTTAAAATCAATTTCCATAGAGTTTGACTCTCTAAAGTGTGTTGCATCTGCATATAAATAAGATATTGTATATGTTCCTTCTTTGCTTGGAGTTAATCTAAGACTAGCATTTTTATAATCTCTAGCAACATTTTTATTAAAAATCTCAACTGTTTGTTTAATATCTTCATAAACTATAACTTGTGGAGTATTTTGTCTATTTTCACCTTGAGGTCTTTCAGCTCTTTGTTGTCCTTGTCCAGCCTGAGGTCTTTCTCCTTGAGCTTGTTTTTGCTGATTTTGTTGTGCTGGTTGTTGAGCTGGAGCTTCTCTTTTTGGTTGTTCTACACCAAATACACTATACATAGCACCTCTATACCAATCATAAGACCAATAAAGACCAGTAAGACACATTAATAAGAAAAATGGTACAACCCACATACCTAAAGCACTATGCATAGTTGATAAAAATGCTCTATTTTTATGTTTAAAACTAAAAGTAAAACTTTTGAAAAAGTTATTTTTTATTCTTCCCCAATAGACAATAACTCCACCAATAGTAAGAATTATTGCAGCAATAGTAGCCAATGCAACTGCATTTTTTCCTATACTTCTAAAATCTCCATCCATAGCCAACCATCTGTGTAAAGAGAAGAAAAACATAAAAAAATCTTTACCTACAACATCAGGTAAAACTTCAGCTGTATAAGGGTTTAAATATATAGTAAGACCTTTTCTCTCACCCTCTTTTGCTATATTTAATGTTACAGAAGTATCTTTTTGAGTAGAAAAACCTATACTATTTATCTTTTCACTTGGATTTTTTTCAACATAAATTTTTAAAATCTCTGCTTCACTTAATCTTTCTTGATTTTGTGGAACTTGTACAAAATATGTATCTTTATTTATAGCTCTTAAAATCTCTTTCTCATAAGATAAAACCGCTCCACTAACACCTACTAGTAGAAGAAGAATTCCAAAAACGAACCCAAAAAACCAATGTATTTGAAACCAAACTGATTTATGCATAAACTAACCTTACTTCTTTACTTCCCAAGGTAAACCTTGCTCATTTGTGATATTTAAAGATAAATTATGAACAGTTTTATCAAAAGCTACACCATTTTCTTCACCTTTTGTTAAGTCTTCAAAAGTTGCTTGTAAAAGGTAAGCACCTTTCCATGGAGTTTCAATAGCAAACTCACCTTTTTCATTTGCCATAAAACTTTTTGTCCAACCAGTAGGTGATATAGCTGTTATTTTTGCTTTTTCTAAAGGTTTATTATAAAAAACAACTTTAAACATATTTTTACTTGCATCAACAGGAACAATGTCAAATTTTGTAATAGCATCTTTATTTGTAATACCAACTTTTGAGTAAGAAATTCTTTTTGTACTAGTTCCATCTGTTTTATTTTTTCTTGGTGCATCTTCTCTTACAACAACTGCATCAGTAGCTTTTGAAAAAGTATATGTAATATTATTATCATTTCTTTTTACATCTTTTACTAAATCTTTTGGATAAGCAACACCCTCTTTAATGTTTGCAAATTTTTCACCGCTTTCTTTCTCTTTTATTTCAAAGTGTCCAAAAAATAGCTGTGCAGTAGTTTTATTACTATCTTGCTCTAACCAAATTTCGTGTGCATTTGCACCTACAATAATAGCTGATGATAACATCATACTATAAACGAATTTTTTCATATTTGCTCCTATATTTATAATTAAACTTTGAATTCTACAAGACCTATCTTAATGCTATATTAACAAATTAATAATTATTATCACAATTGGACTTTTTAGGCTTTATCTTGATAAGCTACTTGCAATTAATTCTTCAAATTAAACTCTAAAATAAAATTATTTTTTTAAAGTACAAATATAATAATGTGTAAAAATGTTACAAAATTTATCTTTAGTATTTATTATTATTTTTTACTTATTTTATTAAATTGCTATTAAGTTTATTATCTTTAATATCTTTAATGAATTAATAATAAGGAGAGATTTGATGAAAAAACTAGCTTTTTTACTTGTAACTCTTGCAAGTTTATCTTATGCTGTTGAATATGATGCCGTAAGAGGTGAAATGCTTTCACTTTCATGTGCAAATTGCCATGGAACAGATGGAAAATCAGATGCTGCAATTCCAACTATTGCAGGTCTTGATAAAAATTATATGTACCAAACACTGCTTGATTATAAAGCAGGAAAAAGAGTTGATACATATATGATGCAAAAGCACACAAAAGGTTTTACTGATGAAGAGCTTGAGCAACTATCTTACTACTTTTCAAAAGTTAAATAAGCAAAAAGGATAAATTATGTTAAATAGAAGAAGTTTCGGAAAAATAGTTTTAGGAGCAACAGCTCTATCTTTTGCTGCTTGTAATGGTTTAGCAAATAATTTAGCAACAATTCCAGCAAATAAACAAAGAGTTGTTATTGTTGGTGGTGGTTTTGGTGGAGCAGCAGCTGCACGATATTTAAGAAAATTTGATTCAAATGTAGAGATTGTTGTAATTGAGCAAAATAAAGAGTACTACACTTGTCCTTTCTCAAATGCAGTAATTGCAGGAATGGAAAAAATTGATTTTATAAAACAAGACTTATCAGCTTTAGAAAAAAAACACAATGTTAAAGTTGTATATGCAAAAGTTAAAAAAGTTGATGGAGCAACAAACAGTGTAATTTTAGAAAATGGCTCAAAAATCAGCTATACAAGAGCTATTGTAAGTCCTGGAATTGACTTTAAATATGAAAAAGGTTATACACAAGAGAATCAAAAATTAGCACCTCATGCTGTAAAAGCTGGTGAACAAACAATACTTTTACAAAAACAACTAGAAAATATGAAAGATGGTGGAACTTTTGTAATGGTTGCTCCAGCAGATCCATTTAGATGCCCTCCTGGACCATACGAAAGAGTTTCATTAGTAGCTCACTATTTAAAAACAAATAAACCAAATTCAAAAATTATTATCTTGGATCAAAAAGATAAATTCTCTAAACAAGTTCTATTTACAAATGGTTGGAAAGAGCTTTATGGTGATATGATTGAGTGGAGAGCAGGTCAATTTGGTGGAAAAGTTATAAGTGTTGATCCAGCTAAAAAAACTGTAAAAACTGAAGATGAAGATGTTGTTGCTGATGTTTTAAACTATATTCCAAATCAAAAAGCAGGACAACTAGCATTTGATTCAGGTCTTGTACCAGAAGGTCAAGATTGGTGTCCAATTCATCCAAAAACTTTTGAATCTAAACTTGTAAAAAATGTGCATGTTATAGGAGATGCTTCAAGTGCAGCACCTATGCCAAAATCAGCATTTAGTGCAAGTACTCAAGGTAAAGTTGTAGCTATGCAAATAGCAAGAATTTTAGCAAATAAAGAGATAGTAAATCCTCCAAAACTTGCAAATACTTGTTATAGTTTATTAAGCCCAACTTATGGTATTTCTATTGCTGCTGTTTACAATGCACATGATGATAAAATTGAAAGTGTAGATGGTGCAGGAGGAGTAAGTCCTGAGCAAGACCCAGATGGACATATCAGACTTCTTGAAGCAAAATATGCTTATGCTTGGTATGACAATCAAGCAAAAGATATATTCAAATAAAAAATTAGGAGAAATTCTCCTAATTTTTAGTTTATAAAAGCTACTTTATCTTTTGTAAATCTACCTTTAAACTCCAAAACTTTTATAGCCCTATTTTCTAAAACTTGATTACTTTCACCCAAAAATATTGCCAAAGCATTACTCTCATATATGGCACTTATCATTCCTGAACCATATTTGTTTTCTCTTGTTACTTCAAAAACTCCATTTGTAACTTTTCCAAAAACTGCCTCTGCTCTATTTCCTTTTACTTTGAAATTTGTCTTATTTTCACACAAAATAAAATCATGATAAAAAGAGCTATCATTTTGATATTTTTTAAGTATTGGCATTACAAATAAATAGCAATTTATCAAAGCCGCCAATGGGTTTCCAGGTAAAGAGATAAAAATTGTAGAGTTTAACTCTCCCAAAAGCATAGCTCGACCTGGTTTTAAATTTACTCCATGATATGCTACTTTTAAACCACACATTTCAAAAGCTTCGGCTAAAAAATCAGCCTCTCCCATAGAAATTCCCCCACTACTTAAAACAATATCATACTTTTTTAATGAGTTTAAAAAAGATACTGTTTCTTCTAAATTATCAGGAATAACCCCACAATATGTAGCTTCAAAATCATTTTCTTTTAGTAAAGTTTGCAAAGCAAAGGCATTGCAGTTGTAAATCTCATCATCATTTGAGTCTTCCCAAGGCTCTTTTAACTCATTTCCTGTTGATAAAATTGCTATATTTAATTTTTTAAAAACTTCTATAACCATAAGTCCTTGAGTAGCCAATAAAGCAATATGCGAACTTGTTATTTTTTCACCTTTTTTTATCAAGATATTACCAAGTTTTTGCTCTTCACCTTTTAGCCTAATATTAGAGCCTAGCTTTATATCTTCTGGAATTTTTACACTATTTTGTGAAACTTCACAAAGCTCAAAAGGAATAACAACTTCAGTTCCAAAAGGAGTTTTTGCTCCTGTCATTATTTTGTAGCATTCGCCACTTTTTAGCTCTTTAAACTCTTTTTTATCACCTGCAAAAATAGTATCAACTATTTTAAGAGTTTTCCCTCTATCCTCAAATTTACAAGCAAAGCCGTCCATTGCAGAGTTATCAAAAGCTGGAAGATTTTTTTTGCAAAATATATCTTTACTTACAACTCTTCCTAAAGAGTTTAAAATATCTACAAATTCTATATTTGTAATAGGTTTTATAAGCTCTAAACTAATCTTACAAGCAACGCTAAAATCAACATAATTTAAACTCTTTTTCATTTTACTCTCCAAAACTTCTTATTTGTCTATATTTTTTATATATTGTATCTACTATAAAATCTATTTTTTTTGCACTAAAATTTTCATTAAAACTAAAACTTAAAGCATTTCTACTTGCAAGTTCATCATATCCCATAGCTTGAATTACTCTTGATGGTTTAGATAGCCCCAAAGAGCAGCCCTCTCCATTTGATAGAAAAATATCTTCAAATGCCAAAGTTCGTATAAGCTCTCTTGCTTTTATACCTTTTAAAGCTATATGAAAAGAGTTTTTTAGTGTATTTTTATTATCAACAAAGAAATATAAATCATCTTTTAATTTAGCTTTTAATTTTTCTAAAAAAATATCTTTTATAGTAATATCTTTTTTTATATTTTGATATGACTTAAAACAAGAAAATATAGCCAAAGAGTCTGTAAAACCAATAAACTCTTGTGCAAAACTATCATCAGAAAAAAGTATTACAGAACTTAAAAAGTAACCACTTAGCTTATAGTTATCAAAATATATAATATCGCTAGATTTTGAGAAATCTGCACTTGCATTTGAGATAATTTTTGCATTTGAAATACTCTTTATCTTTTCTAAATTAGTTTTTAAAAAAGTATCCATAATATAAGATGAGATAAAAATATAGTCAAAATCTTCATTTTCCAAAAAATCTAAATCTACACTTCCATCCTTTTTTAAAGGTAAATAAGAAAGAGTAAAACCTAAACTTTCATAAAGTTTTGCACCTTCAAGCAAAGCTATACTTTCACCTAAACTTACAGCAATTTTTTTATCTTTTAACTCTAAAAAAAGTCCTAAAAAACCCTCTTTTGAAAAAGAGAAAGTTTTTAGTTTTTTAAAGCCAAAATGATTTAAAAAATCTTTGCATAAATCATCAAATTCACTATTTGTAACTAAGCTATCAAGGCTTAAATTATTGTTTAATAAATCTAAATTTGTCTGATTGTATTGTAAAAAATTTAGCTTAATCAAGAAAAACTCTTCCACTATGAGTATAAACATTCATTTTATGCTCTCTTGCAAAACCTATAAGTGTAACTCCGTGTTCATTTGCAGCTTTTATTCCCTCAAAAGTAACCGCTGCTTTTGATACAACTATTGGGATTTTATGCATTACACACTTTACCACCATCTCATTTGACAATCTTCCAGTAACATATAAAACACTTTTTTTTAAATCTTTTTTATTTAAAGTTACAAGACCAATTACTTTATCAATAGCATTGTGTCGCCCTATATCTTCTGTTTCAAAAAATGTTCCATCTTCTAAAACTATTCTTGCTTTATGTACACAACCTGTATCATCAAAGAGCTTTGAAGATTTGTTAAATTCACTCATCTGTTTTAAGATAAAAGATGATTTTAGACTATATTTTGTTGAGATAAAAGCACAATCAAAAGCTTTTTCAGCATTTCCTGTAACCCCTACACAACATCCAGAAGTTAAAGTTTTTTGTTTAAACAGGTTTTCATAAGCAATATTTGAAATATCTGCTTCTACAAAAACACTCAAACCATCTTCACTAACTTCTAATAATTTTATATCATTTAGGCTAGAAATTACAGCTTCACTAAGTAAAAATCCAACTATATGAGCATCTTGATGCTCTTTTAAACTCATTACTGAAATTAGCTTTTCACCATTTAAATAAAAATCAATCTTCTCATCTTTTATAACAAAATCTTCAAAACTCTCAAAGTTATTTTCAAAAAATTTATCTACGATAACTTTTTTTGTGTTTGTTTTATTAGGAACTGAGGTTTTAACCTCAGCTTTAAAATTAGCCAACAAGGAAGTCTCAGTTCCAATAAAAGAAGTCATTTTTTTCCTTCTCTTTGTTTAATATCTTCTAATACATCAGGTGCTAATTGTTCTAAATACTCTCTTGGGTATTTTCCTGTTATTAAGCCTTTTAGGTTACCTTTTACAGCAACTAAAGCAGAATAGACAAAATCCATAAGGAAGAACATAATTAAAACACTTGAACCAAAATGCACATATAATAATGCTCTTTTAAACTGAATATATTGAGCATTTGTATAAGCATCTGGATGCATATACCAAATAATAGCACCACTTAGTAGTAATCCAGCTCCCATAGTAACAAAAGCTATATAAATAATTCTTTTCATAGGCTTATATTTCCCAGGGAGAACTATTTTTGCTATTAGACTATTTTTTGATAAGATTTTTAAATCTTTAAAAGCAATAATAGTCATTAATAACCAAATAGGAAACCATAAAAGTCCTGTTACTTCGTGTGTACCTCTAAGAATAAATGGTAAATAACCACCTTCACTTCTTAAACTCCAAGTTATATTAAATCCTGTAATAATCAAAGTAATGATAATAAATACATTTAACCAAATAATAGCTCTATGAACTAAAGAAAATACTTCTACTTGATCATTTGGGTTTGTGATAATTGCTTCTTTTCTTCCATAAACTGCATACATATAACAAAATATTGCAATTTCAGCTACAAAAACCCACCAAATATAAAGTTGTCTTTCATTACTAGCTCGTATTATCTCAGGAGCAATAGCTTCATAGTTTGGTCCAAATGCTCTATTTACCATCTCTTTATAGTGTGAATCTGCTGGAACTAAAATACCATCAAGATTTCCGCCTGTTAATACATGGATTGTGTACTTAAACAAGTACTCCCAATCCATAATCATCATAAATCCAACAAAAACTGTTCCTACAACTCCAAGTCCAGCAAGAGTGAAGATATAAGCTTTATTTCTTTGAAAGAATGAGCTTTTTTCCATAAATTATTCCTTACCAACCATAAGAAGGAGTTGCAATTCCTTTTCTCTTATTTATTGCTCTATATGTTTTTATTTTTGCAATCTCATTTGCATCACCAACAAGTAAAGCTTTAGTTGAACACATAGAAGCACACATAGGTACTTTTCCTTCACTTATTCTATTTTGTCCATATTTTTTATACTCTTCAGGTGTATTAGTCTCAAGTGGACCACCTGCACACATAGTACATTTATCCATTTTTCCTTTTGTACCAAATGCACCATCTTGTGGGAACTGAGGAGCTCCAAATGGACAAGCAAATAAACAATATCCACAACCAATACATTTATCTTTATCGTGTAAAACAATTCCATCTGTTCTTATATAAAAACAATCAGTTGGACAAACTTGCTGACAAGGTGCATCATCACAATGCATACAAGCCATAGACAAAGAGAACTCAGCTCCTACAACTCCCTCATTTACAGTTATAACTTTTCTTCTATTTACACCAACAGGAACTTCGTGAGCCTCTTTACAAGCAACAACACAACCATTACAGTGGATACAAAGGTTTTCATCACAATAAAATTTCATACTTGAAAAATCTACATTATTACTACTCATGACTAATCCTTTATACTTTTTCAATTCTTACAAGAGAACATTTTGTCTCTGGACAAGCTGTTTGTTGATCAAACCCATAACTTGTAACTTGTGTCGAGTTTTCACCTCTTGCATATGGTGCTGTTTGGTCTGGGTATCTTGTAAGTAAATCTTCACCACTCCACCATCCTGAGAAGTTTTGAGGTAAGAATACTGAATTTTCAGCAACTCTTAGACTAACTTTACATTTAATTTTTATTTTTCCACCTTTAGTTCCGTGAACCCACATCATTTGACCATGTTTAATTCCAAGTTTAGCTGCTGTATTTGGATGAAGTTCTCCATACATTTCAGGGCTAAGTTCTGCTAAATAATGCGATGCTCTTGTCTCCGTTCCTGTTCCCATATGCTCAACCACACGACCTGAAACTATATTTATAGGGAAGTCATTTACCCACACTTGTTCATTTTGTCTTGATTCATAAGGAATATCAACCCTAAAGTGATTTGTTTTATCTTTAGGAGCTGGATATTTCTCAATTAAATCTGGTCTAAATGAGTGTAGTGGCTCTCTATGTTTTGGAATTGGATCACTAAATGATGGAACTATTGTCATAGCTCTTGCATTTCCGTAAGGAACAAGTCCAGCTTCAATTGCATATTTTACTAAAATACCGCTATCATCAGTTTTCCAGTTTGTACCTTTTACTAACTCTTTTTCTTCATCACTTAGTGTAATTCCAGCAAGTTCTTCAATATTTAAAGCAGTTATTTCAGCATATCCACCTTTAATTTTTGAACCTTTTGGATGACTTCCTTCACTAGCAAGAAGACTAACTCCATCTCTTTCAAGTCCAAAGTTTGCTCTAAATCCCATACCACCTTGACTTACAGGTAAAGTAGTATTATATAAAACTGGGCTTCCAGGGTGTGATGTTGTCCAACAAGGCCATGGCAATCCATAATACTCTTTAGAGAACTCTCCAGTTCCTTGAAGTGTAGTATTATTAAATAAGTGCCAATTTTCTTGGTGTTTTTTAACTCTTTCAGCCGTAATTCCAGTCATTCCTATAGTTTTTAAAGCTCTTGCTATCTCATTTGTTGCATCTTCTGGCCAAGTAAAGTTATCACCTTTACCCATACCTGCAATAAATTCGTTGTAGAAGCCCATTCTTTTTGCAAAATCAAATAAAATATCATGGTCTGTTCTTGCTTCATAAAGTGGCTCAACAACTTTACTTCTCCATTGAACACTTCGTCCTGTGTTTACAACTGTTCCACTTGTTTCAACTTGTGAAGCAGCTGGAAGTAAGAATAAATTATCACTTCTTGTTGTAATAACAGCAGCATCATTTACATATGGGTCAATAAATACAACTAAATCAAGTTTATCTAGTGCATCTTTAATTCTTTTTACATCTGTTACCGTTGAAATTCCATTTCCAATACAAACAAGTGCTTTTAGAGTTGAACCACCATTATATTTAGCATTATTCTCATCTAAAACTCCATTTGCAAATAGTGAAAGAGAGTTACCTTTAGATTCCATCATCTCTTTTGATTTAAATCTTCCTTTTAACCACTCATAATCAACTTTCCACTGCCTTGCAAAATATTTCCAAGAACCTTCAGCTAATCCATAATATCCTGGTAAACTATCAGATAAACATCCAATATCTGTTCCACCTTGAACATTATCATGCCCTCTTAAAATATTACATCCACCACCTGGTTTTCCAACATTTCCTAAGATTAATTGCATAATTGAACCAAGTCTAGTATTTGATGAACCAATTGTGTGTTGTGTCCAACCTTGATTCCAAATCAAACACCCTGGATCTGCACTTGCAAATAGTGTTGCAGCTTGAATTAAATCCTCTTTTGGAAGCCCTGTAATGTGTTCTACATGTTCAGGTGTGTACTCTTCACACTCTTTAAAGATTAAATCTACACCGTGTACTCTATCATTTAAGAACTTTTCATCATACCATTTGTTCTCTCTAATAAGTCTAATCATTCCATATAAAAAGGCAATATCTGTTCCTGTTCTAATTCGGCAATATAAATCCGATTTAGCAGCAGTTTTTGTAAATCTTGGATCTACAACGATTATTTTTGCACCATTTTGCTCTTTCCCTTTTAAGATATGTTGCATCGCAATTGGATGATTATCAGCAGGGTTTGCTCCAATAATTATAATGGCTTTAGATTTATGCATATCTCCTAAGTGATTTGTCATAGCTCCATATCCAAATGTATTTGCCACACCGGCAACTGTTGGACTATGTCAAATTCTAGCTTGGTGATCTATATTATTTGTTCCAAACATTGAAACAAATTTTCTAATATAATATCCTTGCTCATTACTTGTTTTTGCTGAACCTAAAAACATAACTGAATCTGGTCCAAATTTCTCTCTTAACTCTAAAAGTTTATTAGAAATTTTATTCATAGCATCATCCCATGATACTCTGTTCCATTTTCCAGCAATTTTTTCTGTAGGGTATTGCAGTCTATTTGTTGATCTGATTTTATCAATCATATCAGCACCTTTACAGCAATGTCCACCTCTACTTATTGGGTGATCTTGAGCTACTTCTTGTCTTACCCAAACACCATTATGAACTTCAGCTATTACTCCACAACCTACTGAGCAGTGTGTACAAATTGATTTTATTAGTTTTGAACCTGGGAAAGGATTTCTTACTTCCTCTTCAGTTGCATCTCTTAAAACTTTATTTGTATTTGCAAAAGCAGATGTAGCTGTAAAAGCAGTCGCTAGTGAAGCCATTTTTAAAAATGTTCTTCTACCAAAGCTATTTGCTCCCATGCCATCCTCCTTTTTAAAATTTATTTATTAATTAGTAGAGTTATAAAACTCTTCCCAAGCTGCTGATTTTTTATATAAGATCTCTTTTTTAGTAGATCTTCCAACAACCACTCCGTTACCTTTACTGCTAGTTGCTCCTCTATCTTGTCTTTCAGTTGTTGCTGCTGTTGCTACAACACTTCCAGCCAAAACAGTACTTGCAATTGCTGCTCTTTTGATAAATTGTCTTCGTTGTTCTAATTCATCTGCCATGATAACTCCTTTATTTAATTCAGGGTAAAAAGCCCCTCTAAAAACTCTAATAAATTTTTAGAGCGACTTTTTTAAAAAGTTTAAGACTCTATATAAGCTTTCTCAAACTCATAAAAACTCTCTACTATAAGCCCAACATTTGAATATATAGGAGATTTTGCTGCCATTAATCTATAAAAAAACTTATCAATATATGGACTTAAAACTTCAACAAAAAGCTCTTTTTGTAAATCCTCTTTTATCTCTTCATTTAGCTGTTGCTCCAACAAATATGCACAAAGAGTAAAGATAAATCCCAAATGGTCTTCTTGAGCTGTAAAAGAGTTTTCATCTTTTCTTATTTTTGTTTTTGCTAATACATCTTTTACTTTTAACTGCATTATTCCACCCTCTCTTTGTTCGTGATACCACGAAACACTAATAGGAACACACTCTCCAAAAGGGATTAAAAAAAGCTCTTGATAGTGGTTGAAAATCTCATTTTGCTCTTTTTGTTTTAAAAATTCCAAAATCTCAATACAAGCTTTTTCAACAATAGGGCTAAAAGCATTTTGACTTAAAATTTCAAGATTTTTTACAATCTCATCTTGTTTTGTTTTTGTGTACTCTTCAATAAAAAATAGAGATAGAAGATTATAAACAAAAAGCCTTGCTTGATTAGTTTGTATATTTTGCATTTTTACTAATCTCCTCCATAATCATAATTTTTGGCTTACAATCAGCACAACAATATAGGCTTCTAGCCTTTGCTGGGCTTTGTTTTGCAAATATTGGCTCCATCATTTTTGCAATTTTTTCAATTGCTTTTGTTGTAGCAAACTCAACTCCACACTCAACACAAGCAAAAAGTTTATCTTTTGCCAAAATAGACTCTTGAAACCAATTTGGATTTAATTCCAACTCATCATAATTTATAGTTAAACAATCATTTTCAGGGCATACAGCTTCACAATATCCACAAGCTGTACAAAGACTAGGATTTACTCTTAGAGTAAAATCCTCTTCAACAGCAAAAAGAGCATCTACATTACAAGCACCAACACAAGAAAGGCATAAAGTACAATTTGCTTCATTTACTTTTACTCTTCCATAATGTATATGTTCACCAGTTTTTACAACTCCTAAATCTTCATTTTCTACAAGATGTTGAAGTCTATATGAGAAAATTTCTCTTTTTTTCATATTTGCTTGATTGAAGTTATAGTAAGAGTTTTCTATTAACTCTTGATTTTCTAAAGCCTCTTTTAATTCAGCTTCATTTGAAACTAAATATATAGCAATTTTTCCATATTTTTTTAAATATATCTCATTTACAATTCTAATACTTTCATTTGTACCTTTTGAAATATCATTTGAAGCATAAATTAGTTGAGAACCACTTATTTGTAAATATGTTAAAAATGTAGTTTCATCAAAAATATCCCCAACAATATAAAGTGGTAAAACATTCTCATTTAAAGCTACATTTAATTTTGAAATATCAGCTTTTGAAGATATTATTAAAGGTTTTGTATTTTTATAAAATTGCGAAATTTCATATAAACTATCTATTGGTGTTGCGGCACTATTCAAAGCACCGCTAGGACAGGAGCTAACACACTCTCCGCAAGTTATACAATCAACCAAAGAGAAAACCAATTTTCTATTTTTTTCATCTTTTGTAATTGCATTTGTAGGACAAACATCAACACATTTTGAGCAAATTTCATCTTTTCGCTCACTATATTGACAAATTGATTTATCATAAAGAATAGTTTTCTTAGATGTAAAACTAGAAATATTCTCTTTTAAAATCTTTACAATATTTTCACTAGAGATTAAATTTGGGTCAAAAATCCCTTTTTTAACTTTTTTTAGTTTTTGGTCAAACCAAACAATTTGAGAAGTTTTTAAAACTATCTCTTTATCGTTGCTATTTACAATAACTTCAAAGTTTCCAATAGAGTTTTTTATCTCTTTTATTAGTTTCTCTTCAACTCTATAGAGTTCAAATTCATCTTTTTGTAAATATTTTGTAAAGTTATTGTAATCATCTACATTTTCATAAATAATCATTAAAGAGTTTGAAATCTTATGCTCTTGTGGGAAATCTTGCGAAAAATCAAATTTTAGAGCATTCATCTCATAAAGTTTTAAAACATTTTCAATTTTTTTTGAGAAACTATCTTGTGAATTTCTAATATAAAAATCTATCTCATTTGCAATAAATTCACTTTCTAGTTCATTTGAGTTTGATATTAAAAAGCTTTTGCCTTTTAAATCATCTAAAGAAGTAGCAACTTGGATTTTTTCACTTAAAGGGAAATCCAAACCCTCTTTATTGTAGTATATAAACTCTTGCATAACCTATGCCCTTAATTTTAGTAAAAAATATTTTACCTTATTTTATAGGGATACAAATTAAAGTGTACTTAAATAGTTAAAATATCGGATTTATTTACACATTTAAATCTTTAATAAACACTTTAGTAAACTTCTATATGATTAAAAAAATTTTACCTATTGCCTTTGCTATTTTATTGCTCTATTTTTTCCAAAAAGAAGAACAATATAACAATAAAAATATTCAAATAGCCTCTTCTATGCCTTTAAGTGGATTAATGCAACCTTGGGGAGATGCTGTTTATAGTGCTACAAAAAGCTATTTTGATTATGCAAATGAAAATAATCTTGTAAAAAATAGAAACTTAGAGTTTAGAGTCTTAGATGATAAATATGAACCAGATTTAACCTATGAAAATATAAAAAAACTTCATCAAAAAGATATTTTTGCTTTTTTTGGGCTTGTTGGAACACCAACAATAAAAAGAGTCTTACCTATAGTTTATGATGAAAATATTTTAATCTTCTCACCATTTTCAGGAGCAGAATTTTTACAAGATAGAAGCTTAAGCACTTTAATAAATTTTCGAGCTTCATATAAACAAGAGCTTGAAAAATTAATCTCTTATTTAAAAGATAAAAATAGTAAAAATATAGCAATTTTTTATCAAAATGATGATTATGGAGAAGAGGGATATATTTCAAGTTTACAAATACTAAAAAATAACAATCTAAATCTTGCTTCAACAGGAAATTACAAAAGAAATACACTTGCTATTGAACATGCTTTTAGTGAAATAAAAAACTCAAATCCAGATGCAATAATTTTAATAGGAGCATATAGAGCAAATAGTTTTTTTCTACAAAAAGCAAAAAATGATGAAACTTTGAAAGATAAAATATTTTGCAATATCTCTTTTTCTGATGCAAACTCAATAATAGATGAACTAAAAGCTTCAAAAACAGATACAAAAAATATTATTTTTTCTCAAGTTGTACCAAATTATGATGATAAAAATCTAAAAATTGTACAAGAGTATCAAGAGATTATGAAAAAATACTCTCCAAATTCAAGTTTGGGTTTTTTATCTTTTGAGAGTTTTTTGGCATCAAAAGTTTTGGTAAATGCTCTTTCAAAAGCAAATAGTAATCTCACAAAAAAAAAGTTTATAAAAGCCATAGAAAACACACCAAAAGAGCTTCTTTATGAGATAGAAATAGATTATAAAAATAAACATTTACTCAAAAATACATATCTTTTTGAGTATGTAGAAGATAGTTTTAAAGAGTTAAAATGAGAAACTTATTAACAAAAATTCTAAACTATTTTAATAGTCTAAAATTCTCATATAAAACAAATTTCTTAATTTTAATAATTGCTGGTGGAATGCTTTGTATAATTATTTTATCTCAAATATCAATTTTTACTCTAAAACACGATTTTGATATTTTATTTGAAAAGAGAACAAAAGGTTTAATAGAGCTTGAAAATATCAAAGATACATATAAAATAAATATGAAAGATACTCTAAATAGCTTTGAAAATGGTAATTTAAACTACAATCAAACTATTGAAGTTTTACAAATTGCAAAAGAGATTATTAATAAAAATTGGCAAAACTATAAAACTGGATTAAAATTAGATGAAAAAGTTTATATTATTTCTATTCTAAAAGAGTTTATTTTAAACTCAAATAATTTTTATGAAAATAAGATTTTACAAGAAGATATTATAAAAAATATAGATAAAAAGATAGAAAAAATCTTTGATTTAACAAAAAATTTAAAAGATGAAAACAATAACTTTTCACAAATAATTTTTGAAATCGATACAACAACTATCTATCTTTCTAGTTTGGTAAATTATGATTTAACTTTGGCTATAAATGAAAAAAGAGATACAGATAATATATTTAATATTGTTACAATTTTCTCATTTATCTCTATTTTTTTGGTGCTTTTATTTACTCTTATTTTATCTTTGTTTATAACCGTACACTTTAGAAAAATACACGAAAGCCAAGAAAAAAGTGTAGAAAACAAAACAAAAGAGTTAAAAGAGCTAAACAGCAAACTTGAACTAAAAGTTGCTCAAGAGGTGAGTAAAAATAGGAAAAAAGATATTATTATGTTTCAACAAGCAAGATTTGCCTCTTTAGGAGAGATGTTAAATAATATTGCTCATCAGTGGAGACAACCCTTGGGAAGTCTATCTATGATTATTCAAAGCTTTCAAATTAAAATGCAAATGGGAAAACTAAGCCCAGAATTTGTAGAACAAAAAGTAGCAGATGCCCTACTTTTGGCACAAAATATGTCAAATACACTTGATGATTTTAAAAACTTTTTTGACCCTAGCCGTGCAAAAAAGAGATTTTTTATAAAAGATTGTATAGAGCATACAATAGAGCTTTCAAAATATCTATTAAATAAAGAAAATATAAAATTAAAGTTAATTATAAAAAAAGATATTGAAATTTTGAGCTACTACAATGAACTTTCACATATATTTTTAAATATTATAAGTAATTCTAAAGATGCTTTAATAAGTAATGTTGATAAAAATGATAGAATAATAAAAATTGTTGTAAATAGCAAAAAAGATTTTTTGTTTGTAAATATTATTGACAATGGTGGTGGAATTCCACTTGAAGTTATGCCAAAAATCTTTGAGCCATATTACACAACAAAATACAAAAGTGCAGGAACTGGAATTGGGCTTTATATGAGTAAACAAATAATTGAAAGACATATAAAAGGACAACTCTCTTGCAAAAATATAAAACAAAAAATGATAGATGATAGAGTTTTTTCTTGTGCATCTTTCACAATAAAAATACCACTAAAAGAGGATTTATGAGCAAAAATTTTGATATTTTAAAAAATTTCAACATTCTTTATCTTGAAGATGATGAAGATTTATTAAGACATACAAGCGATATTTTGGAAGACTTTGTAAAAAAACTTTATAGTGTTAAAACAACAGTTGAAGCTATGAAAATAATTGTAGAACAAGATATTGATGTAATAATTAGTGATATTTTACTAGAAAATGAAAATGGAATAAACTTTTTAAAATACCTAAAAAATAGAGATATAAATATTCCAAGCATTCTTACAACAGCCCATACAGACACAGATTATCTACTTGAAGCTATAAAACTAAAAGTTGAAAACTATATAGTAAAACCTATAAATATAAATGAACTTTTAGATACTTTACATAATATTCTTTTACCAAAAATTCAAGAAAAAGAGCTAAAGAAAAATCAAAATATTGTAAAAACTATTGGGGCTATTAGTGAGACAAAACAAGTAGAAATTATAAAATATATTTTCAATAATTTAAATGAAAAAAATCAATTTTTTGGCTCATATAGTGAGATTATGGAGCAATTTTCTATCTCAAAACCAACACTTATAAAACTATTTAAAGATTTAGCAGATAGAAATATCCTAGTAAAATCTGCTCATAAAACCTATGTTTTTAATGAAAGTAGTTTGGAGAGTATATAAATTACTCTTCAAACTTTTTTGTAGAGATTTCAACTCCAATATATGAAGTGGTTTTTATAGCTTCTAAAATATCTTCTATTTTTACTTTTTCATCATAAATAACACTAACTTCTTTTGTATTAAGTCTTGCACTTACTTTTTGCACTCCATCAACTTCACTAATTGCCTTTTTAACAGCAGTTGTACAAAGTGGACAGTGCATACCATCAACTTTGAAAACAGATATTTCTAAAGCCAAAATAAATTTTGCTAAAAATAAAAATAGAACTAAAATTTTCATAAACTACTCCATAAAAAGTGGTAAAATCTCAGGATAAAAAAGCAAAGCTAAAATCAAAATAAAAAATAAACTAAACAAAATATACTGTTTTTTTCTATCTTTTTTACTACAAGAACAAGATATTTTTTTCCTAAAATTATAAATTGCAATTAAAAAAAATATAAGAGATAAAATAGCAAGTGGAACTCTACTATATTCCAAAGTCGTAAAGAAGCCTAAAACTCCACTTGATACTCCAAAAAACAGAAATAAAAAAGCTGGTAAACAGCATAAAGTCGATAATAGTGCAGTAAAAACTGCACCAATTATCGCAAAATTTGATTTTTTCATAAAATCTCTTGTGAAGAATAAGTGTATTTAAACTCTTTTGGTTTGTAATAATCTTTTGCATCTTCACCAACTTCAGCATAAGGATAACCTAGCATATTTAGTGGATATTGAGTCGGTTTTGGCTCTAAGATAAAATCTCTTGCACTATTAAATGCAGCCCAATTCATCTCCCACGAACCAAAGAAATAATCTTTTACACTAGCTAATTTTTTATCATCATTTGGTAAATTTTCAGCAAGTTTTACTTTTAAAACATCAGCAGGATCACAAGGAACCCAACCAATCCCATCTATATAAAACTCTGCTCGACAATGTTGTCCACCTGTAACATCTGCAAAGCCTTTATCATCTGCTTTTCCACAAGCATTTGAAATTTTTGATTGCCCTACTCTTATTCCAAAAGTTTCTCGTGCTGGAATTCCAGCATTTCTTAATAAACATACAAAAACAGAGCTTATATCTGTACATTTTCCACCATATATTTTATCTTCAATAGATTTTTGGGCATCTCCAATTCCACAACCAACAACACTCTCATCTCTATACATAGTTGTAGTTGTCCAATCATATATTGCTTTTGCAATTTCTAGTGGAGTTTTTGTATCTTTTGATATATCTTTTGCATACTTTGTAAGTTTAGGAGTTACAGGAATATGTTTTGTACCTTCTAAGAAAACTTTTACATCACTTGGATAATCAGTATTTGCTGTAGCTTTTGAAAAATCAGTAGTTCTCTCTTGCATAACAAGTGCAAAATCTACATCTAAATTAGGTTTTACATCTTTATTATCCCATTTCACATATAAAACTCTTGTATCATAAGGATTTTTTACAATTTTTGCTTCTGTATAGTTTCCTTTATAATCAAAATTTACAACTTTATGGTAGCTTTCATCTTTTGGAAGTGGTACCCAAAGTTGTGTTACTTCACTACTTTGTTCAAACTCATAACTATTTGTTACTTGAAATTTTCTTGGTGTTTTAGAGATTCCAAATGGATTTTTAGCATTTGCCAATGCAATATTTGGATACAAAAATGCTGCACTTGATAGTGCAAAAGTTGTTTTTAAAAATGTTCGTCTTTTCATGATTTTTCTCTATATTTTTTTGTTCTATTAAGAGATAAAGGAGAGTTTTAAGCCCTTTATGTCGAACCATAACCTATGGTCTATGAACTATATTAGAAAAATCATAGTCAATTTTTTATAAGTTGCAACTTAAATAGTAAAATATTTTTTACTTTTATTTAACTAAATATTTTAAATTGCTTAAGTATAATACTTTTAATTTAAAATAAAGATAGGCAAATGAACAATGAATATAAATTAACTAAATTTGTTCAAGCTGCTGGTTGTGCTGCAAAGATGGGTCCGGGGGATCTAAAACAAGCTCTTTGCCACCTAAAAGCAAATAGTGAACAAGTATTAGTAGGATTTGATACAAGTGATGATGCTGGAGTTTATCAACTAAGCCCTGATTTAGCTTTAGTTCAAACAGTAGATTTTATAACTCCTGTTATTGATGATCCATATATTTATGGGCAAATTGCAGCTGCAAACTCTTTAAGTGATGTTTTTGCTATGGGAGGTGAAGTTAAAACAGCCCTAAATATTGTTGGTTTTGATAGTAAAAATGTATCAAAAGAGGCTTTAGCTGAGATATTAAAAGGTGGTTTTGATAAAGTAAAAGAGTGTGGTGGCTCACTTTTAGGTGGGCATACTATTGGTTCGCCTGAGATGTACTATGGACTTAGTGTAACAGGAGTTATAAACCCAAAAGATGTAAAAAGAAATAATGGTGCAAGAGCTGGTGATGTATTGGTTCTTACAAAGCCTTTGGGTATGGGAGTTTTAACAACAGCAATAAAAAGAGATTTGCTAGAACTTCCTTTAATCAAACATTGTGCTGATATTATGGCTAGTTTAAACTATTTACCATCAAGAATTATGAAAAAATATAGAGTAAACTCTTGTACTGATATTACAGGATTTGGGTTTTTGGGTCATGCTTTTGAGTGTATAAATGAAAATATTAGCTTCTCTATAAACTCAAGAAATGTTCCTTTTGTAAAAGAGGCTTACGAACTATGTAAAGCGCAAGTAGTTCCAGGAGGTTCAAAAAGAAACCAAAAATTTTTAGAAGATAAAGTTAGCTACTCTTCTAGTGTAGATGAAACTCTAAGAACAATACTATGCGATGCTCAAACATCTGGTGGACTTTTAATAGCTATAAATAAAGACGATGCAAAAGAGTATATAAAAGAGCTTGAAGAGTTAAGTTTTGGATATGCAAAAATAGTTGGTGAAGTAATACCAAAAAGTAGTAGTCCAATTATAGTTTGTTAAGCAAAACTTTTTAGTTTTGCTTACAAACCTCTGGTCTTGTTTCACAAATAAGCTCTATTGAGTGCTTTGCTTCGCTAAATCCATCTTTACTCGCTTTAGAAAACCAAGTTAAAGCCTCTTTAAAATCCTCTTTTACTTCTACTAAACTAGGTTTTATATCATCTTTCTCATCCATATATTTGTTACAAGATGTTGGCTTTCCATCTGTATTTGTATCTTTGATACTCTCTTCACCCAAATAATATATAATCCCTAAATTATATTTTGCTTCAGTATGTCCTAAAGCTGCAGATTTTTTATAATATTTTACTGCTTCACTGATATTTTGTCTAACCCAACAGCCATAATCATACAATCTAGCCAACTCAAACAAAACATCTTTATCCTGCTTTTTTTCTAAACTTTTTAAAATTGTATAAGCCTCTTTATAATCTTCATTTTCCAAAGCTCTTGTTACATCATCAAAATTTTTTGCATTTAAAATTGTAAGTAATACAAAAAATAAAATTAATCTTTTCATATATCCTCTTTATCACTATTTAGAAATTCTTTCATCCAAAATTTTGCCATATTTAAATCTTTTTTTACTCCATATCCCAATTCATACATAGTTGAAAGATTTTTTTGGGCATCTTTTAAGCCTTGCTTTGCAGCTTTCTCATACCATAAAACAGCCTCTTCATAGTTGTCTTTATAGTACTCTTGCAAACCCATTTCATATTGAGCATTTTTATTTCCTGCATTAGCTGAAATTAAAAAGAGTTCAAAAGGCTCAATATTATCAGGTTTTTGCTCAAAATCAAAATATTCACAAATATAAGCTATATAAAAAAGTGCATCTGTGTCATTTTTCTTCGCCAAAGCCTTAAAAACATCCAAAGCTTTTAGATACTCTTCTTGTTTAAAAAATGCAATTCCATCTTTTAAATAAATCTTTGCTTCAGCTTCTTCAAAAAGTTTCATCATCTCTTTTGCTTCAAGATTTCCATTTATAATTGCCAAATCAAAATAATCTTTTGCTATTTCATCATCTTTTGGAACATCTTTTCCTCTATGATATATCATAGCAAGACAAAAAGCCGCATCTGCGTGATTTTTTTTTGTTGCCTCTTCATAATAAAACATTGCTTTTTCTATATCTTTTTCCACAAAATCGGCTTTTTCATACATTCTACCTAAATAATATTGAGCTATTTTATTGTTTTTTTCGGCAAATTTTTCAAAAATTTTAAAAGCTTTTATATAATCAAACTCATCATAAGCCTTAATTCCCTCTTCAAGTTTTGAGGAGAAAATAGGAGTGAAAAATAGAGCTAATTTTGATATAAAATTTTTCAAAATAATCCTTTAAAAATATCTTTTGTTATTATACAAAATCACTTTATAGCAATCCTTTAAATGCTTTGTCTAAAATTGAAGCTTTTAGCTCTTTTAGACTTTGCATTTTTGATTTTTGAAGCTCTTTTATTTTTTCTATTTTACTTGAAATTTCATCTAAATATGAAACTACTTTTTGTTGAGTTTCTAGGGGTGGGAGTGATACTTCTGCCTCTTTAAGATTTTTGATAGTAATTTGTGGCTGTGCACTTCCACTTTGTACATCTTTCAAGTAATTTATAAATTGTGGAGAAAATAAATATTTATAGATATACCTATTGTATATTGAATTTTTATCTTTAAGTCTTATAATTGCCATACCACTATTAATTCTTATATTATCAAAATTAATTGACTTATCGTAGATAGCAACATTACCTATTGTACCTCTAGTAGTTATTATTAAATCTTCTCTATCTAATTTTCCTTTTCTTAAAATATTGTCTTTTTCTTTTGTTATAAACTGATTTTCTAAAAATATAAAACCATTTTTTGTTACATTCTTTGCATTTAAAAATAAACAAAATTCATCTTCAAAAAACTCTTCTTTTTTTGGATAATTAACTCCCCTATCACCATCTATAAGAAATGCAATATTATCTAAATATTTTTTCTCATATTTCTCTTCTAATTCTTCAAAAATATCATTTAAAACACTTGCCATAAAAATATCTGATTCATCTATGTTTTTTTGATGAAGTAAAATAGCTTTATCAATTTTAGCAAAAAGCAAATCCAGTTTTTCCACAATCCTTTTTTGCTCTTCAAGTGGTGGAAGTGGAAACCATTGCTCTTTTAATTTTGTAAGATTGATATTATTTTGTGCAACTCCAACAGATATTTTTTGAATTTCATTTGTAATAAACTTCAAACCATAGTACATATAAAATAAATCTATATTTTCATTTGGTTGAATACCACTAATTGCTTGATTTGTAGTAGCTTCAATATCTAATATTCCTATTTTTCCTATTGTTGCAAATATTGTATAAAGAATTGTTCCTTTTGAAAATAATTTAGCTGATGAATTATCTAATCCACTTTTAGTAATAAATTCTTCTGTTTTAGATACATACATATCATCTGTAATATCTGAAATTTTAACCCAAGGAATATCTCCATTTTCCCAATATGCCTTATTGCTTCTTGAAGGAGTACCACCACTTTGAAACTTAGCTAATTCTCCTAACTTCTTCCACTCCCAACCTTTTGGTAACTCATATAATTCACTCATATTTAAGCCTAAACATTTTATAATCCTTTTGTAATTCCCCTGTAAGCCTATATACAAGCTTCAAGCTCCGAGATATAGCCTGGGGTGATTTTTTATTCAACACTTTTTTACTAAATCCAAAAATATTTATTTTAATCACAATTTACCTTTTTTGTAAATTCTGCTATTTCAATATCAAAATATCCTAATATTTCATAAATATCATTATAAATATTTTCGAACTCTTTTTTATTGATAATTTTATCATAGTGAAATACTTTGTTTCTGAATATTCTAATATGATTTAATTTTTTGTTCATATAATCTCTGTCTATAAATTTTTCACTTGCTTTTGGTAAATTTGGAAATATATCTTTGATTGTTTTTATTCTCATAATATGTGCATAATCTTTTCTAAATAATGCAGTCCAAAATCCAAAACTAAGTTCTGATATTATTTTATTATGAATATCTGTATTTGAACTTTTATTTATCCGTTGCTTAACTTCATTTATCTTATTTTTTGAATTACTATTTAAAAAATCATTTTCAAGCCAATTGGTAGATATATTTTCAAGAAAACAATGATTTATAGAGTTTCGTAAACTAACTTCCAACATACAAAGTAAGACATAAGACTCTTTTGAATTTTTTAGATTATGTTGATATTCTTCAAAATCAACATAAACATTCAATCGTTGAGTAGATAAGAATTGAGTTTTTACAATATCTTTCAAACTTGACTTCCTTTTTCTATTTCGTTATAATTCTTCCATGGTGCCCAGTAAGTCTTTATCCTTTGAGATAAAGCTTGGGACTTTTTTTATTCAACACTTTTTCCAATCAAAATATCTTCAACTTCATTTAATAAATCATCTATCAAAGCATTGTTTAGTTTTATATTTTCTACAAGTTCTATTGGGCTTTTGTGTTCTATTTTCTCATTTTTATTTGGATTTTTTGCACTCAAATCAAAATCTTTTATATCATTTACATTTACAACCCAGCTATTTTGAGTAATTTCTCTTTTTTCAAAACTTTCTAAAAACTCTGCAAAATGCTCATAGATTATTGGTTTATTTTTTGTAAGCTTGTATGGTGGATTTACTTCATAGTAGTAAATTTCGCTTGTACTTCCAGCTCTATCAAAAAACAGAACATTTGTTTTTACCGCACTATAAGGCAAAAAAACTCCACTAGGAAGAGATAAAATCGTATGGACATTAAACTTTTCTAGTAGCTCTTGTTTTACACTAGAAAATGCACTATTTGTTTGAAATAAAACACCCTCAGGCACTACAACTCCACACTTTCCACCTTGTTTTAAATGGCTCATCATATGTTGTAAAAATAGCAACTCTGTTGAATTTGATTTTACTGGAAAGTTGTTTTGTATCTGCTCTTTTTCTTTTCCACCAAAAGGGGGATTTGCTAAAATACAATCAAATCTATCTTTCTCTTCAAGTCCTCTATTATTTTCTGTTAGTGTATTTTTTTTAGCTATATTTGGAGATTCTATTCCGTGTAAAATCATATTCATAACACCCATCACATAGGATAGTGGGGTTTTTTCATTTCCAAAAAAAGTATCTTCATTTAAAAACCTCAACTGATCTGTTGAAAGCTCATTTTGTATATTTTTTTCTACATCTTTGTATTTTATATGATTATATGCTTCGATTAAAAATCCACAACTTCCAACCGCTGGGTCATATACTGTTTGCCCTATTTTTGGGTTTACGATTTGTGTTATTACTTTTATAAGCGGTCGTGGAGTGTAAAATTCCCCACTATTTCCACCATCGCTTCCCATATCTTTTAAGAGTTTTTCATAAATAAGTGAAAGTTGAAACAAATCAGAAGATGAGTGAAAATTCATATCATCCACAATATCAAGCACTTCTCTAAGTGTATGTCCGTTTGCGATACGATTGTCTAAAAACTCAAAAATAGCCCCTATTTTGTACTTTATAGATTTTGGGTTTTCTGTGATATTTTTGAAACTTTTTAGATATGGAAATAAATCTTTATTTACAAAATCTAGTAAATCATCTCCGCTTAAAGCATTTAAAATATCTATTTTTCCATCTTTTTTGGGTGCAGCCCATATATTCCAACGATACTTTTCATCTAAAATATAGCTATATGTTTCTCCATCTAGCTCTGCATCTTCATAGCTACTATCTTCAAAATCTGATAAAAATTTTAAAAATAGTACCCAAGAAATCTGCTCTGTGTAGTGCATTGCTCCACTTATTCCATCATCTCTTCTTAAAATATCTGTTATTCTGTTTATTTTGCTTTCCAAATTTCTTTCCTTTTTCGTTGGTGTTTTTAAATCTATATGTAAAAAATTTGCTGTTTTTTTTACATATCACTTCTTATATGTTAAATTTTTGCTGTTTTTTTTACATAGCTTTGAAACTATGTTAATTTTTTTCTATTTTTTTAACATAGGTTTGAAACTATGTGTAAATTTTCTGATTTTTTACTCATAGCTTATATCGAAAATATTTTAATTTTTCGACATATTGATTTTTTATGTCGAAATTTTTACTTTTTTCGACATATTAATTTTATATGTCATTTTAAATGCCTTTTTTCAACATATCAAAAAGCTCTAAATTTATAAAATATTTACTATTTTTATTTTTATAATCCTTGTAACTCCATTTAAGTTTACCAAAGTCCTATTTACTAAGGATAAATTATTGAACTTTCTATTTATTATTACCTCTCAAATAAACTTTCAATATCATTTTTTGTTAATTTTTGAGAAGAATCATCATCTTTTTCATAACTAAAATCATTGTATTTCTCAGATGTATAATCATATGATAATCTTTGCTTAATATCATAAATATCAATTTCATCTTTAATTGCATATTCATCTATATTTAAACCAGAAAAATATTCAAGACTTGTTTCTAATTCACTATATTTACTATCGATAATCTGTTCTACCTCTCCATCAATGACCTCAAAGCAGCCTTCATCATTTATAAAGTTTTCAAATTCAATATCTCCTTCATATATTGAATCTGCTTCATTTCTTAACTCTTCTTTAAAGTATTCTGTAATTAAATCATTGATTTCTCTATCAACATCTTTATCTTCAATACTAAAATAATTATATATCTTAATCAAACTATTAATATCATCAATATCTTTAGATGCATAGAAAATAATATCTGAAAAGAAATCAAAATCACTTACAATAAACTCACTAATATTAAATAAATTTAAAAGATTAGAAAAATCTTTAATCCATTTTGTACTTTCTTCACCATTTATAATTTTTTGTATCAATCTTCTCAATACTGTTTGATTAACATTTAAGGAAGTCTGATGTGCAAAATGATTTAATTTAATTAAATAATCTATATTTTTTTCAATAACTGCTTCACTTAACAGCAAATCTAAAATTTCTAAATAATCTTTATCTTTTATAAATCCATTTTTATTTAATTTAAATAGACTAACTAATGATTTGTCATTCTCTAATGATCTATATATATTTTTCAATATCATAAGATTATTTTTATATCTATTTAATACAAAATCAGCTATTGATGGATTAAATAAGGAATATTCTATTTTTTTACTATATGTTAGATTTCTATTCAAAAAATATTTAACAACTTCTTCTATGATACTATCAAATTCTTTGGATGTATGGGAACTATTATTCAATCCAGCCAACTCAATATATTTATAATAAGAATCTCTAAGTTTATTTTCTTCTATCTGATTTCCATTAAATACAGTTAACATAACAATAGCACGAGTAAAACTATCACTTTGTTTATCGAATGTATTTTTCCAAATATCTTGTGGATTATTTATCTTATCAAGTATATATTCCCAATAATTTTTCGCCACTACTTTTTCTAATTGTATTTTTTTTATGTCTGTTATAAACTCTATCAATCTAGGGTTGAAATTTTTATGCTTAATAATATCCTTATATCTTTTATTAATATAAATTTCATCAATAAACTCCTCATCCAATTCACTATGCCAAATATGATTGTAAAGGATATGTGCTTTATCAATATCTTTTAAAGATTCAATTTTTATTATGAACTCTTCATTCTCTATATTTTTAATTTTAAAAGTATCACTAAGTGCCAAGCTCTGGTTAAAAATATTTGTTCGACTTGTGAGAATAAATCGTTTTGTTTTATCTTTTTTAATTCTATCCATAAACTTAACAATATAAGAATCTTTTTTATCTTCTATTGCATTTAAATAGTTTGCACCTAAAAAATCATCAAAATAGAATATCTGTTTTTCATCTCTTTTATAAACACTTTCTGCTTCATTAATATAATTTTCTATATTATAAAGCTTAAAATCTTTTTCAACATACCACAAGGCTAAATGCTCTGCTAAAGTAGTTTTACCAATTCCAGGTTCACCTGCTATTATTATAATATGTGATTCTTCAAGTTTATCTATAGCTTTTTGATGATTTTCAGTTACTACATAATATTTTGACTTTTCTTTTACATCTTCTAGTAAAAATTCACTCCTACTTTCAATAGCATTATTTAAAATCCTATCTAAAACAACCGTATTACTTAGCCAAAGTTTATAATGTCTTTTCTCAATATCAGGATAGTTCCCAAGTATTTGATTTAAATCTTCTTGCCCATATATATCATTATCATTTTTTGTATATGAATGAAATATATCTTTGATTGTTTTTTTATTTTCGGCAGATAATTGTAATGATGTAACAAAAATATATTTAGATGGATTCAATTTTTTTACTTTGTCAATTTCATTGATTCCTTTATCATTTTTTTTGTTTAATGAAGTTATCAATCCGCTAAAACCTGTTTTTAAATAATGTTTACATTGAACTATTTCTTGTGAGCCATTATCACAATAAAATCTTCCATCAATTCCACCATCTTTTCCAGCTTTAAATCGTTCAAATCTTTTATCTCTATCTTTTGAAATTAAATCGATAGATAAATTTTCAAACTCTTTATCATTTAGTGTTGAAAAGTCGTAATCAATCATTATCTATAAATCTCCCTTTGAAGCTCAAAATACTCATCTCTTATTTTATATTTACCAAAAGAAGAGATTAGCTCTTTTTTATCAATTCCACTTTGCTCTATTAAAGTTGAGAGTTTATTCTCATCTAGCTCTTTGAAGCCATATTTTCTATATTTTTCTAGGATAAACTCTATAAAAGTTTTTGCTTTTTCATTTTGATATTTCTCTATAAATTTTGAGTTTTCTACACTCAAAGCTCTTTCGCTTACTGTTTTTATATCAAGATTAAAAGATAAGTGGGCTAAAATATCGTAAATATCGCTATTTTTTGCTTCAAAAATCTCTTTTAGCTCTTCTAGTTGAAGCTCATCTATATTTAATTTTTTTAACTCTTCAAGCAACTCTTTTCTATTTTTTGGGCTACTCCAAATCTCTCTTAAAGCTTGTTCATCGTTGTAAAATCTTCCTAAAACTCCTATTAAAAACTCCAAATAGTCTGCACTTCTTAGAGGTTTTCCATCAAAACCTACATAAGTTGTTTCTATATTTATAACTTTTAATTTTTTGCCTTTTATATCTATTGTTACTTTTTCGTTTTTCTCTTTTTCTTCTTTTTCTTTAAAATCATCAAAATCTTTTTTATCTTCTGTTTTTTTCTCTTTATCCTCTTTTTGCTCTTTTTGCTCTTTTTCAAAAACTTCAGCTTCCCCGTCCCAAGCTTTATCATAAAACAAATTTGTAGCCCCTACAAAATCTATAATTGTAAAAAAATCTTTCCCCTCAAAAGTTCTAGTTCCTCGTCCAATTATCTGTTTAAATTCTGTCATAGATTTAATTGGTGCAGTTAAAACAATATTTCTTACATTTTTTGCATCAACTCCAGTTGTAAGCATCTTTGAACTTGTAAGAATTGCAGGAATATCCAAGTCATTGTTTTGAAACTTCTCTAAAAAATCTCTTCCTATATCGCCCTCATCACTTGTAACTCTTACACAATAATTGTTATCTTTTATAGTTTTATATTTGTCAATTGCAACTTTCATATCTAGTGCGTGTTTTTGATTTACACAAAAAATTATAGTTTTATCAAGTGGATTTATATTTTGCAAAACTGTTTTTGCTAGAAGCTTCGTTCTTTTTGGGATAATCACACTTCTTTCAAACTCTTCAAGTTTTACTATATTTTCTTTTAACTCTCCACTTATAATATCATCTGGATTAAACTTGTACTCATCTATATTTGTTTGAACTCTTTTTACTTTGTATGGAGTTAAAAATCCGTCGTTTATTCCATCTTTTAAAGAGTATTCATAAATTGGCTCTCCAAAATAAGCATAAGTATCGCTGTTGTCATCTCTTTTTGGAGTTGCAGTAAGTCCCAAATGTGTAGCACTTGAAAAATGGTTTAAAATATCTCTCCACGAACTCTCATCATTTGCACTTCCTCTGTGGCACTCATCAATTATCACTAAATCAAAAAAATCTTTTGGATATTGTTTGTAATATGCTGTTACATCATCTTCATTTTCATCTTCGCTTGTATCAAAACTTCTATTTTTGTTTTCAGCAATAGATTGATAAATAGCAAAAAATATATTTCCATTTGTAGGAACTTTTCCACCTCTTTTTTTTATATCTCTTCCATTTATATCAACTAGCTCTTTTTCCATGGGATTGAACTCATTAAAAGCTTGAAATTTTAAGATATTTCTATCAGCCAAAAACAAAACTTTTGGTCTTCTGTTTTTGTTTTCTTTATTCCATTTTGAAGAAAAAAGCCTATAAACTATCTGAAAAGCAATATAGGTTTTTCCAGTTCCAGTTGCTAGAGTTAAAAGCACTCTATCTTTAGCATTTACTATATTTTCTACTGCTTTTTGAACGGCGATTTGTTGATAAAATCGTGGTTTTTTATCTTCAAGATAAAAGGCTTGAGTGATAGAGTTCTCTTTTTTCTCTTCAATTTGTCCATATTTTCTAATAAACAGCTCTTGTGGGCTTGGATAGTTTTCTATAAACCCTCCATTTGCACTAAGCAAAGAGTGTTCATAGATTTTATCTCCATTTGTAGAGTAAACAAAATCAATTTTTAGTTTTTGTGCATAGTTTATAGCTTGTTGTATTCCATCTAGTGGGTCTTTGTTTTGGGCTTTTGCTTCAATTATTGCTAGATTTGTATTTTTGTAAGTTAGAAGATAATCTACAAAATATCTCTTTCCTCTTTTTCCACCAATTAACTTTCTTCCATCTGTAAAATAGTACTCTCTAACTATATTTGAAGATTTCCAGTTTGAGTTTTCTAGTTTTGGATCTATTAAATTTGCACGAGTATCAGCTTCACTATAAGACATATTTTTCCCTATTATAAAATACTTGATTATAGCTAAGTGTTGATTAAATGAGTTGTTATTTTGATAAGATTATTTGGCGAGAAGGTAGAGGAATCGAACCTCTCACAGCTTTGTCATCAAAACCGTCAATCAGGGTTGAAGCCTGTGGTGCTCACCAGATACACATACCCTCCAAATAAGGTTGTTATAGTATAATACAAACCTTTAAAGATATATAAAAAGGTTAAAAATGATTTTAAAATCTATTCCAAAGGTTGATAAGTTTATCACAAACAAAGCTTTTGAAGGATTATCAAAAAGTTTAATAAAAAAGATAACAAAAGATAAAATCTCAAATTTAAGAGCAGATATTTTAGAAAACAAAACTCAAAATATAGATGAAAAAGAGCTGATAAATGAGATTTTAGACGAGTACAAAAATATAACTTCATCTTCTTTAAAACCCCTAATAAATGCAACAGGAATAATAGTTCACACAAATTTAGGAAGAAGTTTGATAGATAAATCAACATTTTCTAAAGCTATAAAAATAGCAAGTTCTTATAATAACTTGGAGTACAACTTAGAAAAAGGTCAAAGGGGAGAGAGATACGAGCATATTACAAAGAGCTTAAAAGAGCTTTTAGGTTGTGAAGATGCACTAATTGTAAACAATAATGCAAGTGCTGTTTTTTTGATTTTAAACACTTTTTGTAAAAATAAAGAAGTTGTTGTAAGCCGTGGAGAGTTGGTTGAGATTGGTGGAAGTTTTAGAGTTCCTGAAGTTATGCTTCAAAGTGGAGCAGTTTTAAAAGAGATTGGAACTACAAATAAAACTCATTTAAGAGATTATGAAAATGCAATAAATGAGCAAACTAGTATGCTTTTAAAAGTGCATAAATCAAACTATGAGATAGTTGGTTTTTCTAGTGATGTAAGCTTTGAAGATATTTCATCTTTAGCAAAAGAGCATAAGCTAATAGACTATTATGATATGGGAAGTGGGCATATAAACTCGCTTCCTTATAATTTGGATAAAAATGAACCTAGCATTAAAGAGCTTATGAAATTAAACCCTAGTTTGCTTAGTTTTTCTGGAGATAAACTTTTAGGAAGTGTTCAAGCTGGAGTTATAGTTGGGAAAAAAGAGCTTATAGATAAACTAAAGAAAAATCAGCTTTTAAGAATGCTAAGAGTCGATAAAATCACCCTTGCCATTCTTGAAGAGAGTATTAATTTATATCTAAAAAATGAACTTGATAAAATCCCAACTCTTAAAATGCTAAATACAAAAGTAGAAGACTTAGAAAAAAGAGCAATAAAACTTCAAGAGAGTTTAAAAGATATTTTGGATTTAAAAACACAAATTCAAACTTCACAAACTTTAATTGGTGGTGGAACAACTCCAAATAGAAAAATCCCAACAGTAGTTTTAAGCCTTGTTTATAAGGATTTTAAAGCAAATATACTTGAAGAGATTTTAAGAAAAAATCTAATTATTTCTAGAATTGAAAATGATAAAGTGGTACTTGATTTTAGAACAATTTTAGAAGATGAAATGGATACATTAGAAAAAATATTAAAAGAGATTTTTAAAAATGGCTAATATAATTATTGGAACAGCAGGACATATTGACCACGGAAAAACGGCACTTGTAAGAGCATTAAATGGTTTTGAAGGAGATAGCACAAATGAAGAGCAACAAAGAGGAATAACTATTGATTTAAGCTTCTCAAACCTTACAAAAGCTGAAAGAAACATAGCTTTTATAGATGTTCCAGGACATGAAAAACTTATAAAAAATATGATTGCAGGAGCTTTTGGATTTGACTATGTAATGCTTGTTATTAGTGCAAAAGAGGGAATTATGCCCCAAACTATTGAGCATATTGAGATTTTAGAGCTTTTGGGAATAAAAAATATTATAGTAGTAATTTCTAAAAAAGATTTAGTAGATAGTGAAACTTTACAAGAGCAAGAAAGAGCTATTTTAGAGTTTTTAAGCTCTTATAGTTTTATAATAAATTTTGTAAAAAAAGTATCAATTTATGATGAAGCTTCAATAAATGAGCTAAAAAATACTCTTTTTTCAATAAATAGTAGCCAAAAACAAGAGGAGAACTTTTTTAGATTTTATATTGATAGAGTTTTTAGTGTAAAAGGTATTGGTACAGTGGTTACTGGAACTGTTTTGGGACAAAAAATCTCACTAGAAGAGAAAGTATTTTTACCAAATTTACAAAAAGAGAGTCGTGTAAAGAATATTCAAGTACATAACCAAAATGCACTTGAAGCAAATATCTCAAACAGAGCTGCTCTAAATTTAGCAAATATTGAAAAAGATAGCTTAAATAGAGGAGATATAATTACCAAAAAAGGTTTTTTAAGAGGTTTTAGCTCAATTGATATTAGCTTTAAAGCTCTAAAAAACAGAAAACTAAACCACAATCAAAACTACACTCTTTTTATAGGTTCAAAAAAACTTGAAGTAAAAGTTTTGCTATTTGACTCAATTACAAGTGAAGAGAGCGGATTTGCCACAATAAAAGCAGATGAAAACATCTTCTGCATTTTTGGAGAGAAACTGATTTTACGAAACCAAAATGAGACTATTGCAGGTGGAGTTGTATTAAATCCAATAATTGACCCTATGAATAAAAATCAAAAAAAGATTTTACTAGAAGATTTGGATAAAAAAGATTTTAAAAATGCCTTTAAAACTCTTTTAAATGCCCATAAAAGAGGTTTAGGAGTTATCTCATCTACTCAAAGATTTGCTCTTTCACACGATAGTGCAATAAACTTTGCAAAGAGTTTAGAAGATGTTTTTATAGATGAAAAAGAGCTAGTAATCTATCCAATAAAGACAAAAAATGAGATAGTTGATTTTATAAAAAATATCTATACAAAAAACCAATATGCCCTACTTTCAAGCTCTTCAATAGCTTTAAGAGTTTCGTGGGCAAGTTTAGGATTTATTCAAAGTGCTATTGATATTTTAGTTGGAAGTGGCTTTTTAGTAAAAGATGGAAATCTTTTTAAAAGTGCAAATATAAAAGAAGATATTAAAAAAGATTTAGAAGATATTTTTCTAAATAGGCTTAAAAATGAACATTTAAGCCCAACTGCTCCTTATAATATCTATGATGAACTTGATATTGATAGAGTTTTAGGAGATAATATTTTAAAATCTCTAACAGCAAAAAAGCAAGTCATTCGTCTAGCACACAATCTTTTTATACACTTTGAGAGCCTAAATTTTGTAATAAAACTAATGCGAGATATTATAAAAGAAGATGGCTATATTGAGATTTTTAACTTCAAGCAAAGAGTTGATTTAAGTAGAAAATATCTTGTAGCATATTTAGATTATTTGGATAATTTTAGCGATATAAAGAAACTAGAAAACAGAAGAGTTTTGGCTTGATTTTAACACAAGAGCAAGAAAATATTATAAATAGTTCTTTGGATTCATTTAAAATAAATGCAGTTGCAGGAAGTGGAAAAACTACAACTTTGCTACTTTATGCACAAAAAAATCCACATCTAAAAATACTTTATTTGGCATATAATAAATCTTTGCAATTGAGTATTTTAGAGAAATTAAAAGTTTTTAAAGTTTCAAATCTTCAAACAAGTACAATTCACTCTTTAGCATATAACAAAACAAGAGCCTACAACTACCAGCTAACAAATGAGCTAAAAGCCCATATTTTAGATAGATTTTTAAGCTACTATGAACTAGATAATAATCAAAGAAATTTCTATGCTTCAAACTTATATTTAGCTGTTTTAAAAGATTTTGTAAACTTTTATTGTAACTCTAGTTTGATTGCTCTTGATGAGAAATTACTAGATAATTTTATAAAACAAAGTGATTTTGAAGCCCAGTATTTGGAGCTTATAAACAAAGAGAAGAAACAACTCTTAAATCATCTAAAAGCTGTTTTAGGTGCAATGAAACAAGGACATTTAGAAGCAACACACGATTTTTATTTAAAAATGTATTATCTAAACAAAAATTTGAGCAAAGATATAGATTTTGACTTAATTTTAATAGATGAAGCCCAAGATATAAGCGATGTTATGATTGCTATTGTTGAAAATTTTGCAAAAAAAAGAGTTTATGTAGGAGATAGTTTTCAGCAAATCTACTCTTTTAGATATGCTACAAATGCCCTTTCCAAGATAGATTTACCTTCATATAACCTGACAACTAGCTTTAGATTTTCAAACTCTTATGCAAAAACTTTACAAAGTTTATTAAACAAAATGTATAGTCAAAATAGCGGAAAAACTTTAAATATAAATGGTATTGAAAGCTCAACAAAAGTTGGTTTGGAGTTTATAAATTTCAATAAACCTTTTACAATAATTTCAAGAACATCTTTTGCCCTTATTTCAGAGATTATAAAATATCTAAGTGGAAATAAAAAAATGTATTTTGAAGGTGGTTACCAAAGTTACTCTTTTATGAATCAAACTGTTTACTCTATTTTTTATCTAAAAAATAGGAAAAATGAGAAAATAACAGTTGATGAGCTTAAAAATTTCTCTTCAATATATGATTTAGAAACATTTGCAAAAGAGACAAAAAATCAAGAGTATTTAAATATAATTAAATTTATAAATACTTATGGTGACAATATTTTTGAGATAAATAAAAAAATAAAAACTTTGGTAACCACTATAAAAGAGGAAGCGAATATAATTTTTACAACAACACACAAAGCAAAAGGTATGGAGTATGAGCAAGTTATTATGACTGATGATTTTATTACAAAAAAAGATATTTTAAATACAAAAAAATCTCTTAGCTTTAATCAGATAAATGAAGAGCTAAATATCTATTATGTAGCAAGTACAAGAGTAAAAAGTGTTATAGCACTAGCTAGTTTGGAGTAAATTATGAAAAAATCTTTTGTTTATTTACTATTTTTTATAGTAATCTCTTTTTTTTCCATCTCAATATTTTTTATACAAAAAGATAGTGATAGAAACTTTACAAGTTCATTTTATTTTTGGGAAAACAAATACAATTTAGATGATCAAAATGAAAAACTATATATAAAAATTTTAGATATAAAATATGCAAATAAATTAGAAATTATTGAAACAAATTTTATAAAAAATCCACCAAAAGATTTTATTCCAGTAATTTTTATTACAAATAAAACTTTGCAAAATGTAGATTATAAGATTTTATCAAATGAAATTTTGAAATATACAAACAAATTCAATTTCAGTGAAATTCAAATAGATTGTGATTGGAGTGAATCATCAAAAAGTAACTATTTTTTATTTTTAGAAGAGCTTAAAAAAGAGCTAAATAAAACTTTGAGTGCCACAATTAGGCTTCATCAAATTAAATATTTCAAAAAAACTGGAGTTCCGCCAGTTGATTATGGAGTTTTGATGTATTATAATATGTCAAATTTAGCCGATTTTGAAACAAAAAATTATATTTTAGATAATACTGAAGCGAAAAAATATCACTATAATTTTGAAAACTATCCACTAAAATTAAAATTAGCTCTTCCTTTATACTCTCAAGCAGTACAATTTAGAGATGAAGAAGCTATAAATCTATTTGAAAATATAGATGAAAAAGAGCTAGTAAATAACTTTGAAAATCTTGGAAACAATAGATATAAAGTCCTAAATAGTCACTATTTTAAAGGAAAATATATCTATAAAGATGATATTTTAAGAGTTGAAAATGTAGATGAAAAAGAGCTTAAAATTGCTTTTGATGATTTTTTTAAATTATCAAAAAATAGTTTTGATGAAGTTATTTTTTATACAATTAAATACAAAACAAAGTATAATTTGCAAAATTTATTAAAAAATTAGGAAATTAGGAAAAATATGTTTTTTAGAACTCTTTTTATAAGTCTATTGTTGAAAATATCTTTATTTTCTTGTGCTGATTACTGGAATCCAAATAGTATAGAATATATGTTTTTGGAAAAAAGAGATAATATCTTTTTACAATTTAGTGAAGATTTAAACGACCCAGCAATTTATAATGAAATACTGTATAAATATGAAGAAAAAAATAGAGAAAAAAACCTTTTAGAGTGGAAAAATGAGCTAAAAAACAAATATAGCTTAGTTGAACTTGAAGATTTTATTTATAATAAAAATCTTACAAACCTAGAAGAAAATGATACAAAAGATTATATAAATTTTATCTATGAACAAAGCAATTGTACTATTGCAAATTTCAGTGATTCAAAACCAACAAGATGTACAAATTATATTTCAAAAGCTTTAAAAAAATTAGAAGATTCAAAAACAGATTTTTATAAACAAAGATATTTCTTTTTGGCTTTAAGACTTGCTCACTACCACAAACAAAAACCTTTAGAGATATATAAAAAACACTATTATTTAGTAGAAAATTCAAACTCTATTGTAAAAGATTGGGTAGATGCTTTATATGCAGGTGCTATAATAAAAAGTGGTGAAAAAGCAAAAGGTGTGTACTTATTTTCAAAGCTTTTCCCAGATGCTATAAATTCTCATTTAGCTCTTTATAACTTTTTTTACCTAAGAGAGCAAAAAGATTTTGACGAAGTTATAAATTTAGCTAAAAATAGCGATGAAAAAGCTGTTATTTACACTTTAAGAGCTTTAGATAATGCAAGTAATACAATTGAAGAGATGCAAAATATCTATGCTCTTGATAAAAACTCAAAATGGCTTGAATTTTTGCTATATAGAGAACTCTTAAAATCTCAAACTTTTTTTAATAATGAAGACTATTTTGAAGATGAAAATGGGGAAAATGAAAATAGCTTTTATACAAAATATATTGATTTTTTAAATAGTTTAGAGCTTGAAAATAGATATTTGCAAGATTTAAGTTTAGCATATTTTTATTTGTATAAAAAAGATTTTAATGAAGCAAATAGAGTTTTAAACTCTCTTTTAGAGACAAATCCAAAATCTCATGAAGTACAAACTTTTGCATATTTATTATATCTTCAATCTTTAGAAAAGATAGATGATAAAACTGAAAATATAATTATTGATAAAATAGAAAAATTAATAGATGAGAAGCATACATCAAATGCAATTTATGAATACACTTTACAAGTTTTAGCAAAATTGTATAAAAAACAAAATTTAGATTTTAATCTATTTTTGACACAAAATGCATCATATATAAACTATACAGATTTAGATTTGAAAAAATTTAAAACATTTGAAGAGTTTTTAGCAAAACCTCAAAGTTCAAAACTAAAAACTTATCTTCAAAAAAGATTTAAAAATTTAATAGACAATGATGGCGAATTTGCTTATGCAAAAGTTGCAGTTTTAATAAACAATCTTAAATTTAAAGAGGCATTAGATACAGATTTAGGAATTTTAGATTATAAACTAGAGTTCAATCCTTTTAATGGTCTTATTAGAGGAAATAATAGAAGTGGTAAAAAAGAGCAATTAAGTATAAAAGATTTTTTAAATACTATTTTAGAGATTGAAGAGAAACTTCAAAAAAACCAAAATAATGATATGGATAACTTTTTATATGCAAATGCTTTGTATAATTTAAGCTATTTTGGAAACTCTTCAAAAGCTACAACAACATATAGAAGTGTAGCCCATATACATACTCCAGAGCTTCAAGAAGATAAATTAAATCTTGCTTTAAAACACTATAATCTTGCACTAGAAAGTACAAATGACAAAGAGTTAAAAGCAAAAATAACTTATCAAATTGCAAAAACAAAATTAGCACTTTTTGATTTAAAATCAAAAGATGCACCACAATCTAGCTCTTGGTGGAGAAAAAATAAAACTTGGAATTATGGTTATAGTGATGATTTTTATGAAAGCTTTCTAAAAAGTGGTGGAGCAAAAGATTTTGATACTCTAAAAAATAGCTTCAACGATACAAAATATTATAAAGAGTTACTCAAAGAGTGTGGCGATTTTAGAACTTATGTAAACAAAAAATAAAGGAGAATTATGCAGTATTACGGAGAAATTGAGACAAAATATGAAGAGGTTTTTTTAACAAAAAGCTATATGTATTTCAACAAAGATGATGAAGAAATAAGTGCAAAAGAGCTAAAAAACCTAATAAAAACAAAAGATGATAGAAAGAAAAATATCATAGGAACAGTATTTATTTACAATCCAGTGGTTACACCTGTTGGTTTTGATTCAAATAAAGAGCTTTTAAAACAGGATTTTGAAGATTTTGAAACTCTAGTAGAATTAAAATGTGAAAACTATATTACAGCATTTAAACAAGCTATGAGTGAACATTGTAGTGGAAAAATTGTAGAGATTAAAAATTTATTTAACCTAATTGAAGGGCATATCGACTCTTCAACTTTATTATCAAAATTTAATGAAGATTTAGAAAAATATAACTCAAATCAAAATACAGAGTTTGATAGAGATATTATGTATATAGATGCTCAAAATTTCATCCCAAATGGGAAATTTGTATATTTTTGTTGGGGAGATAAAATAAATGAAAAAGAGTTCCCAAATATATTTAATTATGCAAAAACTTTATACGAAAATAGTGTAAAAAGTGGGAAAAAAGTAGCCTTTGTATATAAAAAAGAGAAAACAGCAGATGAATCAATAAAATATCTTCAATTCTCAAATCCTATGCAAAATTTTAAAAATAGAAATGCTATAACTTTTGCTTTAAAAAGATCATTTGATACATTCCCACCAATTCCAGCTTTTTATGAATAATTTCATAAAAAGCTTTAAATTTTAGCTATTCTTAATATTTATAATTATATAATTCCGTCCACTTAAATTAATGGGGTATCGCCAAGCGGTAAGGCAACGGTTTTTGGTATCGTCACTCGAAGGTTCGAATCCTTCTACCCCATCCAAAAATTTAAGTCTTTTTTATTATGGTGAGGTTGGAGAGTGGTCAAATCCTGCGGACTGTAAATCCGCCGCCTACGGCTTCGAAGGTTCAAATCCTTCTCTCACCACCACTTTTTTTAAATAATCAAATTATGGTTCGATAGCTCAGTCGGTAGAGCAAAGGATTGAAAATCCTTGTGTCGACAGTTCGATTCTGTCTCGAACCACCACTTTGATTTATACACACTTGTGCGAGTGTGGCGGAACAGGTAGACGCGCGGGACTTAAAATCCCGTTCCAGTTTTGGAGTGTGGGTTCGATTCTCACCATTCGCACCACCCCTTTTTACAAAAAATACTTTTAAATTTAATATAAGGTTAGCAATATTGAATGAAGATTATTATTTAATAAAACAATCACTCCCTTATTTAGAAACTATCACAATTAAAATATATACTCCTTGCAATATAAGTCACTTAAAAAAATTAATCTCTTTTATGACTGGGACAATAGAAGTTTTTTTAGTTTCTACAAAAGATGGGAAACGAAAAGATTTAAGTGATTCTTTAGGAAATAGAAATTTTAATATCTTTGAACATAAGATTGAATTAATACATACAGTTACAATGATATATAAACATAATATTCTTAAAGATGTTTATATTTCATTTTATAGCTTAGAAGAAGTTAAACATAATGATATGGAATCTTTTTTTATGAACGAAGTTGTTTATAAAATTAAAAAGCTTACTTCTACATACTCAAGATATATATTAGCTTGTAATATTGATGAACATAAAAAAAAGAAACATTATGGAAATAGCTATGAAGAGTTTATTTCAAATAAATATTTAGTTTTAGGATATGAAGTTCAAAATATAGGAATAGAAAAATCATTTGATGATGGTGGAATTGATGTAATTGCGAAAAAAGATAATAATATTATATTAGTACAGTGCAAAAATTGGTCTATGTCTAATAGTTATAAAATAAATCAAAAAGATTTAAGAGCATTTGTTGGGGATTGTTTTTTGTATTTAAAAAATATAGATTTAACAAACACAAAAGTGTCTTACCATTTTATTGTTTCTCACGAAGATATATTAACAAAATCAGCAGAAATATTTTTAGAAAAAAACAAATTTATAAAATTTAAATGTGTCCCATTTGAAGAGAATTGAATACAGTAAAGAACACTACAAATGTAGTGTTCTATTTTTATTTTATAGTCCCTTTTATTTTATGAAAGAGATTTTATTAACTCAACTGCAAATCTAACACCAGTTCCACTTGCACCATAAGGGTTGTATCCCCAAGCTTTTTCAACAAAAGCAGGACCAGCTATATCAAAATGTATCCATTTTTCTTTGTTTTCTTCATAAACAAAGTTATCCAAAAACATACCAGCAGTGATTGCTCCACCATATCTTGTATTAGAGATATTACAAACATCTGCTATTTCAGATTTTATACATTTTTTTAAGTATCTATTGAAATCTAGTTTTGTAGCATATTCACCACATTTTTGGCAAGACTCTAATGCTTTTTGTTTTAGGTTTTCACAATTTCCCATAATTCCTGTTGTATATTCTCCAAGCCCTACCACACAAGCACCAGTTAATGTTGCAAAATCAAAAATATAATCAATATTTTTGATTTCATCTTGAGCATAGCATAAACAATCTGCTAAAACCAATCGCCCTTCAGCATCAGTATTTCGCACTTCAATAGTTTTTCCATTTTTTGCTTTTAAAATATCATCTGGCTTATAAGCATTTCCACCAACCATATTTTCAACAGCTCCAATAATAGCATGAACTTCAACAGGAAGTTTTAATTTTGCAATAGTTTTAATAGTATTTAAAACGGCAACTCCACCCGATTTATCAGCTTTCATAGTAATCATAAAATCTGCAGGTTTTAGCGATAATCCACCACTATCATAAGTCAAACCTTTCCCAACCAAAACGATTTTTGTTTTTGCTTTTTTTGGTTTATATTTTAGGTGAATTAGCTGAGACTCGTGAATTGAAGCACGTCCTACACTATGCATTGACATCATTTTTTGTTTTACTAGCTCTTTTTCTCCTAAAACTTCAATTTCAAGTTCTAGCTCTTTTGCTAAAGTTTCAGCTTCTTTTACAAAAGTTTTTGGTGTAAAATCTTGTGGTGCAGTATTTACCATATCTCTTGCACAATTTACAGCCTCTGAAATAATTTTTGACTCTTCTAATATATCACTTAATATTGCACTTTTTTTCTCAACTATGAAAAATAACTCTAGCTCATTTTTGCTCTTTTCACTTTTGTAAGTTTCAAATTTATAACTTCCTAAAATTGCACCTTCAACCAAAGCTTTAAACTCATTTTCTAACTCTTTATTTAATACAACTTTTGCACTTCTATACTTTGTTGCACTAGCTTTTTTAACTGCATTTGCAATAGCTATTGCTATTGAGTCATAAGAAAATTCTTCAAATGCAGAAAAAATTAGTTTTGATTCTGGTAGAAAAATAGATGCTTCATCCTTAATTTTAAACTCTAAACTATCTAAAAGCTCTTTTTTATCGCCTAAATCTTCACTTTTATTTACTAAAACTATCTCTAAATCACAATTTTTTGATTTTGATATTTCTAAAATTTTAATTTTCATTCATTACCCTTTTTTCAATTTTTTTTGTTGCATTATTAAACATATAAACTATTCCTCCACCAGCTATTAGTGCTATTGGAATTGCCATATACCAGTGTTCTTTTGCCCAATGAAGAACAACCATAATCTGCTCTCCAAAATACCAAACAGGTACTATTGTAATAGCAGCCCAACACCAAGCAGAGATTAGATTTATAAATGCAAATTTTCTTGCATCATATTTTGTAAGTCCGATTGAAATTGGAATAATCGTTCTCATTCCATACATATATCTTTGAGTAAATATTATTGGCCATCCATGTTTTTTCAAAAGCAAGTGAGCAAAAGCAAACTTTCTTCTTTGACCTCTTAATCTTTTTAAAACATTCTCTTTATTAAATCTTCCAATATAAAAATATACCTGATCACCAGCAAATCCACCAAGACCTGCTATAAAAATTGCTAAAAAAAGATTCATATCACCAGAGTGAGATAAAAGACCAGCCATAACAAGCCCTGCTTCACCTTCTAGCATTCCCCAAACAAATAAAATAATATATCCATGTTGCTTCAAAAGATATACAAATTTTTCATCAATCCCCTCAACTGGTGCTTGATATAAAGCATATGCTAAAAATGATATAAAAAGTGTTAAAAATATAGCAAATATTTTTCCCATATATGGTTGGATTTTTATAAAAAGTTCTTTCATCTTATTCCTTAATCAAAATTTAGTAAGCTCTTTGCTTGAATCATATCTTTATCTCCACGACCAGATAAACAAACAATTACTGTTTTTCCTTTTATTCTATCTTTTGCTTTTTTCAAATATGCAACCGCATGTGATGACTCAAAAGCTGGAATTATTCCCTCTTTTTGACTTAACCAAACAAAAGCATCAAGTGCTTCTTTATCTGTGATATTATCATACTCTACGGTTTTATTATCTTTATGAAAAGAGTGTTCAGGTCCAACCCCTGGATAATCAAGCCCTGCACTAATAGAGTGAGCTTCAAGAACTTGCCCATCATCATCTTGAAGCAGATATGAACATTGCCCGTGTAAAATCCCAGGGCTTCCAAGAGCTAAACAGCTTCCGTGTTTAGGTGTATCAAGACCTAAACCACCTGCTTCAATTCCAACACAAGTAACATCTTTGTCTTCTAAAAAGTGTGAAAACATCCCAATAGCATTTGATCCACCACCAATACAAGCAACAACAAAATCAGGCAATTTATTCTCTTTTTCTAAAATCTGTTTTCTTGCTTCATATCCTATAATTGCTTGAAAATCTCGCACCATCATAGGGTATGGATGAGGACCAGCTACTGTTCCAATAATATAAAAAGTATCTCTTGCATTTGTTACCCAATATCGTATAGCATCATTCATCGCATCTTTTAAAGTTTTGCTTCCACTTTCAACTGCAATTACTTTTGCACCTAAAAGCTTCATTCTAAATACATTTAGCTCTTGTCTAGCCACATCTTTTGCACCCATAAAAACTGTACATTCAAGTCCCATAAGTGCTGCTATTGTTGCTGTTGCAACTCCGTGTTGTCCTGCACCTGTTTCTGCTATTACCTTTGTTTTGCCCATTTTTTTAGCCAATAAGCCTTGAGCTATTACATTGTTTACTTTGTGAGCTCCCGTATGGTTTAAATCTTCTCTTTTTAGATATATTTTTGCATCTAATTCAGAACTAAGATTTTGGGCAAAATATAGTGGGTTTTCTCGTCCTACATAATCTTTTAAGTAGTAGTTTACCTCATCCCAAAACTCTTTATCAAATCTATATTTGCTATATGCAAGTTCTAGCTCTTTTAAAATTGGCATTAAAGTTTCTGGTACATATTGCCCACCAAAAACTCCACCAAATTCACCTTTCTCATTTGGATCAAAAGGGCTTTTTTTAGGTATATAATTACTCATTTTTCTCTCTTTTAAATATCTAAAACAGAATAAACAGGAACTAACTCTTCTAGTTTTTTCTTACCTGCTAAAACTGTAAAATTTATAATAAAACAAGCTTCAACTAAATTTGCTTCCAATTTTTTAATCAAATTAGCAGCCGCATAAGCTGTTCCACCACTTACAACCAAATCATCTATTAATAAAACTCGCTTATTTATACTTGTACTAAAAGCATCTAAATGTATCTCAACTTCATCAAAACCATATTCAAGTTCATATTTTTCACAAACTGTTGTACTTGGAAGTTTTCCTTTTTTTCTAACTGGCACAAAACCAATTTTAAGCCTAGTTGCCAAAGCTGAACCAAAAATAAAACCTCTAGCATCAATACCTGCTATATAATCTAAATTGTATGATTTATATCTTTCTTCCAAATGGTTCATTAAAAGTTCAAAAGCATCTTTATTGTTTAAAAGTGTAGTAATATCTTTGAAGCTAATTCCTGCTTTTGGAAAATCTTCAACTGTTCTTATTGAGTTTAATAAAAACTCTTTATCTTTATTATCTAAATTTTTTATATTATTCAAAATAACCTCTACTATTCAAGAAAAGTCCACTATTCTAGCCAAATAAATATTATTTCTTTATGATTTTTGTAAAAAAATAGAATTTTATATATAATTATAAAAATTATTTAAAAGGTATTTTATGAAAATTTTTCTTCTAATTTTTAGTTTTTCTCTCTGTTTCTCTATTGATATTATAAAACCATCTATATATGATGAAACAAAGCATAATATACAAGATTGGTTAATGAGTGAAAAACTAGATGGAATTAGAGCAATTTGGAATGGAAAAGAGCTACAAACAAAAAATGGAAATAAAATCTATGCTCCTGCTTGGTTTACTGTTAATTTTCCAAATTTTGAACTAGATGGAGAACTTTGGACAAAATATGAAGATTTTGAAAATATTCAAAGTATAGTTTTATCGCAAAACAAAAGTGAAAATTGGGAAAATATAACTTATAATATTTTCGAAGTTCCAAAGCAAAATGGGAATTTTCTTGAAAGATTAAAAGTTTTAGAAAATTTTTTATCAAAAAATCCAAATAAATTTATAAAAATAATACCTCAAATAAAAATAAAAGATAAAAAACATTTAAATATTTTTTTAGATGAAATATTAAGAAAAAATGGAGAAGGAGTAATTGTTAAAAATCCAAATTTATCTTATGAAGCAGGAAGAAGCCAAAATATTTTAAAAGTTAAAGCATTTTTTGATGAAGAAGGAGAAGTTATTTCTCACAATTTTAATAAAGATGGAAGTTTTAGAAGTTTAAATTTAAAGCTAAAAGATGGAACAATATTTAAATTAGGTGGTGGTTTTTCTCTTAAAGATAGAAAAAAACCACCTAAAATTGGCTCAACTGTAACATTTAAATATTATGGTTTTACAAAAAACAATAAACCAAAATTTGCCTCATTTTTAAGAGTTAGAAAAGATGAATAATCAATAAACTTCATAACTTTTTGTAACCAATCCACTATCTTTTATCTTTGTGCAAATTGATGAAATTTTTGTTGTATCAACCTTTAAATCTATTGTGATTGGAGTTTTTGTTTTATTTACTTCCAAAGATAAACAAGCATTTTTATCACTTAATTTTAAATCTTCAATATTCCAATTTGTATCTGAAATATTCATAGCATCACTAATTTTATCAATTTTATTATTTAACAAATAATAAGATTGAATAGAGTTTATAGCTGTATTTACATCTCTTTTTATAGTTGAGGCTAAAGCACTATCTTTTGTATCCATAAATCTAGGAACTGCAAAAGCAACAATAATTCCCAAAATAACAATAGCAAAAATCAACTCAAGCAAAGAAAAAGCACTTTTCATAGAAAATCTCCTAAAATAATTTAGGAGATTATAAATTTTTATAACTTAAAATAATATAACTAATTATAATATATCTGGAATATCTATATTTGCCTCTTTTTCTACATCAGCAATTGTTTCAAAAACCACTTCAATTGGAGCTTGTCCTCCAAAATCATTCTCTTTATCTACAAATTTTGTAAGGTTTTTATGAAAATCAAGTTTAACTGTACCAATTGGTCCGTTTCTTTGTTTTCCAATAATTATTTCAGCCTCTTCTATTGGTTTATCTTGAAATTTTGACTTATAATCTTCGCCTTTATCCTTTGCCTCTTTCTCTTTTCTAGCTTCATCTCTTTGTTTATAAACATCGTCTCTATAAACAAACATTATAATATCAGCATCTTGTTCAATAGCTCCAGATTCTCTTAAATCACTTAGCATGGGTCTTTTATCTGGACGATTTTCCAGTCCCCTATTTAGCTGTGAAAGTGCAACGATTGGAATTTTAAGCTCTCTTGCCAACATTTTAAGACCTCTACTTATATCTGAAACCTCTTGATGTCTATCTTTGTTTCCTAATCCTTGCATTAGCTGAAGATAATCTATTATTACTAAACTTATTTTATTATCTTCATTTTGTGCTAATTTTCTCACTCTTGCTCGAAGTTGATTAATATTTATACTTCCACCATCATCAACAAAAAGTTTTTTTGTATTTAGCTGTCCAAAAGCATCACTTAATTTTGACCACTCTTGATCATTCATATCACCTTTTCTTAAATTTTGTAGTGGAATTGATGTTTTTGCTGCTAACATTCTTAACATAAGTTGTTCTGCTGGCATCTCTAAAGAGAAAAATATAACACCTTTATCTCTTTCTATATTTTTAAGTGCCATATTTAAAACTATTGCGGTTTTTCCCATAGCTGGACGTGCTGCAATGATTACTAAATCACCTTCATTAAAACCTGTTGTTCTTTTATCAAGTGAGTCAAAACCTGTTGTTTGTCCTATTAAATACTTATTACCAAGTTTTTTCATCTTTTCAATATATGCTAAAGTATCGCCTGTAACTGTTTGCATATCTTTAAGTTCACTTGTTGCACTATTTGTAGAGATTTTATAAAGCTCTCCTTGAATAGTATCAAGGGCTTCATTTGCACTTACTTGCTCTTCAATAGCAACTTTTTTAATAGTTGTAGCTAAAGTTGCAAGTTCTCTTTTTACAGAAGCATCTTTTATCTCTTTTACATAAGCACTTGTGTTTGTAATAGGGTTTGCACTTAGAATTTCGAGTAAAACTGAATCATCAATATCTTTTGAATTAATCTTATTTCTAATAAAATCTTCATCAATTGGCATATCATCTTCGTGAAGTTTTACCATAGCTTCAAAAATAGCTTTATGTGCAGGAAGATAGAAATCTTTTGGTTTTAAAATTCCTAAAATATCCTCAAGCTCTTCAGGATTAAAAAATATTGAGCTTAGAACAGCTCTTTCAATATTTATGCTATAAATACTATCCATTATGCTTTTCTTTTTGCTTCAAATTCAACTTCTTCAACAAATTTATTTATAAGTTCATCACCACTTAATTTTGCAATTATTTCACCTTTTTTCATAACAAGCCCACTTCCTTTTCCAAAAGCAATTGCAACATCAGCAGCTTTTGCTTCTCCAATTGCATTTACAACACAACCCATAACAGAAACATCAAGTGGTGTTTTTATATGAGAAGTTCTTTTTTCAATCTCAGCAACTGCACTTACTAAATCAGCCTCTATTCTTCCACAAGTTGGACAAGATATAATATTTAAGCCCTCTTTTGAAATACCTAAATCTTTTAAGATAGCCCTTCCCACTTTTATCTCTTCTTCAAGTTCTCCTGTCATTGAAACTCTTAAAGTATCTCCTATTCCATCAAGAAGTAGGCTTCCTAGAGCAATAGATGATTTTATAGTAGAGTGAAATTGTGTTCCAGCTTCAGTTACTCCCAAATGAAATGGATAATCATTCATAGGTCTTAAGAGTCTATAAGCTTCAACAGTTCTTTGAACATCAGAGGCTTTTAGAGATACTTTTATATCTGTAAATCCTAAATCTTCTAAAAATTTAATATTATAATCAGCACTTGCAACCATACCTTTTGGTGTTTGTCCATATTTATCCTCAAACTCTTTTTCCAAACTACCACAATTTACCCCAATTCTTATTGGAAGATTTCTAGCCTGACAAGCTTTTACAACCTCTTTTACTCTATTTTTTTCTCCAATATTTCCAGGATTAATTCTAATACAATCAACTACCTCAGCAGCAATAAGTGCTAATTTATAGTGAAAGTGAATATCTGCAACTATAGGTAAATCTACTTGTTTTTTTATCTCTTTTAAAGCATTTGCATCTTCAAGATGTGGAACAGCAACTCTTACAATATCTGCACCAGCAAAATGAAGTTTTCTTATTTGCTCAACTGTAGCTTCTACATCTGATGTTTTTGTAAATGTCATTGATTGAACACTTATTGGTGCATCACCACCTATTAGGACATTTCCTACTTTTATCTGTTTTGTTGGGTATCTTTTAATCATAAGTGGGATTTTATCCAAAATTGATTAAATTAAAGTGAAGTTTAATTTTATAAAAGATATTATTTTTTATAATAATTGTATAATTACTTTATACACAAAAGGGGAAGTATTGGCTATTAATAGAAATTTTCTAATTATTATTTTTGTTTTTACTATAATTTCTTCTTTAATAACTTTTATAACTTATAATAGTATATCAAAAAAACAAAAAGAGCTTTTAGAAAATATTTATCAAACAACTTATAAAAATATAAATGAAAAAGTAAGTAGTCTAATTAGCGATAAATCAAATACATCTTTAGCAATTGCAATTTCATTATCAAAGGATGAAAATCTATATAATCACTTTAGAAATAAAGATTATGATAAGCTTAACTACAAAAATATAGCTAAACTTATAGAAGATAATTCAAAATATAAAAATATTTGGATTCAAATTTTAGATAAAAATAGAAATAGCTTATATCGTTCTTGGACAGATATTAGAGATGGAGTTCAATTTAGAGATGATTTACAAAATCAAAATGTACTAAGAAAAATATCAACTTCAATAAGTATTGGGCTTTTTAATATAGGTATAAAAGCTAGAACTCCAATTTTAGATGATAATAATGAACTTTTTGGAGCTTTAGAAGTAGTTACACACTTTGACTCTATTTCTGAAGATTTAGAAAAAGACAATTTAGAACCTATTATAATTGCAGAAAAAAGATTTAGAAAAAATTTAAAATATCCTTTATTATCAAGTACTTTTATAGATGATTATCATATTGCAAATGGAAATGCAAATAAAGAGCTATGCAAATATTTAGAAGATAATGGTATTGAGAAATATGTAAATATTGATACTTATTTAGTAGAAAATGGCTACTTAATAGCAAACTATCACCTTTTAAATGAAAAAAATGAAAAAATCGGTTCAATTTTAAACTTTTATGATTTAAATAATATAGATTCTAAATATATAAATTCTATTAAAAAACAAGATATTTTAACAATATTAATAATCTTAATAACAATCTTATTCCTATTTATTATATATTTTTACACAAAATACACAAATAGCATAAAATCTCAAGAGAAGAAGAATAGATTAATACTTGATACACAATCTAGTATTGTAATTATTACAAATGGTAAAGAGATAATTGACTCAAATAAAAAACTACTTGAGTTCTTCAAAATGTGTAAATCTTTAAAAGAGTTCAAAGATAGATATATGTGTATTTGCAAAAAGTTTGTTGATATGAATAGAGAAGATTACCTTTTAGATATTGATTATAGTGGTAGAAATTGGGCTCAACATGCTTTAAATAATCAAGATATAGATTTTAAAGTTGCTATGTACGATAACAATAAAAGTTTAAAACATTTTTCTGTAAAAGTTAGTCAAATTGAAGATAACAATTTAATAATAGCAACATTTACAGATATTTCTCAAGATATTTTTAAAACTGAAAAAGAGAAAAATGAGCAAAGATTTATATTCCAACAAGCAAAATTAAATGCTATAAAAAATACTTTAAATAATATCGCTCACCAATGGAGACAACCTTTAAGTGTTATAAGTACACTTTCAAGTGGAATTAAACTCAAAAAAGATTTAAATATTTTAAGTGATAATGAACTCAATAAATCTTGTGACACAATAGTTTTTAATACAGTAAAATTATCAAATACAATAGAAAATTTCACAAATTTCTTTATAAAAGATGAAAGAAATAGTGTTTCAGTTGTTGAATCAATAAATGAAATAATAGAATTTTTAGATTCAATTTTTGATAAGAATAAAATAATTTGTAAATTTGAACACTCAAACGATATTCTTTTAGATTGTGATAGCAACAGTTTTTCAGAAGTTATTTTAAATATTTTTGATAACTCAATCTCAGCTTTAATAGAAAATTCAAAAGAGCAAGAAAGATACATTTTAATAACTTTAGATGATAAAACACTAAATATAATTGACAGCGGAAAAGGGATAGATGAAGAGATTATCTCAAAAGTTTATGAGCCATATTTCACTACAAAACATCAATCTTTTGGAGTTGGATTAGGGCTTTATGTTGTTGAAGAGTTTTTTACAAATACTTTAAACAAAAAAATAGAGCTAAAAAATGAAGAATTTGTTTATGAAAACAAAAAGTTAAAGGGATTAAAATTCACAATCTACTTTAATTAAACTTTTATTTTGATATTTTTAGATAAAATTGCCCAGATTTAGAATAAAAGGAATTTGATGCAAGATTTTTCGTTATTTGATTTAATAATTATTGCAATTACATTATTACTTGGACTAAAAGGTCTTTTTAGAGGTTTTATCAAGGAAGTTTTTGGACTTTTAGGTATTGTTGGTGCTATATTTGTAGCTTCAAGAATATCTAAAGAGCTAGGAGATTTAATAGCTCCTATTTTAGTTTTAGAAAACGAAGCTACTATTAAATTAATTGGTTTTGTTGCTGCATTAGTAATTGTTTGGCTGATTATTTATAGTGCTGGAGTTGTTGTTAGCAAAATATTTAGTGCAAGTGGTTTAGGTGCAATAGATAGAATTTTTGGATTTATTTTTGGTGCTTTAAAAATATTTTTAATATTTGCAGTTATCGCTTATGCCTTATATCAAGTTGCTTCATTTAAAAAAGTTATTGATGAGAAATTTGAAAACTCTATGGTTATGCCTCATTTATTAAGTGTTGGTTCATATATTATAAAACTTGACACAACAGCTTTAACTCAAAAATTAGACAAAGCAGTTGATACAGTAAAACCAAGTGAAATGATTGATGATGCTAAGAAATCAATAGAAGAAAATATAAATGAAACACAAAAAGCAGTTGAAGATAATATAAAAGAGCAAGTTACAGATAGTTTAGAAGAAAAATTTAAAGATGTAACACAAGAACTTTCAAATCAGAAAACAGAAGATACAAAAGAGAATTAAAAGGATTTAAATTGTTTGAAAACAAATATATACAACAAAGAATAGAAAAAGCACAAAGCTTAAGAGATTTAGGAATAAATCCTTATGCAAACGATAGCCAAAGAGATTTAACTATAAAAGAGTATTTAGAAAAAAATGAAGATATTTTTAACTTAGAAACTAAAAGAGATGAAAGTAGAAATTTCACAATAGCTGGAAGAATTAAGTTTTTTAGACTTATGGGGAAAGCCTCTTTTTTAAAGATTGAAGATGAGAGCGGAATGCTTCAAGTTTATGTAGCAAGAGATAATCTAGTTGAAAATTTCTATAATGATATTTTTAAAAAATTTGTAGAAGTTGGAGATATTATTGAAGTTTCTGGATACCCTTTTGTAACAGGACAAGGTGAACTTTCACTTCATGTTGATAACTTAAAAATTCTTACAAAAGCCATCTCTCCACTTCCTGAAAAATTCCACGGGATTGTTGATAAAGAGCTAAGATATAGACAAAGATATTTAGATTTAATAATGAACTCTGATGTTAGAAAAACTTTCCATACAAGAAGTAAAGTTATTAGTCTTACAAGAAGATTTTTTGAAGATAAAGGTTTCTTAGAGGTTGAAACTCCTATGATGCACCCAATTGCAGGAGGGGCTAATGCAAAACCTTTTGTAACTCATCACAATGCTTTAGGTGTTGATAGATTTTTAAGAATTGCACCTGAACTGTATTTAAAAAGATTAATTGTAGGTGGATTTGAAGCTGTTTTTGAGATAAATAGAAACTTTAGAAATGAAGGAATGGATGCAACTCATAACCCTGAATTTACATCTATTGAGTTTTACTGGGCATATAAAACTTATAAAGATTTGATTGCTTTAACAAAAGAGTATTTTGAATATCTATTTAAAAATTTAAATCTTCCAACAACTCTTCCTTATGGCGATTTAGAAGTTGATTTTACAAAATTTACTGAAATTCCTTTAATAGAGTCTTTATATAAAATTGGTGGAGTTCCACAAGATATAGTTGAAGATAAAGCAAAAATTTTAGAGTTTTTAAGAGCAAATAAACTTGAAGCAAAAGAGAGTATGAATTTAGGACAACTTCAAGGAGAGCTTTTTGATGAGTTTGTAGAGAGTAAACTTATAAATCCAACATTTATTACAGAGTATCCAGTTGAAATTTCACCACTTGCAAGAAGAAGTGATACAAAATCTCATCTTACAGATAGATTTGAGTTATTTATCGCAGGGCGAGAGATTGCAAATGCCTTTAGTGAGTTAAATGATCCACTTGATCAATTAAGTAGATTTGAAGGACAAATGGAAGCAAAAGATAGTGGTGATGATGAAGCACACGAAATGGATGAAGATTTTGTAAATGCACTATCTTATGGTATGGCTCCAACAGCAGGGCAAGGAATAGGAATTGATAGACTTGTAATGATGCTTACAAATGAACACTCTATTAGAGATGTTTTACTTTTCCCTGCAATGAAACCTGTAAAACAAGATTTTGATTTACTTTTAGATGAAAATACTGAAAAATAAAAAGGAAAAGCGATGAACTACATAACAAAAGATAATTTGAAAACAGCTGATATTGAGGTATTTGATATTGTTGAAGCAGAGCTTGTAAGACAAACAACTCACCTTGAGATGATTGCTAGTGA
>NZ_JADKPZ010000040.1 GCF_016106035.1 Arcobacter vandammei
TCTGTATATCTTGGTGGCATTTTTATTCCTTTACTTTTTAAACAATTCTCTCCAAATTGTCATTTTAATTAACTGAATAATTTCTTGTCTACTTTTTCGGGGTCATTCCAAATACTTCATATCCTAAATCTAGTTCTATTGGAGTTGCAAAAAGTTTTATCTCTTCTTCTCTACTAAGATTCTCAACATTTTGAGAATAGTTAGCTTTTACATTTAATACTTTATCATTATTGATTGTTTTTGTTTCATCATTTTTTATATCTTCTGTTCTATCATTTTCTATTAGGTTTGTTTGATTATGTTTTAGTATATATATTTTTGGTTTTACTGACATGTGTTAAATTATTTTAGAGTTTTAGTTATTTAAAAACTCTAAAACTCTTTTTGGGATTTTTTCTTCTTTATTATCTTGTTTCATTAGTTCTATATATTTTTCATAGTTTTGTTTCGCTTTTTCTTTGTCATTTTTTCCAAGATAAGCATCTGCTATATTTAAATATGCAACTGTTCTATTTGGGTATTTTTCTATAATTTTTTCTAAAAGAAAAATAGCTTCATCATTTGCATTTGCTTGTTGTAGATAATATGCTATATCGTTGTATTGAGTTAAAGTTTTTGTTGATAAATCATCTATTTGCAAAGGTACACTTTTTATTAATTTTAGTATTGTTGATAAGTTAAAATCATCATTTATTTTAAACAAATATTTAATATGATTTATTAATGATAAAAGTGTATTTTTACCTTCTATTTTTGCCATTTTATCATCTATACCTATTTGTATTTCCTCTCCAATTTTTAATCTATGTTCAATATATTCTTCATCATCATTTTCATTAGTTGCCTTATATACCAAAGTTTCACTGATTACAAACCAGTTATTAAATCTATAATCAAATTTATAATTAAAACAATTATATATAAATGGATTATCCTTACATAATGTCATATATCCTTCTTTATACATTGAAAAAAATCTGAAATCAGCAGGTACTGTATTTATATTTATTATGTAATCTTTATTATTAATTCTCATTTCTAAATCAAATCTTATTACATTATTATCATCATCATATAAAAGAACCTGATTAAAACTATCTATGATGCCATTGTTATCTATATCAAAATGATAAACTTCATTTTCATCAGGATAAACATATGTTATATTGTCTTTAAAAAATTCATCTCTTAATGTATATCCATTTAAAAAAACACTTATCATAAAAATATTAAATAATATTTTCATTTTAAAACTCCTAATCTTTCTATACTATATTTTTTTGGATCTTCAATTCCATAATATTTGATAATATTTCCATTAACTGTTTTCCGTGGAAAATTTATATTTTCTGATAGTTTCAAAACTCTTTCATATCCTTTTATGGCTTCATCTTTATTATCCATATTTGAATGTTTTTGAAATTTATGGGAATGTTTATCATGCCATAAACCCCAACCAAAAGAAAATCTCAAATCATTGTATATTTCACTGTCTTTAAAATTATAATCTGTACTTTCTCTTAAGTTAAACTCTTTAAACAATGCTTTTAAGATTTTTAATCTATCATCAAAACCATTAAATCCACCATTTATTTTTGCAGTAATTATTAAAAAATCATTTTTATCTGCTTTTATGTTTAAGCCTTTTTTTTCATAAAACCAACCTGCACTTTGTGAAGCATGTGGTGCAGTTTCTAGTTTTAGCATATTTTGTGTACTTAGAAAGTCTTCTCCTGTTGCTAATCCATAATTTTTATAATTCTCCTCCCAAGTTATTTGCATTAATCCTCTTCCTACATAAGGATAATACTTTTGACTTTTTAAATATGTTCTTTCTTTATTATCCCCTTCTTTTGTTAATCTCAAATGTCCAGATTCATGTAAGACTTGTGCTAAAAAATGTGCTTTTCTTAAACAAGTTTTGATATTAAATTTTTCAAATGCTAGATTAAAACCTTTTATATGTTTTTCACAATTTGTCAGTGTAGCTAAAGGGTCTGCATTGTGTAATCTTGTAGCAGTTAATGAACAATTCTCAATTTTTATAGTAACTTCACTACAACAATTTATAACTTTATTATCACTCATAAATCCAACCTTTAATATTTCCTATTTTTTTATCTTCTAAGTTAAACTCTTTTATTAGATCTTCTATTTTGAATTTATATTCTATTTGATTATCTAAAACTCTTGATATATCATTTTTTATAGCTAGTTCATTATTTTGATTATCATATAGAGTTATTACTCCCCTAATAAATAATCTGAATTTTAACTTGCATATTTAACCTTTGGATGTTTAAAAAAATTAGCTACTTTTTGTGGATTATTTTGTAAAGATAACATATACTT
>NZ_JADKPZ010000041.1 GCF_016106035.1 Arcobacter vandammei
TTTGATAATATTCTTTGGCTACTATCTTATTAAACATATTCTCATATATCTAATATTTTAGTTGTGTTTTATCATTTTATTGATATGAAATTTTTTTATTTTAAAATTAAACATTTCTATTTAATTTTACGAAAAAATTTTAAAGACTTTAACATTATATTTTTAAATATCACTAGTTTTTATTAAAACCAGATATAAATCTTATATTTATTACTATATAAAACTTATATCTAATTTCTACTCTTTATTTGTATTTATTAATGGTGGAGAATAGCGGGATCGAACCGCTGACCTCCTGCGTGCAAAGCAGGCGCTCTCCCAGCTGAGCTAATTCCCCAACAGATTACTTATGGTGGGCCTATCAGGACTTGAACCTGAGACCTCACGATTATCAGTCGAGCGCTCTAGCCAGCTGAGCTATAGGCCCATTTACTTCTTCTAAATAATCTTTACAAACTGAATATCTAATCTTATCTCTATTATTCTTTTTTTTATTCATATCTATATTAAGAAACAAATCTTAATATATTTCTCTGAAAGGAGGTGATCCAACCGCAGGTTCTCCTACGGTTACCTTGTTACGACTTCACCCCAGTCGCTGAATCCACTGTGGAAGGTAGCTACCTTAGCATCCCCGCTTCGAATGAGTTCAACTCCCATGGTGTGACGGGCGGTGAGTACAAGACCCGGGAACGTATTCACCGTAGCATAGCTGATCTACGATTACTAGCGATTCCAACTTCATGTAGTCGAGTTGCAGACTACAATCCGAACTGGGAGATATTTTATAAGATTTGCTCCACGTCACCGTATTGCGGCTCATTGTATATCCCATTGTAGCACGTGTGTAGCCCTGGACGTAAGGGCCATGATGACTTGACGTCATCCTCACCTTCCTCCTACTTGCGTAGGCAGTCTCGTTAGAGTTCTCAGCCAAACTGTTAGCAACTAACGACGAGGGTTGCGCTCGTTGCGGGACTTAACCCAACATCTCACGACACGAGCTGACGACAGCCGTGCAGCACCTGTATGCAAGTTTCTGCAAGCAGACACTAATCTATCTCTAAATCATTCTTACTATGTCAAGTCCAGGTAAGGTTCTTCGTGTATCGTCGAATTAAACCACATGCTCCACCGCTTGTGCGGGTCCCCGTCTATTCCTTTGAGTTTTAATCTTGCGACCGTACTCCCCAGGCGGTACACTTAATGTGTTAACTGCATTACTGCAAGGTCTAGCCTCACAACAACTAGTGTACATCGTTTAGGGCGTGGACTACCAGGGTATCTAATCCTGTTTGCTCCCCACGCTTTCGCATCTCAGCGTCAATAATGTTCCAGTAGATCGCCTTCGCAATCGGTATTCCTTCTGATCTCTACGGATTTTACCCCTACACCAGAAATTCCATCTACCTCTCCCACATTCTAGATTAACAGTTTTCAAAGCAGTTCTATAGTTAAGCTATAGGATTTCACTTCAAACTTATCAATCCGCCTACATGCTCTTTACGCCCAGTGATTCCGAGTAACGCTTGCACCCCCCGTATTACCGCGGCTGCTGGCACGGAGTTAGCCGGTGCTTATTCATATAATACCGTCATTATCTTCTCATATAAAAGGAGTTTACGCACCGAAATGTGTCATCCTCCACGCGGCGTTGCTGCATCAGACTTCCGTCCATTGTGCAATATTCCCCACTGCTGCCTCCCGTAGGAGTCTGGACCGTGTCTCAGTTCCAGTGTGACTGATCATCCTCTCAAACCAGTTATGCGTCATCGTCTTGGTAGGCCATTACCCCACCAACTAACTGATACAATACAGGCCAATCTCTTACCAATAAATCTTTCCCTATTTAACTTATGTTAAATAGGAGTATAAGGTATTAGCAATCGTTTCCAATTGTTATCCCTTAGTAAAAGGCATATTACCTATACATTACTCACCCGTGCGCCACTTAGCTGACAATTATAGCAAGCTATAATCCGTTCTCGTTCGACTTGCATGTGTTAAGCACGCCGCCAGCGTTCACTCTGAGCCAGGATCAAACTCTCCATAA
>NZ_JADKPZ010000042.1 GCF_016106035.1 Arcobacter vandammei
TGCTGTCAAGTGCAATCCAAAAATGTACCAAAGCGCAGTGGAAAAATGTACCACTTTGTAACACCTATTTGTTAGAAATATCTAACAAGCCTGCTTCTCTTTTTTGTTTTAATCTATAGCTTTCACCAGTTACATTTATTATATGTGAATAGTGAATGAGTCTATCTAGAATTGCAGCTGTTAATGCTTCATCATTATTTAATACCTCCTTCCATTTTGTAAAAGATAAATTTGAAGTAATAATTATTGAACCAAGTTCATATTTTTTATTTACTATTTGGAAAAACAAATTTGCTTGATTTTCATTAAATTTTACATATCCAAATTCATCTATTACTAATAATTTTGAAATACCTATTACTCTTTTAAAATAGCTATCAAGTTTATTTTGGCTTTGAGCACTTTCAAGTTGTATTATTAAATCACTTGCAGTTATAAATTTAGTTTTTATTGTTTGTTTTGTTGCAGCATATGCAATTGCTGTTGCTAAATGAGTTTTTCCAACTCCACTTGGTCCAAAGAGTAAAATATTTTTACATTCATCTATAAATCTAAGAGTTAGAAGTTCATTAATTAAAATTTTATCAACTGAAGAACTTTTATAATCAAAGCTATCAATTGTTTTAATTTTAGGAATACCTGACATTTTTAAAACTATTTGTTGACTTCTTTGTACTCTTCCTTCATTTTCAAGCTCTAAAAGCTTATATAGATACTCACTATAGGATATTTTATCTTTTGAAGCATTATCTGCTAAATGTTGATAATGTTTTAATACCCCAGGTAATTTAAATTTTGAACAATATTCATTTATATTCTCATGCAGTAGCATATGTATCTCCTAATATTTTTTCATAATCAGAGATTGTTGTATGATATTTTATATCTACATTTAATTTTGATAAATCTATAGAACTATTTATATTTTTTGCTTTTGTTATATTTTTAACCTCTTTTACGCTTGAATAAAATGGTTTTAGTAGTTGTTTTTCTTCTTTAAATAATTCAATTGGTTTTTTCTTTGTTGTATCATGAACTCTTGAATTTGCATATTCTAACCAAGAGAATATTTTTGAGTTTAGTAAAGTAGAATCTATAGCTATTGAACTATTTTTTAATGAAGCTTTTAAAGGAATATAGAAATTATTTTTTAAGTAGTGATTAAATCTCTCTACTTTTCCTTTAGTTTTTGCTCTGTATACTTTACATAATTTTGGAATGAAATTATCTTTTGCAAATTCTAAAAAATCATTATTAAATCCATGTTGATTTTTTCCATATTTATCTCTTTGAATAACAACACTTTTTAAATTATCATAAAGCAAAGTTTGTGGAACTCCACCAAAGTATTCAAATGCTTTTACATGGCAATCTTGCCAAGTAGTTTGTCTCATATTATCTGTAAAATAGACAAACGCCATTCTACTAAATCCAAGAACCATTACAAAGCCATATATTGGATTTCTCCCACTTCTTATTATTGTCCAATCTACTTGTGCTTGATATGATGGTTTAGTTTCAAATCTGATTACATCTTCTACTTTTACATTATTTTTTAATGTACTTAAAAATGTTTGTAAAGTTCTAATTTTTCCATCATAACCATATTTCTTAATCTCTTCATAAATTACAGTTGATGGTATTTTATCTGGAGATGCTTGATTAACTCTTTCAATAATGTAATCTTTAAATAAATCTAATTTAGATTTATATTCAATCTTTTTATAAGGTTTTAGATCTTTTTCTTTAAGTCTTTTTGAAATAGTTCTTCTATCTAATCCCACTATCTTTGATATAGCTCTTATGCTATATCCTCTTTTATGTAAAGTATGTATCACAATAAATTCCTCTTTATCAATCACACTAACTCCAAATATTTTATTTAGAGTTATTTTATTTATTTTTATTAATAAAGTGGTGCATTTTTACTTTGCACTACTGGTACATTTTACCTTTGCATTTGACA
>NZ_JADKPZ010000043.1 GCF_016106035.1 Arcobacter vandammei
TTTATTTACAGTTGTTATTTTCTCTTCATCTACAGTTTGTGTTAGGTTTTTATTTACATTTATTGTATAGTCTGATTTTACATTTAAGTTTGAGTTATTATTTACATCTTCTTTTTTATCATTCTCTATTAAAGTAGTTTGATTATGTTTAACTATTTTTGTTTCATCATTTAGTATTAGAGTATTCATATCTCTTTGAGCTTGAATATTTAGTTCTTCATTTCCTTGCTTATCATCAAAGAGTATTTCATTATATCCTTGTGTCTCTTCATATTGTGGAGTTGTATATGTTCTTATATAGCTTTTTGTTTTATTAGCTGGAAGTGGGTATGGTATTTTATTTTCACCATTATACAAAGTTCCTATTATTATTGGACAATCAGGATTTCCATTTACAAAGCTTACTATTACTTCACTATTTACTCTTGGAATAAACATAGTTCCATAGTTATTTCCGCTAGATAGATTTGATACTCTTAGGTAACAAGATGTTGTTTTATTTCTTTCAAAATGAAACAGAACTCTTACTCTTCCTTCACTATCTACATCTATACTATTTTGATTAGGAGTAATAGCAGAGTTATTTACATCTTGAGAAGTTACTATTGCTGTTTGTACACCATATATCTTTGGTTTTTTTATTGTAACTTTAGGTTTATATATTATATCTTTTGGAATTGCTTTAAACTCTACACTATATTGCATATTTGAGTTTATATCTTTTATATCATTTAGTTTTGAATATTCATCTAAGGCATTTGGAAAATATGCTTTATAGTTTACTTCTATTATTATTACATCTTCTTCTTTATTCTCTTTTTCACTTACTATTAAGGCATTTAAACTATCTTTTACTATCAATTCATTTGAAACGGCTTCTATTATATTTGATTCTGAATACTCTTTATTTGTATCTATATTTGTATATCTATTTAAATCTTCATACAAGCTTTCATTTAACAAGTTTAGTTTATCTCTAAAGCTCTCTTTTTCTATATCATTTCTTAATTGTTTACTACTTGCATTATCTTTTATCTTACTACTAGTTACTGCATTTGTTTTCTCTATTTTATACTCTTGGCTTGGATTATTCTTATCATAGTAATCTTCTACATATTTACTTGCTTTAAACTCTATTTTATGATTATAGGTACACAATATCTTTTCATCTATTTTCTCTACATAATCATTTAATTCACACAACACTATTTTAAAGCTACTATTATCATCTTCATTAAATATTAAAGAGTATCCCTCTTCTTCACAAAGCATCAAGATAAACTCTAAATCACTTTGATTATATTGAGTTGTATAATCTTTTACAGGGTATTTTATATTATCTAATCTTATCTCTAATGAGATATTTAACAAGGCTCTATATCTTGTTACTATTTTATTTATAATATCTGTTGCACTTAGGTTATGATATATCTCATATTTATTATTCAATCCCAAATAGTATATTGGATGTACTACTTCTATTTTATACATATATTTATTTGATACTATACTATCTTCACTAGCTTTATATATTTTTCCAAAGATTATTTTACAAGATTTTAAATTTACTAAATCCTCTAAAACTATCTTTACATCTGTATCTACTATATCTTCTACTTCTATTTTTTCATTACTTACAAATGTTATTTCATATTCATATACTTTATTTACTCCACTTCTCCCTTCTAAT
>NZ_JADKPZ010000044.1 GCF_016106035.1 Arcobacter vandammei
TTATAATACCCCAAGAAAATTGAACAAATATTTTTAAATTTATATTCTCTTAGAGTAAAATTAGAAGATATAATCAAAGGGTAAAATATGAGTAGAAAAATGACACAATATAGTGCAGAATTTAAAACTAAAATAGTATTGGAAGTTTTAAAAGGTGAAAAGACTATTAATGAAATAGCGAGTGAATATAATATTATTCCAAAAAATATTCAGAACTGGAAAAATATATTTTTAGCAAATGCTGTTGTAGCTATGGAGCCAGCAAAGGCAGTTAAAGAGTATAAGGAAGAGATAGATAAGCTTAAAGCTAAAAATGATGAGTATGCCAAAATAGTTGGTAAATTAACAGTGGAGAATAATTGGATGTCGGGAAAGTTAAAGAGCTTGGACTCTAAAAGAAGACAATCAATTGTTGAGTTCAAGCTAAGAGATATTTCTATAACAAGACAAAGTGAGTTATTAGGTATTGCAAGAAGTGGTTTGTATTATAATCCAAAAATCAATGAATATGAAATAATAATCAAAAATCAGATTCAAGCTATTTATAATGAGATACCTATATATGGACATTTAAAGGTGCATAAACAACTATTAGAAGATGGTTTTACAGTATCAGCAAATACTGTACACAAATATCGAAAAGATTTAGGATTAAAAGCTGTATTGGCTGTTCGTGCACCATATACAACTAAAGGGAATAAAGAGCATCCAATATACTCATACAAATTAAAAGGCTTAAAGATTACAAGAGCAAACCAAGTTTGGTCTACAGATATTAGTTATATTCGTATCAAGGGAGGATTTGTTTATATGGCTGCAGTTATAGATTGGTATAGTAAAGCAGTATTATCATGGAGAATATCAAACACTATGGATACAGATTTAGTTATGAGTGTTTTAAATGAAGCATTGTCACTTTATCCTAAGCCTGAAATATTTAATACAGATCAAGGTAGCCAATATACAAGCTATATCCATACAGATAAACTAAAAGCACATGGTATAACTATTTCTATGAATGGTACTGGTAGAAGTGTTGATAATATTTGTATAGAGAGATTTTGGAGAAGTGCAAAAGTTGAGAAAATTTATCTGAATGAGTATGATAGAGTATCAATTCTAAAAGATGATGTAAAAGATTATATAAATTTTTATAATCATAAAAGATTTCATGAAAGTTTAGAGTATAAAAAACCAATGGAAGTATATTTTAATAGTATGAAAATAAATGATAATAATTATAGTTTAAAAAGTGAAAATGTAGCATAAAGTAACTGGTGTTTAAAGGAATAAAGATTTAGAAAAAATTGTCTTGACATTTTGGGGTATTATAA
>NZ_JADKPZ010000045.1 GCF_016106035.1 Arcobacter vandammei
TTAGGGAGCTTGGGCTATGAGTGAAATGATAATATATCAAGATGATAGTGGCACTACAAATCTTGAAGTAAAACTTGAAAATGAAACTTTATGGTTATCTCAAAAACAATTATCTGAGTTATTTGATGTAACAACAGCTACTATAAATGAGCATATTAAAAATATATACTATGAAAAAGAGCTTGAAAAAGATTCAACTATTAGGAAATTCCTAATAGTTCAACAAGAGGGAACAAGAAATGTAAAAAGGGATATAGAACACTATAATCTTGATATGATTATTTCTGTAGGTTATAGAGTAAAATCAAATATTGCTACAAGATTTAGACAGTGGGCTACAGCAAGAATTAAAGAGTACATCATCAAAGGTTTTGTAATGGATGATGAAAGATTAAAACAAGCTAAAAATAGTTATTTTGATGAACTTCTTGAACGAATTAGAGATATAAGAAGTAGTGAGAAATTATTTTGGCAAAAAATTCTTGATATATATGCTACTAGTATAGATTATGATCCAAGCGATGAAGCATCTCAAGAGTTTTTTAAAACGATACAAAATAAAATGCATTTTGCTACACATGGGCATACAGCTGCTGAAATAATTTATCAAAGAGTAGATAGTACAAAACCATTTATAGGAATGACAAATTTTAGTGGATGTAAACCTACAAAAAAAGAGGCATCAATAGCTAAAAATTATCTCAATAATGAAGAACTGGATACTTTAAATAGAATAGTAACCACATATCTTGAGTTTGCAGAGTTACAAGCAAAAAAAAGAAAAACTATGAAAATGAGAGATTGGATAAAAAAACTTGATGATTTTTTAAGTTTATCTGATTTTGAAGTGCTTCAAACAAAAGGTAAAATATCACACACACAAGCCTTAAAAAAAGCCAATGAAGAGTATGAAAAGTATAAAGTTCAAATGATAAATGAGAAAAGTAAAGTGCAAATTGACTTTGAAAAAGTTGTTGCATCTTTAGGGGATAAAAAATAATGAAAAAAGAT
>NZ_JADKPZ010000046.1 GCF_016106035.1 Arcobacter vandammei
AGTATATGTTATCTTTACAAAATAATCCACAAAAAGTAGCTAATTTTTTTAAACATCCAAAGGTTAAATATGCAAGTTAAAATTCAGATTATTTATTAGGGGAGTAATAATTTGACATATAAAGCCCTATTCCACTACCTTTTTATTTTGTTGTAAAATATGGGTCAAAAATCAAATTAATAAACTCTTTTTCTACCCCACCTGCATTATTTAAAATACTTAAGATTGATTTATCATTTTCTACATTAAGGATAATTTTGATTTTAGCTTCTTTAACTTCTCTTAAAATAATTACATCTTTTGCATTTGTTAGAATATTTAAAACCACTTGCGAATACTGAAAAAATTAAGGCTGAAAAGTTAAGTTAGCTACGATAATATCCTAGTTAAAAAAGGATTATCTACAGATGGCTGTAAAAAAAAGAATTTTTATTGTTCCAAAACTAAGGAATAAAGATATTCAAAGAAAGAATTCTAAACTATAAAATGAATATCCTCTAAATATAACTAAAAAGCTTGTAAAAATAAAGAAATAGTATTTAAAGTATAAAATGCTAAGAGATATGTGAACTAATTAATACTAAATTTGAATAAGATATAAACCAAGTCAAATAACAAATAAATTAATAATAGAAGTAATATAGCAAATGTAAAGGGAACAGGAACTTCAGTCCCTGCAATGTGGATAGATATAAAAAAAGCATTAGTGAAAATATAAATAGTGTAAATATTACTTAAATAGCCAATAGCGTAAAAAGAATAAGAAGATGTGTAAAAAAGGGTGCAGATAAAAAAGCAAAAAAAAGCCTTTCAAAGCATACTTAGATGAAGTATGTTCTGAAAGGCTTTGTAAAAAACTCAAAGCTGGCAGTGACCTACGTTTCCACAGGGGGACCCTGCAGTATTATCGGCGATGAAGTGCTTGACTACCAGGTTCGGAATGGGGCTGGGTATTTCCACTTC
>NZ_JADKPZ010000047.1 GCF_016106035.1 Arcobacter vandammei
TAAAACAAAAAAGAGAAGCAGGCTTGTTAGATATTTCTAACAAATAGGTGTTACAAAGTGGTACATTTTTCCACTGCGCTTTGGTACATTTTTGGATTGCACTTGACAGCATTTATGACTTCTTAGTTTATCAAGATTGTTTTTATATATTTCTGGTACAGATTTCAATTTTAAATCATTTACTCCACCAATATAAAAAGATAAATTCCATCTATTACTCCCCTAATAAATAATCTGAATTTTAACTTGCATATTTAACCTTTGGATGTTTAAAAAAGTTAGCAACTTTTTGTGGATTTTTTTGAAGAGATAACATATATTTTTCTGTATTACTACGTATTTGTTTTTGACTTGTTGGTAATTCATATTTATTAGCACTTTGTTTGTAATCTTGATTTAAATATTCATCTGGATTATAATCTGGTGAATATGCAGGTAGATAAAAAAGTTTGATATATTTTGCATTCTCTTCTTCCCAAGCTTTAACAAGTTTTGCATGATGTACTCTTAGGTTATCTACTATTAAAAATACTTTTTTACCGTTATTTGATTCAATCACTTTTTCACAAAATTCTATAAAACTATCAATCTTTATAGATTCATCATATAATGCAAACATCGATTTACCTGTATTTGTTATTGCACTAATCATATTTATCTTAAATTTCTTTGCTGTATGCTCTAGTACTGGCTTATTATGTGTTCCAATAGGTGCATATCCTTTAAGGTTATTGGGTAAACTTTGACAAGCTGTCTCATCAGCCCACCAAATATCTGCATCTTCTTTTTTTGCTTCTTTTTTTATTTTTGGATATGTTTCTTCTAACCAAGCTTTTGTAACACTATCTTTTCTTTCATATGCTCTTTTAATTGGTTTCTTTGAAGTAAATTGCCATTTTGCTAAATAATCTCCTACTGTACTTATTGGCATATCAATATCAAG
>NZ_JADKPZ010000048.1 GCF_016106035.1 Arcobacter vandammei
AAAACTATCTTTACATCTGTATCTACTATATCTTCTACTTCTATTTTTTCATTACTTACAAATGTTATTTCATATTCATATACTTTATTTACTCCACTTCTCCCTTCTAATTTATATATTGAATAATTCCCATCTATATTTTCATATAAATCATTACTCTCTTCTAAATAATAGTTATTTGTTTCATAGTTTAAAAGCTCTAATCTGGCTTTTATCTCTTGGGTTTGTTTATTATTATTTAGAAAATTTAAATTTTGCATATGTTACTCTATATTGATACTTTCTGATTTATTATAAAAAGTACAAATATTTTTTATAATAAATTCAAAGATTTTTAAATCTTTGAATTTATACTTAAGCATTTAGTCCTACTCCTATTCTCCAGTCATCTTCTCCTGAAGTACTTGCAACTTCATGTCTCCAAGTAATTTTTCTATATGCTAAAGATATTTTTTCTAAAGGTGAAACTTGTGTTTTAGATGCATCAATTTCCATTTCCATAAACATATCAATATCAACAATAACAGCATCCTCTAATACTATAGTAAAATAATGCTCAGGTTTACCAGCATAACTAGTTCTATACCACTTTAACTCAACAGTAGGTAAAGTTTCTCCTTTTGTTAAAGCATTGTACAAAAGAGGTGAAGATTTATCTATTAACTTTGTTACTACAAATGGTTCGTGAACTCTTTGTCCAGATGGTTGTCCTGATTGTGGGTCTCTTGGGATTTTAATATTATGACTAAAAGATTTTACTAAAGCCTCATTTTCATGTCCTCTTTGGTAAGAATTACCTACAGATTCAGCAGTAAATGCTCCTTCAGTTATTAAACCTTGTGTACTTCCTTTAATAGAAATGAATATTGGATTATTCATCCTTGCTCCTTTTAAAATAAAATAATATAAAATTATATTATATAATAAATAAATT
>NZ_JADKPZ010000049.1 GCF_016106035.1 Arcobacter vandammei
TCCATTAGAAGCAATTTATCCAATAGTTTTTATGGATGCAACGGTTTTAAAAATAAGAGTAGATCGAGTTGTTAAAAATATTGCAGCATATATTATGCTAGGTGTTACTCTTGAAGGTAAAAAAGAGATACTTGGAATTTGGATTGGTGAAAATGAAACTTCTAAATATTGGTTAACACTTTTAAATGAACTAAAAAATAGAGGTGTTGATGATGTGCTTATATTTGCAATAGATGGTTTAAATGGATTTAATCAAGCAATACAAGCTGTTTATCCCTGTGCTTGCACTCTCTGTGAGAAAAGCCGAAATACAAAGATGTATAGTTCATCAGATTAGAAGCTCTCTAAAGTTTGTATCTTGGAAAGATAGATGAAATCCTGTGAATACAGGCAAAGGCTGTTGCAAACTATTTAAAAACAATCTATACTGCATCAACAGAAGAAGATGCACAAATGGCTCTTACAGAATTTAATGATATTTGGGGTTCCAAATATCCTCATATTGCACAATCTTGGATAAATAACTGGAATGAATTAGCTACTTTTTTTCTCACAGAGAGTGCAAGCACAAGAAATACCCAAAATCTATTCAAACCCTAATTTATACAACAAATCCAATAGAATCACTAAATTCAAATATAAAAAGGAAAACAAACTCTAAAGGATCATTTCCAACAATAGATTCAGCTTTTAAAATGTTATATATGTCAACACAGGAGGTACAAGCAAAATGGGAAAGAACTAGTATTAGAAACTGGAGTGAGATTTATCCTCAACTTTGTATATTTTTCAGTGAAATTATGGAAAAATACACAAAGTAAGAAAATGGGTTAAAGGTGGTTTACACAGTTTAATTTATGGTCCCA